>NZ_JADEXD010000056.1 GCF_015207285.1 Tychonema sp. LEGE 07203 | reverse complement strand
GCATGGGGCAGGGGGCAGGGGGCATTTAATATAATTGAGTTTTTGAGGTAATTGTGGGAAGACCTGATTTTGAGGAATTAGAGGTTTATAAGTTGGCGGAAAGTTTGGCGAATCAGATTTGGGAGATTGTTAAAAAATGGGATTACTTCACAAAAGATACGCGGTCTGCTGATAGTGTTTGTGCTAATATTGCTGAAGGAAGAGGTCGTTATAATGACTCCCGATAATCGGCGTTTTGTAAAAATTGCCAGAGGCTCTTTGTACGAAATAAACTGGTTAAGATTAGCTAGCCTATGCTAGACAACTTATCACAAGCGAAGAAGTAAGCAAATTTAAACCAATTGTCGATAAGTTACTACCAAAACTTAACGCTTATTTGAGTTCAATAGGACACAGGGAATAAATTACAAAAAAATCCCAATTCCCAATGCTTTTAGGCCCAATTCCCGATGCTTTTAGGCCCAATTCCCAATGCCCTGTTTGGCCGATGCCCAATTCCCGATGCCCCATGCCCCAATTCCTAATTCGCCATGATTAATTGTCAAATTCCTACAGGATTAATTGTTTCTTGTCAAGCACCTGCTGATTCGCCGCTGCACGATCCGATCGCGATCGCGGCAATGGCTCGCGCCGCTGTCAATCGAGGGGCTGCGGGGGTGCGGATTGATTCTCCGGCTCACGTGGCGGCGGTGCGGAAACAAATATCTGCTCCCATAATTGGGATTTGGAAGCAGCAATTGCCGGGATGCGAGATTTACATTACTCCTCGGTTTGAAGACGCGCGGGCGATCGCCACTTCTGGAGCAGATCTTATCGCCGTTGACGCTACTTTGCGAAACCGTCCTGCAGGCGAAGATTTAAAAACGTTAATCGATCGAATTCACAGCGAATTAGGAAAATTGGTGATGGCGGATGTCGATACGATCGAAGCTGCGATCGCGGCGGTTGAAGCTGGTGCAGATACTGTCGCAACTACTCTTTTTGGCTACACTCCCCAGACGGAAAATTTCTCGCCGCCCGGATTTGATTTGCTCGCCCAAATGGTAGAAAAGCTTAAGGTTCCAGTTATCTGCGAAGGTGGAATCGCCGGACCAGAAATGGCTAAAAAAGCATTGGATTTAGGAGCGGCGGCTGTGGTTGTCGGCACAGATATTACTGGAATTGATATTAAGGTGACAGCTTATATGTCGGCGATCGGGAGGTAAGAAGGAAGTAGTCAGTAGTCAGTAGTCAGTAGTCCAACGTCATTTTAGCCGAATAGCGAAGCCGAAGGCTAGTCATCAGTCATCAGTCATCAGTCATCAGTCATCAGTCATGTTTTGCTGTCGCCTCCGAGCTTTCGGTACAACGTCATCAGGAAGAGGTTCGAGGGAAGAAGGAATATTCCGCGATTGAAATCGGTTCTAGAGAAACGAAACGCGCAAGGTAAGGTGTGGCAATATCGGGCGATTTCGATCGCCCTTTTTCTGGGGAAGTTGCTAAATCAGCGCACCATTGATAAAGCTACTAACTGCTGCCAAGGCGATCGCCCCCAATACCGCGCTCCACAGGCCCATCCGCAGGCGAAATCCTTCAACTAGCTTTGCAGCAGAGGCAAAAACGATCGCGTTCATTACAAAAGCAAACGCGCCCGAAAGCAATCCCAGCGTCAGCAAGTTCGGCACAAAAAAGACTGCTTTCAAAATTGGCAAAATTAAAACATTCAAAAGTCCCAAAACCGCAGCGGAAATTAGTGCTTTCGGTGTGCTGTCAATTTCCACGCCGATCGGCAGTTGAGAAATTAGCAGCAAGCTGCTGCCCGTCACCAGCCAAGCAATCAAAAAATCGATCGGTTCCACAGCACCCGTACCTCCTTAAAATTTGAATTGTCACAAAAAGATGATATTTAAAAGCTACTTTAATCACAAAATCTGGCAGATTCGTCTGCCAACCGGTAGAATTTATGTCTGTAACTAAAGAGTGAGAAGTTATAATGGTTGCATCTTCCGCCAAAAAATCCGGATGGCAACCGTATCTACCTGTTAGTTGGATAAAAAGAGCAGATTAATTAATATGGCTGGCGATTTTTCTTTTAACTCTAAAGTCCGATTCGATAAAAATGGCTTCGATAATGCAGGGCGGCAGCGCAGCCGATCGTTCCAAGTGATGGTTTTTATGCTGGTAGTCACTACCTTGGTGACGCTGCCGGTATTTCGTCTCGCCGAACTGCAACTGGTACAGGGAGCTTACAACCGACAGCGGGCGGAAAATAACCGCATTCGCCCTGTTTCGGTAGCAGCGAACCGCGGTCAAATTTTAGACCGCAACGGCAAAATTTTTGCGGCTAACCGCGTATCTCGATCGGTCTATCTGTGGCCGAAAGAGCGATCGATCAAAGAGTGGCAAGAAGTCGCGGCCACACTCGGCCCGATCGTCAAACTTCCCGCGGCCGAAATTCTCAAAAAAATCGAGGAAGCAGGCTACAAATCTGCCCTACCAGTGCGAATTAGCAAAGATATCGATGTCGGTACTTTCGTCGCCTTGGGAGAACAAGCTAATACTTTGCAGGGAGTTGAAATTCGCTCCGAATCGAGCCGAGACAATCCCAACCAGCAGTTAGCAGCTCACCTTTTGGGATACGTCGGCGAAGCTACTTTAGACGAATTAAAAGCTAATCCTACATATCCGATGGGAATGATTGTCGGTCAGATGGGAGTTGAAAAATTAGCCAATAAAACTTTAGAAGGCGTTTGGGGAAGCCGTTTGATCGAGGTGAATGCTAAGGGCGAGGAAATTCAAGATTTAGGTGTAAAAGATCCTGTTCCCGGCAAACCCGTGCAGCTAACTTTAGATTTAGATATGCAGAAAACTGCCGAAAAGGCTTTGGGCGATCGCCTGGGTGCAGTTGTGGCGATCGACGTGAAAACCGGAGCGCTTTTAACAATGGCTAGTTGGCCGACATTTGATCCCAATATTTTCACCCGCAAGGTAACTCAAAAAGAATGGGATCGGCTCCAAGGGCCAGAAAAACCTTTTTTAAATCGGGCTGTTCAAGGCTATCCAGTCGGCAGCACTTTTAAGATTGTAACTTCTGTAGCCGCGATCGAGTCTGGCAAGTTTTCTGCTGACTCGACTGTGGGCACTTCTTCTTCAATTACGATCGGCGGAATTACCTTTAACGAACACAGCGGCGGTTACGGCGTTATCGGTTTCCGCGATGCTCTGGCCTACAGCAGCAATACATTTTTCTATCAAGTAGGTATGGCAGCAGGACCCGAACAAATGGCGAAATGGGCTAAGGAAATGGGCATTGGCGGCACGATTAATTTAGAGCTTTTGGGCCTGGATGCAGCCAATCACGGTCAAGTTCCGATCCCATCAGAGAAACAGAAAATGTACGGGGAAGATTGGTATGTTGGCGATACGGTGACAATGGCGATCGGTCAGGGTTTGGTACTCTGTACTCCCCTAGAATTGGCAGTGATGGTATCAACTATTGCCAACGGTGGTTCGCGAGTGCAGCCACATTTGTTGGCTTCTCAAACCAATACGCCCATCACTAAAAAAATCAAAACTGCTATTAAACCTGCTACTTTAAACGTCGTTAAACAAGGATTGATTGACGTGGTTAAAAAAGGTACAGCCCGCGCCATGAATGACGGTACTATTCCTTTAAGTGCTGGTAAAACTGGAACTGTGGAAATGCCCGGACATCCTGACAATTCTATGTATGTAGGTTTTGCTCCCGCTGACAAACCGGAAGTTGCGATCGCAGTTATTGTTGAAGGCGGCGGATTTGGTTCTGTATCGGCGGCACCAATTGCTCAAGAGGTATTTAGAACCTATTTTCAAAAGCAGGGTTTTAAACCTACTAATAAACCTTTCTAGTCATTAGTTAATTGGTGACTGTTTACCGTTCATATTTTGTGATGTAGGGTGCGCGAGGCGCACCTTTTTGCTGTAAGAAATAGGAGCTCTCCTGCGTGAATAAAGTATGATCGATAGTGTAAACATAAAAGACCTTTACTAGGATAGTTATGGACGCTGAAGAATTGCTCAGACGCTATGCCGATGGCGAGAGATATTTCTCGGAAATCAGCTTAGTCGATGCCAATCTAGCAAACATGAACTTGAGTGGCATCGAACTCAGTGGTGCTGATTTGAGGGGTGCTAATTTGAGAGAAACCAATCTCAGCGGAGCGCATCTAGCTTCTTCTAACCTGAGCACTGCTAACCTGATGTACGCTAACTTAAGTCATGCTTGCTTAGAAGAAGCTGACCTCAGTGATGCGGACTTACGAGAGGTTGACCTGGAAGCTGCTAATCTGGGTCGCGCTAATTTGTGGGGAGCTGATTTGAGTGATGTTCAGTTGATTGATGCTAATTGTAGCTCGGCAAATTTTAGCATGACATTCTTGGTTGACGCGAATACTGAAGGTGCTAACTTTCAGGGAGCGCAGATAGATACCGCTATTTTCCAAATGGAAAAGATGCTATTTACAGATATCATCAACCGTTATGCGGCTGGGGAAAGAAATTTCAGCGGCTTGATAGTAGAGAGTCCCAATTGCAGCCGGGAACGCAGGTCTTGGGAGCTCGGACAATTAAAAGGATTGGATTTGAGCGGTATTATTTTGCGTAATAGTAGTATCCAAGAGCTCGGACCCTACATGAATGGAGTGATTTTGCGAGGAGCTGACTTGACTAGGGTTGATTTCGATCAAAGCAATTTTGAAGGAGCAGATTTGAGCAATGCTATTTTGCGGGAAACCCGTATCTTCCAATCAGTTTTTGATTTTGCCAATTTGAGCGGAGCTGACTTGACGGGAGCTGGGTTCGCTGAGGGGAGTTTTTGGTGTGCCGATTTCAGTAGAGCCAAATTTAATAAGGCAAGAATAGGCAGTTTCAGCTTTATCTCCAATAATTTGACGGAGGCAACCTTCAAGGGAGCTATGTTACACAGTGTTTATTTTCAAAAAGCCAAGTTGACCAGAACAGACTTCCGGGAAGCCGACTTCGGGGTGAAAAACGATCGTGTTTTCGGGGGCGACTTCCGAGATTGCTATTTTGAGGAAACCCTAATGCCCGATGGCAGCGTGCGGAACAATAGCTAAGGTAAATAAATAGACTTCCCTGATGGGAAGTCTATTGCAGTTATCAGGTGAGTTATCCTGGAAGGATAGACTTCACTTCCTTGAGTTTTTTCTTGGCAGCAGAATTGGGGATATTAGAAAGAAAATCGTATAGACTGTCTTTCGGTAAATCTTTGTTAAGTCTGCCTTCCAAAGCTTCTATCGAGATGGTAAAGGCTTGATCGTTCCACGCTCGATTTCCTGTTTTTGGTGCAAGACCATCTGGAGTCTTAATGGGATTTGTGTAGTCGAGCAAATTTTTAATGCTGTAGGAATTGTTAGGTATCCACCAGGCAAAGTGGATGTCGGGATACTCAGATTTGTTCTGGGGCGAAAAGCCTAAGACAACCTTCCAAAGTGCATCCGGTACTTGAATATTTGTTGGATTTGTGGTATCTGTTCCTGGATGAAAATTGGCAAATTGGTTTGGGTTAGCATCTCCCCTTTGAATCGGGGTAACTCCGATTACATTTTCATTTGCAGGTAGAGGCCCGTAGGTTACTTTGTCGCCACCTTGGCCGGAACCTCCTGCAAAGAGGACGAACTGATAATCTTTTTTTGCAAGTTTTTGAAGTTGTCCTTCTTGAGTTGCCCAAACCCCTGAGTTTTGCTTGGTATCTTGAGGTATAATATTTGTGGTCAAAAACGTGGCTAGGTTATCCTTAATGCTTCTTTGGCGATCTGCTGAAGGAGTCAAGTGACCGCGAGCTGAAAGGAAGAAAGCTTTCTTTCCCCACAAAAACCGATTATATTCCTGCTTAGTGTATTTTTCCGCAATCTGAGGCTCAAAGTCGTAATCATCATTCTGAACCTTATAGAAACTTGATCCAGGCAATTGAGGATCTTCAGCGAATTTCTCTGCTGCTCTGCCTGCTTTGCCATCTGCCCAACCTTTGTCAAGTACCCAGCTAACCCAGTTAGGTGTATTTTTGTCAGCATTGTACGAAAGAGTATATTGAGGCTTCTCTATCAAATAGTTAGTTTGATAGGTGTTATTCAACTCGGTTCTAGCATTATTAGGATTGCCAAACTTCAGCGATTCGCTTTGAAAAAAGACATTATCTAGATAGACAGGAATAGATGCTTCGAGCTTGAATTCAACGGTTGCCGGCTGACCGCGCAGTCTTTCTGGTACGTCAACATTGAAAGATTCAAAGCCTTTTATCCCATAATCTACTTTGAATTGATCTGCTAGGTAAGTAGAAGGAGCTTCCTTACTATCCGTTTGATTTTCAGCTTTTTGAAGAGTTATTGTTTGAGAAAACGCTGGAATTGATGGATCTGATGGTCGAATAGTCACATCAAGCGTACCTTTAGATTTGGCCTTAGAGCTATTGGCAATCTTTGGTGCGTGCAGATCAAATCGAAGGGCACCCCAATCGGGTACAACAAACCGATTGTGAACAATTTCCTTCACCCCGCTGCTTTCTAACTTAAAGGCATAGTTTGGTTCGCTGTTTCCTTTGATGGACTTTACGTCTTCCAAACTTTGAACCAAATCAATATTTGGATCGGATTGACCGTTGTGGAACGACCATCCAGGTAGACCCTTAGACAAAGGAGTTCGAGTCACTCCCTTCGGATCGAAAACAGCATCAAAATTCCCATTAAACAAAGTAGGAACCGCCGCGTCTCCTCGCATCCTGGCATCATAAGTATTGTCAAAATCTAGCGGGATACGCTCTACATTTGTTTTAGGGCGCGAACTGTAACCGCCACCCATAGCCGAATAAAACCAGCCCGTACCAATTCCCTCCCAAGGAGCAGTATCAACACCGTGTTGGAATTTGCTTTCCGGTGTATACCAAGGGCTAACGCGAGCCGGGCCTGTCAAAACACTATTGCTAAATGAAAAGTCTTTATCGAACAACTGTTCCCGATACCCATCCCCTCGCCGACGAAATACAGGATTAACTTCTAAGTTTTCATTGGACGGAAAGTTAGTTGGAAACAAGTCGGATGTTCCTCCGTACCAACTCACAACACGTCCGTGTACATCTCCCGGTCTAATCAGAGGATCAGTCGTAAACCCAGCACGGCTTTTATTATAACCTGGGTTATTTTTATTAGTTCCCAAGAAAACCGACAAATCCGGTTCTCCTAACAGCTTACCATTAGGATTGGGATTTTCTGACCTCCAACCTTCTCGCGGAAACTTAAGTCTTGGGGCTGTTCCCTTCTCGGTAGACGGTAGATTGGGAATATTGCGACCGACAGGCGTAAGTGTACCGCTCAATAAATTCGGGACTGTCTGATAGTAATTGTCCGCAAAAGTAACATTTTTCCACACCTGAACTTTCGGTTCGCGGAAATCACCGAAATTTTTTGTCACCACATTTAGCGACGGTTGGTTGAAATCGTGGGGGTCTAAAGTTGTCATCTGAAGGTCGCGAGTACCAGAGTTGGGTTTGCCGCCAGCATCAGGAAAATAAGTACCCAAACGCTGAATAATTTCGCTATTGACAACCGTACCCCGACTGAAACCAACAAAGTGCAGCGGCGAATTGAAAACTGCACCTTGTTTGGTAGGGCTGGTTTTATTCTTCAGCACTCCATCCAATTGCACGAGGGAAGTAAAGAAAGCATCTGCTGCCGCTTCTGTGAAGCCTGAATCAGGAACTGCCGATTCATTATTTTCTGACCAGTTATTCAGCAGGACTAACGGTTGTTTTTTGGCAAGGTATGGAGCTATATAACTTCCCAGCTTAGTCAGATAGTTTGGGTCGGTTTTGGGATTCAAACCTGCTTGGAAGCCTGGGGAAACTGCACCATATTTGTTAATTGGAACCCAGTAACCTGTAGGCAGGTCGTACTTCATCATCAAACCGCCGCCGTCGATACCTGCATTGGCAATGCTGTTACCCATTTGGTAAAACTCTGAAGGAATTCCCGGCTCGTTAAAAAATGGAGGTTTAAAGCCGTGAGTCAGCACGGTGACGCTGCTGAAGGTATCGTCACCGTTGAGGGCTGGCGGTAGCGGCGTCCAGAAATTACCAAACTCCTCGTTGCGTTTTCCTTCTTTATTCCAAGCTTCAACAGCCCAATTGTACTCCTGGCCAGCAGTCAATTTGAGACTGGGAGGAAGTGTAAAGCTGGTATTTGTTCCCTGAGTAAATGTTTTACCGCCATCGAAAGTCCACTTGCCGATATTGTTGCTATCTTTCTGCCACGTTGCAGTTAAAATCCGGTTGGGGTTGAAATCGTTTTCTTGACCGTGGTAAGAAGATGTGTTCCAAGGTTTTGTCAGTAAACCTAACTGCTGCGGTTTGCTCAATCCTTGGTCGGAGAGAAATTTGTTACCGTTAGGGTCGGGTAAATCAACTACTTGATCCCACGGCAACAGTCCCTCACCTTCGTCAAACACGCTGACGAAGAGATTGACTTCTTCAATGTTTTCTGTCGGCAGTCCATCAAACTTCCATTCAAAAGTCGGAGTCAAGTCTTTTGTATCATTAGCATCAACTAAATCCAGCCAATCCAGCGGTGTCGCCGCCAAACCGCGAGCATTAGTTGCAGAAACGGGAGCTCGCTTGCTACCAGGCGGCACGCCGTAAGTATATTGATTGTTCGCATCGGTCAGAATCTGAAAATCAGCAGCAATACTAACCGCTGGATTAATATTGTCAATTGGAATCGCTGACAAGTCAGCAACCGCAGCAGTTCGTGCCGTAGTGCTGTCAAACAACGGCAGCCCAACACCCCGACCTTTGGCATCTACTTGGAATTGACTGGGGTTTGTCAACGTTTTGACAAATTCCTCCACATCAAAAACATAAACTTTGCCGCCAGCACCGCTTAAATTTGGATAGGAAGCGTAAAGAAACTTGCTATCACTTGACAGCGCTAAGTCGGTAGCGAATCCATCTGGAATTGGTCTAGTTCCCGCGACTAATTGCGGATTTGTCAGCGGGTCTTTGATAATGCCGATGTTGCTGCCGGCTCGCGGGTCTCCATCTACGCTGGGTAGTTCTTGACCGAAGAATTTCGTGTCGGAATTGCGGCCGACAACAAAGGCATAACTGGCATCCGGCAGTACCGTTACCGCGACTCCCTCATTTACATCAAAATAATCGTTAGCAGAACCCAGCCCTAAATTTGTATATCGGGTGGTAGCAGCAAAACTCACCGGGTCATTATTAGTAATGTCCAATACCCCAAATCCGTTGCTATCTTTGCCACTGTTTGTGAAGGTCATCGCAAGGGGATTGACTGTGCTGGCTATTCCTTCTACTCCTTCATCGGCTGCGATAGTTCCGATTAATTGATTCCACTTTTTGGGGTTCTGACTGGGGCTGCTGGGTCGGTCTTTGGGGTCGATGTTAACGGCGTAAATCTTGCTGTTCGCGCCGTTTGGTGCGGTAACAAATAGTTTTTTGCCGTCGCTGCTAAGGGCGATTTGCCGCAAACCGTTTGGTGCTGTACCGACTGGGATGGTTTGGGTGACTTGGTGATAGGTTGGTGAAAATGGGTTGATGTCGAGAACGTAGATGGAGTTGCTGCCGATTTTTCCGTCTGCGATGTAGGCGTATTGGTCGCGGGGGTCTATGACTATCGATCGACCTTCTGAACCGCTAGGCAAATTTATCGGGTTGATACCAGCGGTATTGGGCTGAGTATCTATCTGTTGCCGCGTCATCGGATCGACCACAGCAACGCGCGCTGAGCGATCCATTACTACATAAGCACGGCTGCCATCACTGGTTACAGTTAGTTCTCGCGGGCGATCGAGTATATCATCCGTGCCTACAGAAACGCTGGCAATGGACAAGTCGCTGCTATTAGTAGCTGTGACGACTGATTCGGGATTTGCACCGTTAATAATTGCGATTTTATCTGTTGTCCACTGCGCGGCAAAGATGTATTCTGTATTGTTTTCTATTCGGTAAGGACTGCTATCGTATTTAACTTCTTTGGCTGGTTCTGAGGGATTTGGGCTAACTTTTTCGTTTGAACGGCGGCTGATGACGATGCGGGATTCACCTAACGGTACGGTGTTGGGAACAAGAACGGCTATTTCAAATTGATTGTTTGCCAATTTGCGACTTTTGTCTGTCAAAACTGTTGCTTCGTAAGCTTGTCTGCCTACGAAAAATTTTACGGTTAAGTCGCTGAATCTGCTGCCTGCGGGGTCGCCAAAGTTATCTACTAATACATTGGTAGCCGTGATGAAGAGAACTGGTTGATTGTTGCTGTCTGTAAATTTAAGTGCGGCACTTTGGATGATGGGAGGTTTTTTAGGATTTGAAACTGTTGGTGCGAGTTGGGATGCGCGTCTTTCGCCGATTAAAGCATCTTTGTCTGAGTAGTCGAGATCCCTTTCACCTATAATTTCCCCAGTCAGAGCATCCAGTACAGTATTTTCTTCGGGGGGGGTAAAACCTTGAACGGGGAAACGGGGACTCAAACTGAGGGAGTTGGAACAACTGGCGATGTGTTCAGCGCTATTGTTGTCAGCGGCCCGAAGTGGAGCGAGTGTTTATTCTGAGTTGGTGCTGGCGCAAGCTTGACTGTTGAGTAAGTTTTTGGTATTTATCTCGAATTCTGGGGCGAGCAAATTCTGAAACGGATCTTGAGAGTTAAAGGGTGAATCTTTAAAAGGTTTCATGTTTGATTGGGGTAGATGCGAGTGAGCTGTTGGATTGTGGTAGTTTCAAACTCAACTAATTGATGCGCTTCACACTTCGTTCAAGAGGAATGTGTGGATTGGGAGTCGATCGAGTTTTTAGTGCTTGATTTTTATTTAGTTTCCAAAGTTTTATTGAGAATAATGTTCCCGTATTTTCGGCAGCCAGTCAATCAGGGGAATTACTGAGATTTTCAGTCGGGTACTGGAAAACTGGCGGTGTCCGCAACAACTTAATAGCAGCAAATATGTGAAGCTTGCTGCGCTGGTTAGTTTTTTACTCAGTCCTGGACGCACCAAGATCCAAGAAACCGGGTTTTTTGCCTAATTTATGGGCTGCGGCGGATAATTTTCGTAAAAAACCCGGTTTCTGGCCACTCGTGCGTCCAGGACTATTACTGATAAATTGTGATTTTATTGTTAAAAGTTTACAGATTCTTTATCTAAGTAATGTACTTTACTCAGCAATAATACTTAAATTGTTGTAGGCTCGCATGGAAAGCCTACTCAAATTTACTGCCTTGAAATTACGGAACAATGTTGTTTTTTTATTCATAAGAAATGAAAGAATTAGCTGACACCTAAACATCCGAAAGCTTTTGAAAGTAAAGGTTGAGAGCTTCAATGCCGTAAGTCGTGCGATCGCGCGAGCTCGCTTTCTGCGATCGCATCTGGGTGGCTGCTGGGAGATTCTATTTCTACTGGTTCGACTTGAGTTAAAATTGCGATCTTTCAATTTTTCTCAAAGTTAATTAATATTATGTCCGGTCACTAAGCGTTATCAGGTTTGTAGTGAGGACTTCTGTCCTCATCAAATGAGAGAGGACTGAAGTCCTCACTACAAGCCTACAAAATTAGATTTTGCGTCCTGGACTTTAAGACTAATCTGACTGTTGGCAAATACATCCGATTTAAACTTTATTAATTCATCTCTCCAAAACAATCATTTCCGAACCAACAACCGGAGTTCTAGCTATTAACTTACCTTCCATATTTGCAATTTGTAACTTGCTAAAATCGAGTGCATTAGCTTCTTTCCACATTTTAGTCGCTAACTGATTTTGCTCGATATCGCTGAGTTTGTACCAATCTTCAGCGACATTCACTGTCAAAAGGCCGATGGAGAAATCAGCTTGAACAGACCTAACTAAACCGCCGCCAAGTCGATCGGTAATTTCAGCGACTTGATTTTGAATTGCAGCAATCAGAGACTGTTCTGGCGTCAGCGGCGGCGGCGGGATAATTTCTACAGTTTGCGGTTTTTTCGGAGCCGCTAAATCGGGCAAGTTGCTTTTGATTTTAGCGGATGTTGGCTCAGAATTTGCGATCGCCTCTGGTGATTTTGCGGTTTCCGGCGGCGACTGCTGCACTGCTGTAAAAGGCGCTTTTGCTAGTGTATCCGGCGGTTTTGCCGAGAAACTGTTGAAAGTTAAACCGACTGCAACGATTAGAATTGCTGCTAAGGAGGCGTTTAAAATTGGATCGGACAGCTTGGCGTTTGCAGATGGCGGTAGCAGCTCGCGCACTAACCGCACAATGCTTTGCCAAAGTACAGCGACTTTCTCTACAAAACCGCCGCCTGCGGGTTTTGATACAGACTTTTTATCGGATTTTACCGCCGCTTTTGGCGGGAGAACGCTTTTAACTTCCGCAGCAACAGCCGGAGGAGTTACTGTTGCTGAGTCAGCAGCGGTGGGCGCGATCGGCTTTTGGGGCTGCTGCGGCGCTTCTGCTGCTACATTTTTCTCTTTTTTTCCCAAATTCCGAATTGAGAAAATCAAAGCTTTGATTTTCTCATTTTTGCCGGCACTGGCGGTTTTTTGAGCTTGGCTGCCAGTGGCGGCAGACTTTTGCGCCGAGTCAACCTCCGCTGCCGGAGATTGAGACGCTTCTGGAGTGGGTTGGTTTAGTGGTTCTTCTGACATTTTCTTTGCCTTGGAGCGTTGCAAATATATGTGAACAAGATAAATTTTAGTTGAGTCATCTCACCCTTAATTTATCATTTGATTAGTTCTAACTGAATTAACATGAGCATCAAACGCCGTAACTTTCTAGTTTTAGCCAGTCTCAGCAGCTTAGGTGTTACCGGAGTCTGGAAAATGCTTCAGCTTCGGACTTTCTGGGGTACAGACGCGAATGCTGCTGTACCTTCTAATGTTGAGGGCGAAAGGACGATCGTCCAATTGCCAGCCTCACCGCCTATTTTACGCTTTATTTCGGTTGCCGACACCGGTACCGGTGCCCAAGGTCAGTATGCCGTAGCTGAGGCGATGGCCCAATATCATCGGGAAAACCCTTTTAATATTGCTGTTCTCGCCGGCGACAATATCTACAATAACGGCGAAATTGAAAAAATTAATGCTGTTTTTGAGCGGCCTTATCAGCCATTATTGCAGCAGGGTGTAAAATTTTATGCTTGTTTGGGAAATCACGACATCCGCACTGCTAACGGCGACCCGCAAGTTAAATATGCGGGTTTTAATATGCAAGGTCGCTACTATACTTTTCGGCGCGATCCGGTACAGTTTTTTGCATTAGATACCAATCACAATGCTGATTGGAAAAATCAGCTTGTTTGGCTGGAAAAAGAGTTGAGTCAGAGCACCGCACCGTGGAAAGTTGTGTTCGGCCACCACCAGATTTATTCCTCTGGTATCTACGGAGTGAATCAACCTTTTCTTAAGACTTTGACGCCTTTGTTTAAAAAGTACGGCGTGCAGCTTTATATCAACGGACACGAGCACAGCTACGAACGCACCCGATCGATTAACGGTACGACTTATTTGATTTGCGGGGCCGGCGGGGGCACTCGTCCGGTGGGGCGTTCTGAGTGGACGGAGTTTTCGGCTAGTCGGCTGAGTTTTGCGACGTTTGATATCTATGAAGACCGGATGTTTGTCAGTTCTATCGGTACTGACAAGCGGGTTTTTGACCGGGGAGCGATCGAAGTGCGATCGGCTTAATTCAGATTGTTTTCCCAGACATATCAGATGAATAGATTTATGTCAAGGTGTCTTTGTCGATAGATTTAACTGCGACTTACACCTTGAATCGATATCACCCTTTCCTCTTGACTTGAACAAAAATTCAAGTACAATGAATTGTTCAGCGTTAGAGGCATCTGAGTGAAAAGCGATACGTTAGTAAAAGGGAAAATTAATCCCTTAGTAAGACCTTTCTTAAAGTGGGCCGGAGGTAAAAGGCAGTTATTGCCAGAAATTGTTAAGTATGTTCCCAAGCTGACAAGCAAACATACATACTATGAACCTTTCATAGGTGGAGGCGCACTCTTGTTTGAGTTACAACCCCAAAAAGCTGTTATCAATGATAGCAACAGAGAACTGATTAACTGCTATCAAGCGATCCGAGACTCTTTAGATGAGCTGATGGAGGAATTAAGTAAGGATAAATATAGCAATAGCGAAACTTCTTATTATCATATGAGAGACTTAGATCGTTCAGCTAAAAAATATGCCGATTTGTCTGCAGTGGAAAAAGCAGCACGAATCATTTATCTAAATAAAACTTGCTACAATGGTTTGTTTAGGGTGAATTCCCAAGGTCAGTTTAATGTTCCGTTTGGCAGATATAAAAATCCCAATTTTTTAGACGAGGCTGTTTTAAGAGCTGTAAACAAATACTTAAGTAGCAACACCATTACACTGTCAAATTTGGATTTCCAAGAAGCTGTCAAAGATGCCAAAAAAGGAGATTTTATTTATTTAGATCCTCCTTACGATCCTGTTTCGGAAACAGCTTCTTTTACTGGATATGATGTGAATGGCTTTAATAGACACGAACAAGCACGACTGAAAAAAGTTTTTGACGATCTAACGGCAAAAGGTTGCAAAGTTATGATGAGTAATTCTTGTACGGATTTTATTCTGGATTTGTACAAGGATTATCAAGAAACAATCAAAAAAGTTAGGGCAACGAGAAGTATCAACTCAAATGCTTTGAAAAGAGGTAAAATTGATGAAGTGTTAATTTTAAATTATCAAGTTCAGGACAAATAAATATGAGTAAAAACAAAAAAACTGCTAACGATAGAGCCTGGGAAACATTATTTGAAACGCATAACATTTTAGAAGAAGTAGATAAAAATGGCTGTTTTGAAATAGAATCGGCTCAAATCAACAAGCTAAGAGAAAGCAGGCTGATGGCAAAGTTCGATCACTCTGTCAATTTACCAGATATCTTTCGAGAAAATCATCTATCAATCTTGCCAATCTCTCGCTCAAAATATGTGATTGGTAAGTTTCGTACACACTTTGATGTTAAGTACGATCCTGAAATAGAAGTGATTCCTTTTGACTTTCCTTCAGAGATAGAGAGTATAGATTACACAAATTTATATTCTGAAAGTTCCGCATTGCACTGTGCATTTAATATCGGTATTATAGATGATTTATTAGGCGAGAAAACAGCTTGTACTGTTTCTGGAAGAATGTCTACAGAGTCTTTTGATTTTAATATTATAAATTCCACCACCAACATACCCTATTCTATCAAGGTTAAAAATTCTCAGTGTGAGATCGATGCGGGATTTGAAAGCAACAACTATTTTGTATTGATAGAAGCTAAGAACTATTCGATCGAGGATTTCTTAATTAGACAACTTTACTATCCTTACAGATTGTGGTCAAAAAAAATAACTAAAAAAGTAATTCCAGTATTAATGACATACTCTAATGACGTTTTTAGCTTTTTTATTTATGAATTTAGCAATGATGAAAATTATAACTCTCTGAAACTGAGAGAACAAAGGAATTATACGATCGCTCCCCAAGAAATACAACAAAGTGATGTCGATCGGGTATTCAATAATATTCGAGTAATTGCAGAGCCAGATGTTCCCTTGCCACAAGCTGATAAATTTGAGAGAGTAGTAGATTTATTATCATTGTTATTAGAAAGAAATTTGACTAAAGATGATATTACAGAAAACTATGAATTTGACCGCAGGCAAACTGATTATTATACTAATGCTGGATTGTATATTGGACTTATAGAAAAGTATCAAGATTCCCTGACCAACAAAGTAGCTTTTCGCTTGACAAGTGAAGGAAGGTCAATTTTACAGAAAAGACCTAAATTAAAATATCTAGATTTGATTAATAAGATTTTAGAACGTCAAGTGTTTTATTTAGTGTTTCAATTAGCGCTGAAACTGGGAGAAATTCCGCCAGAAGATGCAATTTGTAAAATAATCTCAGAAAATCGTTCAGAGATTAATGATACAACTATAAAAAGGCGTAACTCTACTGTGCGAGGGTGGATTTCTTGGATTTGGTTCCAAATCAAAGACTAAAATTCACATGGTTTGATTCTGTGGGCTTTTATTACCTTCGACCTAGTTCTACCGTAAGGCCGGTTTCTGAAACGGACGCGGCAAGACGGAAGAAGGTGCGGAAGCAGACATTTATCTATAAATAAGAGCCTTATAATGTCGATCACAACTAGAACTGAATATAAATACTTCTGAAGTTGTCACCGGATGTTGCACGGGATTAAACAGACAGCGCTCGATCGACCAAAAGTTTTCGTTAGAATTATATATGTCAGCCTCGCCGGCAAAAACGCCGATCGCCCGATCGGCAGATTTAGCTCCGGCTGTGCCAAAATTGTCAAACTCGCTCACAAGTGTTACCAGTCAAAGATCGAGCTGTGACACTTTACCCAACCAAGCTCATGCAAGATTTCATCAATAACGTCTCTCGCTACCCCCGTTTTTTCATTACGATATGTCTGGGAATTTTCTTTTTTCTGTTCGAGCGACTCAGACCCTTGCTCGATCGACCCGCAACAGCGATCGCCCTGATTACTTCGATTGTAGCGACTTTTGTCTTTCTAACTTTTACACTGCGTGCCATGTTAGGTCTCAGTCCGGTTTAAAGGCAAAGTTTTTGCCCGAAAAAGCCGGCAGGCTCTGACAATCTAGAGCGCACGCCCCAGACAAAATCAGGGTTTGGGGAAGTTGGCAATTCTGAACTTCAGTTAAAACACCAACTCCGAAATTAGCTGCAACAGGCCCGCGGCGATCCCACACTTGACCATAGTCGCTGCGATAGATTGGAAGAGGAAGAAAGTTAAGCTAGTTAAGTCAAGGTTCCTCAACCTTGGCGCACGCCAACATTACCGAAGTGCAAAACAAGCGTTTGGAGCTACCGAAACAACTGGGGAAATACTGCACCTGTGTTTCCCCCCATTCCCAGTTAATCCTTAGGAAGCGGCACACCCCGCCCCGCTTTCCTCTCCCGTTAACCTGACGGTATCACGAGAGTTTCTAGCGGACAAGACAGATGAAATTTGAACACATCTATCAATTTTTTCAAGACCCCCCTCCTGTTTATCTAAACAAGGAACTAGCAGTGTGCTACATTCTCTCGGTGTTATTGCGCGGAGATTCCTACGGTACAGAACTCATCGGCAAACTAGAAAGGGAATTCCCCATCTACCGGCTTTCTGATACCGTCCTCTACAGCGCTCTGAAATTCCTTGAAGATGAAGCCGTAATCACCGGTTACTGGAAAAAAGTAGAAGGACGCGGCCGCCCCCGCCGGATGTATCAAATCCTCCCCGAATGGCGGCACCAAGCTCAAGACCTGGCTCGTCTCTGGCACGAGTACATCGGTCAGGGTAACGGCGCTTCCGGGCTCCGGCCCCGCGCCTTAGAAACTGGTCACACGGGTTAGCACCGTTGCAATCGGATGCCTCAACCCTTGAAATGCTGGCGTTACTAGCAAAGCGATTTGCCCGATTGCCTTGGCTGATGCTTCTGGCACCGCCGCACAGCGATTAGAGCAGCTACACTACGTCAGGACTTACGCATTGTCACTTGAGAATTAGGGATGATGGGGAGATATGCCAAGAAAGGTGATGGGGAGAAAAGTGCCTTGCTGCAAAGCTTGTTGGGAATTTTGGTAAGTAAGTGTCTGCGTAAGTCCTCGATCGCTTTTGTCTGTAAAGTTCTGTAAAGTAATAGTAGATCGTTTCAATTACACAAAACTTGTACCGATGGATACTACTGTTCTTTCTTCAACGTTCACGATTACCCTGCTGCTTGCTGTTGGCTTGTTTTTCTTCATCAAGGCCTCAGTCAAAGATAGAATCGAACAAGTCAAGCTGGCTTCTGAGAGCGCCCAAGAGTCGCTGTTAACCCAGCTACAAGAATATTTTGCTTCTAGGGCTTACCGAGTTGCAGCCGTCGATGCTCCCAACTATAAAGTCACTTTTGAAGGTTTTGTGCGGCCTAGTTGGTTTTTAGCTATTTTTTTAACTCTGCTGAGTGCAGGCGGCACTCTGTGCTTGGGATTGGTTTTGGGAATGCTAGTTCCCCAGCAAGGTCAAATTTTCCTAGCTTTGGTACTGCTCTCACCGCTGGCGGGAATATTTTACTGGAAAAAAGCTGGACGCTGCGAGCAAGTTTCCCTTAAACTCGAATCAGTTGCTGAGTCGGGAAGCCAAACTAAGAGCCTGGTTACTGTCAGAGCTCACCGCGATGAACTAGCAGCTATGCAAAAAGCTTTAGATTTAAAACCACTGGAATATTAAAATTTTGGTGTGGAACGTTTTTTGATATGCTAGATGCCGTGCTGAGACTTTCAGCAGACAAACCGATGAATCCCTGTGGATCTCTGGTTGGCTGTTGGCTCGATCGACCAAACACTCGATCGATTTTAGATTGGGGCCTTGAAGATTTGAGATTCATGCTAAAAAAGATGAATCTGGGAGCTTTAATTTTCGTCTAAAATTTGGGGCGGCGACAGCCCTGCCCGGATTTTATCCGTTTTTGGGCTGAGTCAAAAAAAACCATTATCGTGAGAGTGCGCGCTGTGGCGGTCGCCCGTAGCAGGCGAGCTATCCTGTTGCGATGGCGCCTTATACCCTAGTGCTTATTTCTTAAGGACTTTTCGCGTAAATTTCAGTCAGCACTCTCCAGACAATGAGAACTATCGCGCTATGTTTGCTCTATGCGCGACTGGCGGCCACCAGAGCAAGTTTTTCTGTGGCTGTTTCCAGCATTACCTTTAAGCTGGGAAACAAGAAATGGTTCTCTTCTACGTATTGGGCTCCGAACAAACCTTTTTCAGCCCAAAAGTATCTGTCGGTGGTATGCTCGTTACGCTTGACTAACAGTAAAGCTGGGGGAGCAATGCCTTCGGCATGGATGAACTTGCGAGCCGCTGTTACGGGTTTATCTTCGCCGCTCTCGATGCTATATTGAGGCACACACTCTAAAATTCTGCGTCCTTCTTGTCGGCGGCGACTCTTGCGTTTACGTCTCCTGGCCAATTTCTTTACCTCCTCTGTGAGCAGACAGTATGAGCAGACAGGTTGTAATGATAGCTACCAAATCCGAGCCGAGTATATCCGTTCTAGCTCCAAAAATCAACAGTTTTTAATATATCGACACAATCTTAACATTCGTGCCGATCGACAAAAGTGCAGCGGTTGTGGTATTGTAGCCCGAAAGTTCAGGCAGCAGCTAGCTTCGGGAACTGTGAAAGCTGGACGGGAATGCAGGGCAATTTTTGTTCTTGAGGGCCGGATGCTTGGAACCTAGCAGCCTTCTATTAAAACGCAAAAACCTGAAATCTAGAAGTCCCCGAATCTGTAATCGGCGGCAAATTAGTTGTAGTTCACTTAGAATTTCGTTAGATATATTAATGTGGCGCTCATGTTAATGCCAGCCAGTTCAGAATTTGTCAAGCTTTGTCGATCGCAGGTGGCGATCGCAGTCAGTTTGGGAGCGACATTCAGCGCAGTATACTTGACACGAGAGATGGTATCCGGGAGCGAGGCAAAGTTAGTGCCGATCGCAGTTTACCCGGAAAATTCAGTAGAATCACCAGAAAATCAGGGGTTGACCCTGCAACCTTCGGAAAGTTCCACAGCCAAACCCGTGCCGCGACGGCTGGCGGCACCAGTTTTTGCTGTGGAAGAATCAACGGTGGGGGCGATCGCACCCGATCGGCTGCCCGGTAACGGGCGCCAAAACCAGTGTCAAGGCCCGGAGAATCTGTGGCAACAGCGCCTGCAAATAGTTACGCCTATGATACACGAAGGCTCTGTAATGGGACTCCTGGTGTGCGGCAGGCAAGACAGGCCTTGGAACGATCGAGAAGAGGCGACTATGCAACAAATTGCTCGCACCTTAGCCCTGGCGTGCATTTTAGACCAGCGATCGCAGTGGATGCACCAGGAATTAAGCTCGGTTCGGCAAATCCAGGCTCAGGTTTACGACACGGTGCAGAATTTGCTGCACCAGTTCAAAAGTCCGCTGACAGCGTTGCGAACTTTTGGCAAGCTGTTGGCGCGGCGGCTGGTACCGGAAGACAAAAACCGCAATGTAGCTTTTAGTATTGTCCGAGAGAGCGATCGGCTGCAAGAGTTGCTCAGTCAATTCGATCGCACCGTTGACACCGGCGAAGCAAATCTGAGACTGCCATCAGGCACTTCGGAAAAAGCAAGATCCAATGCGGAATTAATCCAGCATTCTCCCCTGTCGCTGTCGCCTGCAGCCAATTTAGCAGAATCCTGCTGTGTAGCAGAAGTCTTAAAACCGCTGTTAATTTCCGCTGGGGCGATCGCATCGGAAAAGCATCTGTCATTGGTAGCCGACATACCGGCGGATTTGCCGCCAGTCTCGGCGAACGATCGAGCTTTGCGCGAAGTTTTGAGCAATTTAATTGACAATGCTTTGAAATATAGCCCCGCCGGCTGCCAAATTTATATTAAAGTAACAGCGAAGGGCGATCGGGCAACACACCGCCCATCCCCTGCGGTAGCAGTAGCAGTCAGCGACACAGGTGCCGGGATTCCTCCCCAGGATTTAGAGCATTTATTTGAGCGGCACTACCGGGGAGAAAAAGCGCAGACAGAAATTCCCGGCACAGGATTGGGTTTGGCGATCGCCCGCGATTTAGTCCGTCAAATGCAAGGAGAAATCGAAGTATTTTCCCCAGTAAATCCCGAATGGCTGCCACCTGCGGAAACTCATTTATATCCTACCGACTGCGGCACTACCTTTGTACTTTGGCTGCCCCTAAATCAGTAACTAAGCCTATTGCTTGGAGATAGTTTTTATGAAGCGTCGGTCTTTATTAGATAAAATTCCCAATTTTTCAAACTCTTTAGAACTTTTCAAAACACACTTTTTTACTGTACCGTTTTTAGCTGCTTTCAACATTCTGACTGTCCTGATTTTGGGCTGGCTGAGCGTCTACGCAAAACTCAATAATAAGGGAGACGGAGTTGAACGCCTGTTTAGCGATCCTTTTAATTTCTGGTTTCCTTACGAAGGAATTCTCACCGGAGTTTCCGAAGTCCTAGGGTGCATTTGTGTGGTAATTTGTGCATTTAGTTTTGGATTGCTGCGCCAAAAACATCCCCGCAGTCGATCGGCCATCTTCTTATTTTTTAGTGCTTTACTGCTGGGAGTCTTGTATGTGGATGACAGGTTTCGGATGACTTTGATTCTTTCACGGCTGGGAATATCTAAAAAAATAATTTATTTATGTTATGCCAGCGGTGTTTTTCTTTACACATATAATTTTTGGCGGTACATCAAAACTACTCCTTACCTGCCATTAGTCGCAGCATTATTCTTGTTTGCCATCTCGCGGCTTGAGGATATTATCAACTCTCCAAGTATAGGATTGCACGCGATGTTAGAAGATGGCACTAAGTTATTAGCTCTTCTGAATTTGGCTTTTTATTTTTGGCACGTATGTCATCAGGAAGTTTGGCGGCATTTCCAGCAGAGTGAAGAAGATTAAGGAAGAAGAGTTAGTTGTTAGTTGTTAGTTGTTAGTTGTTAGTTGTTAGTTGTTAGTTGTTATTTGTTATATCGTTTCCGGTTGCATCGGAATGATTTAACCGCAGAGAACACAGAGGACACAGAGAGAGAATAGAGATATAAATACAGGACGATGCTACCGGATTTGATATTATTTGTTGGTTATTGGTTATTGGTTATTGGTTATTGGTTATTGGTTGTTGGTTATTGGTTATTGGTTGTTGGTTATTTGTTGGTTATTAGTCATATCAATTCCGGTTGCACTCATACATGATGTTAACAGTCAACAGTCAACAGTTAACAGTTAACAGTTAACAGTTAACAGTCAACAGTCAACAGTCCTCAGTCCTCAGTCATTAGGGAAAATGCCCAATGCCCAATCCCTCCGCTTCGCTGGGCCCAATCCCTCCGCTTCGCTCCGCCCAATTACCAAGGATTGCCAATCATTGTAAAAGCAGCCCAATAATAAGGATGGGAAAGCATTCGATCGCCCCGCCCCGCAATTTCCGGAGGCAAAACGATCGCCTCAGAAAGCCCTTCGGCTTCCAGCTTCCCGTCTTGAATCCGCACGCGCCCCCGCAGCATCTGCAATTGCGCCCACCGCAAAGCCTCGGCTTTAATCGTCAAATTGCTATTGCGTCTGGGGGCCCGCAACTGCCGGTAAAACTCCGTCATTAGCCCCAAAGTTCCCTCATCGCTGACTTCCCACAAACTCGCCAAAGCCGATCGCGCACCGCTAGCTACCGCCAAACCCGCAAACCCCAACTCCGCCTCTTCGTCGCCCAAAGCGGTACTGCAGGCGCTTAAAACTAACAGGTGCACCGGGGGAGAATTCCACCGCAACTGCCGCATTTGATCGAGGCGCAATTTAGTATCCCACAACTGAATGTAAGAATTTGTCGGTGCTCCGGGCTGGAATTCGCTGTGAGTTGCTAAGTGAATGATTCCAAAAGGCTGATTAGCCCGTTGAGCTTGCAAATTTTCGAGAGTAAAGTCTTCATTCAAAAACGATCTTCCTTCTGAGGGCGGGGCGATCGACTCTAACTCGATCGGTACCGCCGGTAATGGCGCTTTATCTTTAAATACCGACGCTCCCATCGCCAAAACTTCATCGTCAGCAATATTGTCGTAGCGGATATCAGTCAAACTCAGACTCGGCATCACGCTAAAGCTGTATTGCTCAACTAAAAATTGTTTGCCATCGTGAAGAGCAGCAAACGGCACGCTTCGCAAACCCGCTGCCGGAATTACAATTAAATTATTAATTTTTAAATCTGCCAATTCTCCAGCAAATGGTGCAATTAACCACCGATAAAGTTTTTGAGCTGCATCCAAATAACTTATACTGTTTCTTCTTCTGGGATTAGTGATTTCGGTTTGCAAAGCGTCGGCTAATTGCAGTACCTGCCAGCGCGTTGTCGCCGGAACTAAAAGGCGCATCGGTTCAGCGTTAGCTGTGACTAACACTAATTCTAAATGCTCCCCGGTAGGAACATCGGAAACTTCTGTGCCGGCTGGTGGCAGCCTCTCCTCCAACCCATTTTCTAACAGGCTGGGAGGCTGGGGGGTGAGGTCTTTTTTAACAGGCAATAGATTAGATAAATCCCGACTTGCCACCAGCACCGAATGATTTTCTTGGGGGGCGGATGCGTCCGCTCCGCTGACCCAATTCATATAAATGATTGCAGATTTTACCCCGGTAATTTGTTCGTTTTTCCGAAGGGTTTCGTAAATTACCGACATATTTGTAATCGGTTTTCGGGCGGGCAAATCTAGATATTTTTCGTATTCGCGAGTGAAGGTTTGTTCAAAGGCTAAAATACCGGAGGCTGCGGTATCGAATCTGCGAGAAGGAATCAAAAGCTCCGGGCTAGTTGGGGAATTTTTGTTTTGATTTGGCGATCGCAATTCTACTTGCAAAGAGGCAGGAAATGACAGCGGCGGCTCGGGAATTGGTTCGGGAATTGGTTCGGGAATTGGTTCGGGAATTGGTTCGGGAATTGGTTCGGGAATTGGTTCGGGGATTGGTTCGGGAATTGGTGGAGGAGTAGGGGGCGCGCCCGGTGTAATTAGGGAAATCTGATTGGGTAAACTGCCTTGGGTGTAAGTTTGCCCAAAGGAAAAACTTGGCAAAAGGGCGTTTCCCGCGCCAGCATTAATGATTCCCAGGGTTCCGTTGTCGATCGCCCCGCCAACTACAAAAGGTCGATCGCTACCGCCTCCGTGCCGAATTGCGATCGCCCCGCCTCCTGTACCTCCGGCAGTAGAAATACTGGCAAGATTGCCCGATATATCGTTAAAAACATTGTTCGATCGAAACAAACCGAAAGTTGTCACATCAACACTGCCACCTCTAGCATTGATAAAGCCCGACTGAATGTTACCGATCGCGCTCAGGGAGACTGCGCCGCCGTTTCCCTGAGTGCCGCTGGAGTTGAGATCGAGAGTAGAAATGCCGGTTTGCGAGGTGAGGGCAATATTGCCGCCGATCGCCCCCGAAGAGTTCAAAGCTCCCGCAGTTAAAGAGCCGGCATTGCTTTTGAGGGCGATCGCGCCGCCTCTTCCCGTTGCCGACGAAGAGTCGATCGCCCCTGCTGCAACACTATTTCCCTCAACCCGAATGCTCCCGCCGCTGGAGGTAATATTGCCAGTCCGAACCTCGCCAGTTGCTTGCAAGTTCGCGCTGCCGCCATCCGTCCTTAGATTACCCTCTAAGAGTACGTTTTCTGCCTTGATATCGGCTCCGAAAACAATCGCGCTGTCCCCCCTGAAGGTAGCAACATCTCGCGCGTTAACGCTCAAAATGCGCGCGGCAATTCCGGAAGCAGCCGTCACGCTAGCAGCATCAGCCGAGAGCAGGCCCAACCTCTGAGTTTGACCGACTGCGCCCTCAAAGGTAATGTTGCCGCCAGCGCGCAGGGTCAAATTATTTGCCCGGCCCTGGATGCTGTCGAGGGTACTGGCAAAAGTGATGTTGCCGCTACTGGCCGAAATCGTGCTGCGCCGATCGACTGTGACGGCACTGTTGAAAGCGATGTCGCCAGATGTCGCGATATCGCCAGCTATCTCGGTAATGCCGCCGCTGACAGTCAAACTCGCCAGCGGTGCAGCTTCACCTACGACTGTACCGCCGAAGCGGACTCGCCCAGCGTCAAGTCTCAGGGCGCGAGCTCCGTCTAGGCTGCCGGAGAACAGAATGCTGCCCGTGGATCGAGCGTCCAAAGCTGCATCAGCATTCAGGGAAAGGTTGCCGGTAAAAGTGATATCTGCGCCGGATGTGGCGATGTTTGCGCCGAGATTGGTTTGGGGCGCGTCGAGAGTGATGGCAGCGCTGCCGGTTGTTCTGAGGGGATGGTCGATCGCGATCGAACTGCCTTGAAGTGTCAGCGGGCTGTGGAAGGTAATCGGTGCGACGATCGCGATCGAGCTGCTGTTAGCGCGCCCGATCGCGATCGAGCCAAAACCCGCCGCCAAAGCACCCAGATCCCCTCCCGTCAAGTCCAAAACCCCTAAAATATCGCCAGTCCCGCCCACCCGAATTCCTCTGCCGTCGCCCGGCTGCAAGCGAATTGTCCCCCCCGCACTGCTGACGGAATTGCTGCCGCCCCTGAAGTCAATGCCGTTAGCAGTCAGAGCGATATTGCCGCCGCTAGCGTTGACTCCGCCCAGAGAAATGCTGCTGGCGAAAATGTTGATGTTGCCGCCTTGAGTCTCGATGACATCGTTGGGATCGTTGACAAAAAACACTCCGCCTGCTGTAAATGTTACGCTGTCTCCGGTTTGCGCTTGCAGTCCAAGTTGGTTGTCGGGCAAGTCTTGGAGGGTGATGTAGCCGGGGGTTTCTACAACTACGTTGCTGCCGGCCGCCATCTGTTCTAACTGCACTTCTGAGATCGATGTTTCAGTGGGTGATTCTGTGGCTTGGAGTTCCCCGCCAGCAGAGGATGAAGGGCTGTTTTCGCCGTTACCGCTGACGATCGCAATATTTGCCGGATCGAGCCACAAATTGCCGATCGCCCCGTTAGGCGCGCGGGTATCCACCTCTCCTTGGAAAGTTAGAGCATTTTTACCCGAAACTTCCACTCTGCCGCCGTTACCTGCTGCTGTGCCCCCGCGAGCCGTAATATTGCCGAAGAAGCGAGTTGTATTGTCTGACCAAATTGTCGCTGTGCCGCCGTTGCCGCGGTCGATCGCGCCTGCTGCGATCGTAGAATCAGGACTAACATAAGTTACCAAAGCGTTTGGCACCGGTTCCGCCCCCCGGAAACCGCCGCCGACGCGCACGACTCCTCCGCCGTCTGTCCCCGAAGCATTGATATTTGCGCCGAAGAGTCCGACTTTTGACCCTAAAATATTGACTGTGCCCCCAATGCCGCGATCTGAACCAAATACATTGACAGCACCCGATACGATCGCACTTCCGGCATTTACCGGCACTGTTTGGCCCCCAGTCAGGATTAATTGACCTTGTTCGTTAGTCGTTAAACCTGTAGCTGACTCTACGCCCGGGCCAGTCAGCAACTGAGGCAAAGCAGCGGGGGAAATCGCCGATTTTTCTGACTGCAAAGACCGAGTAATTTCTAAACTCAATAAATTACCAGCTTGACTGATGCGGACTGCATTGCTTCCCCCAACAGCAGCCACCGTAATTTGACCTCCGGGGGCGGACAATTGCCCGGTATTTATCGCGATTCCCCCCAACAAAGTTAAATTTTGACCCCTGCCTACTGCCAAATTTCCAGCATTGACAACTGTCCCAGATTCTGAGCTTTCAAAATTAAATTGAGTTGGATTTCCCAGCAATGATTTGTAATCGTTAATTCCCGTAGAAGCAAACCAGCCGTCGCCGAAACCAATCTGCGTTGCAGTTGTTGCCAAAAAAGACCCCGGCACGTTCAATGTCGCATTTTGACCGAAAACAATTCCCGCCGGATTCATTAAAAATAAATTTGAGTTTCCCCCGCTTACTGAAATCAGGCCGTTAATGACGGAAACATTGCCGCCGGAAATTCGCCCTAAAATATTTTGAATATTGGGATTAGTTATAAAATTAGCAATTTGACCTTCGCTGAGATTAAATTGGCTGAAGCTGTGAAACAGATTTGCGCCGTTTCCTGACAGTTGTCCGCCTCTAATCTCTAAGCGATTTTGCTCCTGGTTGACAACAGTATTAGTACCGTCATTTGCCGGGACAACAGGTTGCGATCGCGCTGCTAGCGGTAGCAGCCAAAAACCTAATGTCAAAATTACAGCAGAGCGAAAATAGGTCATCAGTTATTAGTTATTAGTCATTAGTCATTAGTCATTGGTCATTAGTCATTAGTCATCAGTCATTGGTGATTGGTCATTAGTTGTTGGTTATTGGTTATTGGTTGTTGGTTACTTGCTACGAATTCCCAATCCCTCCGCAACGCTAGAGCCCAATTCTCAATTCCCAATAACAACTAACAACTAATATCAAATCTGGTAGCATCGGAATGATTCAGATATATATTCTCTCCCTCTGTGTACTCTGTGTTCTCTGTGGTTAAATCATTCCGATGCAAGCGGAAACGATATAACAACTAACAGCTAACAGCTAACAGCTAACAGCTAACAGTCAACAATTCCCAATTCCCCATTCCCAATTCCCAATTCCCCATTCGCCATGCCCCATTCTAATCTATTGTAGTTTTGATTTTTTTTGAGCTGTAATGTTCCGCTAAAGTGCCAATAAACTTAAAAAGCTTGCGGGCACGGCGGTTTGCTCCCAGGATGCAAATCAGTGTCTTTGAGTCGATCGCCCTCCAAAACCATCTTTTGCCAGAATTTCAGAAATACCAAGCAGCTTCCGTATTTATCGGTCGCAGGTGTCTTGACAAAACGCCCGGTGAGTCCTAAGATTGAAGCAAAGATTTGGATGAGAAGGCAAAAACCCACAAAATAACTGCCTCCTCTAGCAAAATTAAAAACAAAATATTGATGCTATTAGGGACAGATAATGCAAACTCAACCCTTCCCATTTTTAAATGAACAAGTAGTTGAACGGATTTTTGCCTCTGGCCAACTGACTCGCGATGACAGACAGCGAATTCAGTCAATGCTCTTAGACGAGTCGATCGGCGAAAATGAATTGAGTTTAATTGAAAAAGTCATGGAAGGCGTAGTCAAGGGCGTACTCGACGTACTCAATTAGTTGAGAAATTGCTGGGATATGTGCGGAGACCCTCCGCACATATCCGTTTTTACGATCTTAATCGATCGGACGCGCTCTGAGATGCTTGTTGCAGAAACCGGGTTTTTGGCCGGGGCGTGAGTCCGGGACTGTTTCAAATCCAATCGAACGTCCTTCTAAAAATCATCATCGTCCTCATCGGAGCTCTCATCCGAACTCTCGTCGGGACGCACAAGTTCAGAAGGAGGCCGATCGCTACTCCAGGCCCACCACACGCCGCCGCACTGACAGCGGTAAAATTCTTGCCACTTGCGACGCTGGAACTCGCTGTATACTGGCGATCGGCGATTAATCCAGACCTCGCGGGCATCAGTGCAGCTAGCACCGCACTTGGGACAGCAAAACTCAGTAGCGTGAACCGCCGTCGCAGTCCATTCGGGAGGATTTGGAGCAAAAGCTTCCATGTGTTGCGTGTTTTTATTTAAACTGCTGGTAATTAGGGCAAATCAACGGTCGATCGAGATCCGCTCCCGCTGGTAAGCTGTTCTACATTTAAACTGTATGTCAAAAAACAATAAAACTATTGTGGGGCGGGCACGCGAGCGACCCCCGAACATACAATGTTTATTTGTCCGACAGCTTAATGACATAAACAACGACATAAATACGCTGTTGAGTGCGTAATTCATCTGCTAATTATTTTTTTTGGCACTTGCCGTCCGATGAATAGTATAACTGATGTGGTGCAAACCGCCGATCGGCATTCTCAGTTACTTCAAGGACTAGGCTTATGTCTATCTACAACCTTATCTCATTTCTGGGCATTTTTGGCCTCTGCGCGATCGCCTGGATTTTTTCAGAAAACCGCAAAGCTCAGTATATACCTTGGCGCGTCATCATCTGGGGCATTGGCCTGCAATTAGTCTTAGGATTTTTAGTATTCCTGTTTCCCCCAACTCGCATCGCCCTAGAGTGGTTTACTAGCTTGCTCGATGGAGTATTCACCGCTGCTGACACCGGAGCGAGATTTGTATTCGGGAGCAATATTGTACCAGTACCGGGTAAAGAGCCGGCAATTAATTTAGGATATATTTTCGCCTTTCGAGCTTTACCGACAGTCGTCTTTTTTTCCGGCCTCATGGCCTTGCTTTACAACATCGGCGTGATTCAAATTGTCACCGAAGTTTTTGCCAAAATATTTTATAAGACAATGCGGTTGAGCGGCGCGGAAGCCCTCAGCGGCGCAGCCAATATTTTCGTAGGAATAGAAGCAGCAATTGTCGTCAAGCCTTACTTGCCGCAAATGACCCGTTCCGAACTTTGTGCCATCCTCTCCTGCTGTTTTGGGACGGCAGCTTCATCAACTTTAGCAATTTACGTCAGCTTTCTCAAGCCTGTATTTCCCAATATTTTAGGACATTTAGTTTCCGCCTCAATTATCGCCATTCCCGCTTGCTTTGTCCTCTCCAAAATTTTAGTTCCCGAGACAGGAGTACCGCTGACAATGGGCGGCATCCCCAAGGAAGAACGGAAGCCTCAAGGCCGCGAGTTTGTGGGCGAAGAAATTTCCGAAACGGACGGCGAAATCCGTCAACAAGAGACTGTTGGCGGAGAACCAATCGAACGAGTCAGCCCTTTGGATGCAGCGATAATTGGCGCATTGGACGGCGTAAAAATGGCAGTAGCAATTGCCGCTGTTTTGATTTTAATCTTGGGCTTAGTTTCCTTAATCAATCAATTCTTTGGCTGGTTGGCCGTGTTGCCGGCTCCCATCGGCACAATCTTTAGTTTTGTCACCCTGCAAAACATCCAAGGAGTCTTATTTTACCCGCTAACCTTGTTAACTGGAGTTCCCATTGAAGATTCTTGGGTAGCATCAGTAATCATCGGACGGCGACTGTTAGAAACCGCAATTCCGCCCTATCAAAGTTTAGCAGAAGCGGCCAAACAAGGACTGATTAGCGATCGCACAGTTTTGATTGTCAGTTACGCCCTTTCCGGCTTCGCGCACCTAGCATCCGTCGGTATATTTGTCGGCGGTACGATCGCCCTAATTCCCTCCCGCCGCAAAGACATTTCCGAACTCGGTTGGAAAGCATTATTTGTCGGCACCTTAGCAACAATGATGATTGCCTGCATCGCCGGATTGTTTGACACCGGAGACGCGAGCATTTTAGGTGCTAAAACAGCCCCTGCTGCCCCGATAACAGCCCCCGCTTCCCCGACACCGCCGGCATCCCAAACCGGGAGTCCTAAGCCGTCAGTTGCCCCAGCAATTGCCAGCCCGAAGCCTTCACCGAAGGGTGAAAAAGCAACTCCAAAAGCTCAAGAATCTCCAAAAGCTGAACCCAAGAAAACGCCTTAATATCTTCTAGAGACTCGTAGGGGTTCTACCAACAATATTTAACTGTAGCAGCGATTTAAAGTTGGGTCAGGGCAGGTTTTAGAGATTATCAATTATTGCGAAATCTTGTATGTATAACCAGCCCTACCAACCCCTGACTGATGTTTTTTTAAGCGTAGGCCATCCCAATAACTAATAACTAATAACCAATAACTAACAACCAATAACTAACAACCAATAACTAATGACTTCAACTATGAATCCCGAACCTGAAATTCGCCGCCTGTTAGATGTGATGCCAGCCTCCGGCCGCATGACGTGTAAAATTATTAATAAACCCCAACAATCGACGGTGATTGATTGCGATTTTCCTTTGCCTTGGAATCAATCTCGACCGATTTATATTAATTTTGATTTGTGGAGGTTGCTATCTAAGCCGCAGCGGGATTTGCTGCTATTGCGAAATGTGAGTTTTTTGGGCAATTTCAAGTGGTTTAAGCTGGATATTTATCAAGGTGCTGCTCTGGCGGGAATTGTCGGGACTGTTGTAGAGTTGTTGCAGCCAGATGCGATCGGCACTGCGATCGCCGGCGGTTTGACGGGACTGGCGATGACTCGAATTTGGCGCGACAACCGCAGTTCGCAAGTAGAGTTAGATGCTGACGAGACGGCGATTAAAGTCGCTCTAAGGCGCGGTTACAGCGAAGCCGAGGCCGCCGGACATTTGCAGTCTGCTATTGAAGCTGCGGCGCAAATTGAAGGGCGCAGTTTGGATTTTAACGAGTTGATTCGGTGTCAGAATTTAAGGGCGATATCGGGTATTTCGGCGGTGGGCGTGCCGGATAGTGTGAGGAAAGATTGAAAAAAACCTTGATATAATCAAGACGGAAACCCATAAAATCCACAACTATGCTAATCCTGCCAAAACTGGAAAACCTGCGCGATACTCTACCTATAGAAGGAGCTGTCCGAATTGAATTAGTGGAAGGCATACCCATTTTTAAAGCCTCCACCGCTGTTAAAAATCGAATCCAAGAACTGTTGGATAAACAACAAACTTTGCCCCTAAATCATGAGGAAGAACAAGAACTCAATCTTTACGAAAAAATCGACGATTACCTCAGTTTTGTCAATCGGACTGTCCGCAATCTTTTCTTGGGTAAGATTCAGCCTGCTGTGTAGAAATGTCGGCTTTACCAATGAGTATCAGCTACAAAACATAGACAATGACTTACTCTTGATACTTGTCGCAACTCAAACCAGTAACTCACCAAAAATTGCTTGTTCTCGAATAGCCTGATAATTTTTCAAAATTTCCGACAACCTCAGCAAAGCTTCTAATTCTCGTGCTTGCTTCGGAGTCAAATCTTTCCGTTCCGTTGCATAAGTTCCCCAAGCACAATTAACCTAGCTTCAACAGGAATATTATTTTTGATGCCCAGCTCGATTCTTGCCTTAAAACTATTGAAAAGATTCTCCATTGTCCAATTCCTCCCTCGTCAACTCTTGAACTTTACCATCATTTATCTGATAAATACCTAATTTAAGCGCTTAATTTGAACACTTAACTTCAACACTTAATTTGAGAGATTAAACCAATAGTTATTCACGGCAAACATTGTTGAATTAAGTTTTGTAAATATTTTAATTTAATATTTATTTTTGGTCTAACATAACGTCATTGCTCAACTAGATAGATTTTCATATTCCGGTAGGGATTTAGAAATAATTATTACTTAGGACGCATATTGATTGCAGTAGCTCGATGCTCGATCGCGCTCGCAATCGCGTGCAAGTCTGTCAGAGTCCTATGGGCAAACACACCCAATTTACAATACAGCCATGAACACCCCAGAAACTCCAAATACCTGGATTATTTACCGACTGCTGCCCAACTTTCAGCGCTTGCCCGTCGCGCAATTTCTCCGTCGCAGCGAAGCAGAATCTTCCCTGAAAGTCATCCGCCAACTGCTACCCAAGAGCGAATTCATACTTGCTTTCGAGGTGGGGTCAGAAAATCCCACTACCGAACCCATTGAGTCCCCTGCTGCTGAGCCAAACTTGCCAACTTCAGTTAACCGAGAACTCTTGAAACTTTTCATTATCAGTTCTCGTCCTGTGGTTTCCCGCGTCATTCATTCTTTTCACCGCGATAATTTTGCCTGCGCTACTGACTGGAGCCCGCTTGTTCCAACTCAAAATCCCGGTGAAGTGATGAGCGTCTTAATTAAATATTTTGCCGCTGATGCTTAGCGGGCGATGGAACGGTTCGTAGTGTGGCATTTAGTCCGCTCTTTGTTGCGAACTGAAGTCCACACTACAAACCTTAATTATTACGATCGCCCGCCCGTTCAAAAACAGTGATAAACTTGATATTCATACCCGTCTACCGCAGGCAACTCGCGCGATTCAAACTGACATTTTTGTGCTGCTAGATTGACAGGGGCGCGAAAATTTACCAACCACAAATCTAGCGGACGTTCTAATTGACTGAGTGTCCGATCGAGTATCCCCGTCACAATTTCCGGCGCATCTCTTCTCTGCTTAACTAAAAGAAACTGTGGAGACTCAAAGGCTTTAACTTCTTCTTTCTTTCCTCTTCCCTCTTCCTTCTTCCTTCTTCCTTCTTCCTTCTTCCTAACATCCGTTACATCCGCTACAAAATCCGTTGCCGAACTTCTTTCCCATTCCCATCCAATCCCCATCAACTCTCCTATTTCTACATGAGTCTTTTGAGTAGTGGCAATTAATACGGGAACTTTCGAGACTTCGCGGATAATGGGAATTAACAAGTCTGGTTTGTAATATTTGCGATAGCCGAGATTGGAATTTACTGTGATACCGCTGACAAAACTCATTGCTAAAATTAGCATGACTGCTCTTTTGCCAGCAATTTCTACGGCAGGTAAATTAAACCATCGACTTTTGACTGTAGGTGTGCTGTAAATAACTGCCAAGGTTGCTCCTAACAATAATATCGCGCCGGGAAAGTAGACGAAGTTGTAGCGGGGGCCGCGAGTTAGGTCAATTCCTAGAATATATGCAAAGCTGAAAAATAGGAAAATTGCTCCGAGTACAAATCCGCCAAAAATCACAGTGGCTAAATGAGTATTTGGGGTTTTTAAGGAAGTTTTAAGAGCGTTTGGCAGCAGGGGAAGCGCCCACAGCAAAAATATTGTCATGCCGATCGCCGATACAGCCACTACTGCCAAATTTGACGATTCCACCGGCAGCAGCGACACGAGAGTAATCCATCCCGCGCCAGCTTGGAAAATCGGCGCGATCCAATCTACAAATGTACGATCGCCACTGACAAGCCAATTCGTGAGCTCGCTACCATATTTATTTGACAAAAATATCGGCAACCAAACTAAACCGCCAGCTAAAGTCCCCAGCGCTACTGCTAACAGCCGCCAGATAATTTTAAATTGCCAAATATTCGGCTGCTGATTATTTGAAGTTGCCAATTTCTGATTCAATTCCAGCCAAATTACAGCAATTAAGGCGATGGCTTCGGCACACAAAGTCAGCACGAAAAAGTAGTGAGAAGCAATTCCCAAACAGTTTACAACTATCCAAAGCAACACCGCCCAAACAGGTAGCGGAGCGCGCTGCACCATTTTTTTTGCAGCGAATGTCAAGCAAAAAAGAGAGGCAATAACTAATAAGATTCCTAACGTATAATGGCGGGCTTCTTGAGCGAGATAAATGCCGTAGGGAGAAACTGCCATCATCGCGGCGGCACATTGACCGACTAAACGAGAATTGAATGCAAATTTGCCTAAAAAATAGATGGCGGGTACTGAAATTACGCCTAATAATGCCGGGAGCGATCGCCCGATCCAAACTAAACTATCTTCGGTCGGCCCAAACAACCGCATCCACCAGTGGGCTAGCATAAAATATACTGGCGGATGGTTGCTTTCTAGCAGCAAATGGTTTAGGACATCTCCAATGCCAGCATCGGGACGAAATTGCAGCGGTTGCAGTAGAGTGGAAAGGTCGATCGCCCGATCGACCGGCACACCGCGAAAACTGTTCCCCAAACTAAACACTAGAGTCGAAAACTCGTCCGTCCACAGCGGTTTCGAGTCCAAATTGGCAAAGCGCAGCATTAGGGCGATCGCCATCCACAGCAATATTAGCAACAGTTGTTTATTTTTAATCATCAATTCAGTCATTCAAAGGCCTTGGGAAGAAGAGTCATTATAGTTGATCCTTGACAGTTGACAGTTGCTAGTTGCTAGTTGTTAACTATCAACTGTTTAAACGGAACTTACCCCGATCGCTCGATCGCCCGATGTTTCAAACCCAAAACTCACAGATGTTCGGGGCGAGAGTCCTCACCCCATACATGACTACAAAGTTAGTGGAACACCCAACAAATCGAAGGCTTT
>NZ_JADEXD010000055.1 GCF_015207285.1 Tychonema sp. LEGE 07203 | reverse complement strand
TCGCTGGCGGTGCGTTGCTGCTGTGGCAGCATAAGCCCCTGCTTGCCGCATGGGAGCGTGCCAGCCTCCCCGATGCGAAGCGGATCTTCGAGCGCAGCTTCGCCTTTGCCGACAAGTGGGTGCGCAACAAACCTTCAGTAACGTGCAAATCCCACGATTTGCCAAACAGCGTTACCCAGCGAGTTCCGGCGGACAAAATAGGCTGCAACATTTCATCATTAGCTGCGGTTTTTCCCGGCCGCCTAGTCGAACAGAAAGCTACAACTTCTGCTTGAGTTAGCGGCTGTTCTTTGAGCCGCCAAAAAAATTGTACGTCTTTAGGATTAGCTCCCGGCCAGCCGCCTTCGATAAAGGGAATTCCTAAACTGTCTAACTGCCGAGCAATTCGCAGTTTGTCTTCGAGAGATAGAGACAGTCCCTCGCACTGAGCGCCGTCTCGCAGGGTGGTATCGTAGATCCAGAGCCGATTTGTCATGGGGAATTGGGATCGAGAATTTGGTAAGATATGACTTATATTAGATGAATTTATTTGAAATGAATGCGATAATATGTAGGAAAATTAACATAAATCTAATTGGGGTAAATTGCTGTGGTCAAGGTACAAGCGCAAGGAAAAACATTTGAGTGCGATCGCGAATCGAATCTCCGTGAAGTTTTGCTCAAAAACGGCATCGATCTCTACAATGGTAACGCCAAAGTCATCAACTGCCACGGGCTAGGCACTTGCGGCACCTGCGCCGTCACCGTCGAGGGTGAAGTTTCCGAGCCCGAGTGGCGCGAAAAAGCCCGACTTTCGATTCCTCCCCACTCTTCCGCATCAAACCGCCGTTTGTCCTGCCAAACTAAGGTTTTAGGCGATATTAAGGTGACAAAATATGATGGTTTTTGGGGCCAGGGATCGGAAACTGTCTGGAAACCGCAAGCATAGATTTTTTGTGAAAAAAGGCCGATCGCCCGATCGGCTTGCAAGATAAGATGTAAGACTTGCCCAAAAATTCTCAAAACACTTGCATTACCAAAGTCATAAACAATCTTAAAAAGCATCTGCGTTTATCTGTGTTTATCTGCTTTTCATCTGCGGTAAATAAAAAATACCAGAAGGCCCAGAGGTAAAACCAGCCAGAAAGTCCACATAAAAGTCAATGAATTCATCTCAAGATATTTTGATTGTTGGCGGCGGAATCATCGGTCTTTCCCTAGCAGTTGAACTGAAGTTGCAAGGAGCATCTGTCGCCGTTCTCGCCACCAATTCCAAACAACCGACGGCGCGGGCGGCAGCCGGAATGCTCGCCCCCCAAGCCGAACGAATTCCCCCCAGTCCGATGCTGGATTTGTGCTTGCAAAGCCGCGCCCTGTATGCAGCCTGGGTGGAACGGCTAGAAGAGATTACGGGATTGAAAACAGGATATTGGCGATCGGGAATTCTCGCGCCCGTCTGTCAAAATGAATCTCAAAAACAGCAATCTTTGTCAAACCTTAACTCTCAATGGTTGGACAGAGATGCTGTCCGCCAGCACCAGCCTGGATTGGGTGAAGAAGTAATTGGTGGTTGGTGGTATCCTGACGACGCTCAAGTTGACAACCGCGCTTTATTTCGGACACTTCAAGCCGCAACAAAAGAATTGCAAATTGATATTATTCAAGGCTGTGCAGAAAAAATTATTCGGCAAGAAAATCTAGTTTTGGGTGTTGAAACAACGGCAGGAAAATTGCAAGCTGACCGTTACGTTTTGGCTACAGGTGCTTGGTCTGAGCAGTTATTGAATGTTCCTGTTTTTCCCAAAAAAGGGCAGATGCTGTCAGTATGCGTACCAGAAAATCGTCAAGTAATTCAGCCACTGCAAACAGTTTTGTTCGGCACCGGCATTTATATTGTGCCGCGTCAAGATGGCAGAATTATTATCGGTGCAACTAGCGAAAATGTAGATTTCACCCCTGGAAATACGCCTGGGGGAATCCAAAGTTTGCTAGCAGGAGCTATGCAGTTATATCCAGAATTACAAAATTATCCAATTCTGGAGTTTTGGTGGGGATTTCGACCTGCTACGACTGATGAGTTGCCGATTTTGGGTGCTAGTGCTTGGGAGAATTTGACGCTGGCGACGGGGCATTATCGCAACGGTATTTTGTTGGCTCCGGTGACGGCTAAATTGTTGGCTGATTTGATTTGGAATCAGAAATTAGATCCGTTATTGGCTGCTTTTCATTATTCTCGGTTTCCCGAACATTGAGGGTTGAAAAATGGTGAGTTGTGAATTTTTTTGCTGTTTTAAAGACGAGGTAGAGCCTGGGAACAAGAAAGAAGAGTCAACCTAAAAGATATTTTTTGCTATAATCTAATCAGCACAATAGGGTTTTGTAAGTTATGACTTTCAGTGATGTGGTCGAGACGATCAAGAATCTTTCTACTGACGAAAAGCAAGAGCTTCAAATGTTGTTGAAGCAATATCTCCGGGAAGAACGTCGCGAAGAGATGTATCAAAACTTTAAGTCAGCGCAGGTTGAACAACAAAAAGGTGAACTTGAATTTTCCGCTAACATTAATGAACTCAGAATAATGATAGAGGAATAATCGTGGAAGTCAGTTTCAGTTCTTCATTCAAGCGTGCTTTCAAAAGGCGGATCAAAGGTGATGCTGATTTGGAGGCTAGGTTTTGGCAAAAGCTGGAGAAGTTCATCAGAGAGCCGTTTGAACCAAGCTTAAAAACTCATAAATTGTCCGGTAGGCTCAAGGAGTTTTGGAGCTTTAGCGTAACTTACGACGAAAGGGTACTTTTCTACTTTACAGAAGACGAAAAAGCCGTGTTTGTAGATTTTGGAAGTCATGATGAAGTATATTAATCGGCAGAACAGTTGCGACAGTAATCTCTATCTGTAGGGTGTGCAGTGCACACCTTACCGCTGTAAGTAGCGCGTTAAACCATTTTTGGGTAAGTCCTGAATTAGTTCAATTCCGGTTTTTGGGGTTGGTTCAATTCCCGGCATTTACTGGCAGCCAAATCGTAAGCATTTTGGTAATCTTTACCGCCTAACATCACATCGCCGTAATATTCATAGGGTTGATTGCCGTAAACCGGCAGCGGGTCGTCTTCTGGATAATCTTCTTTTGATTCTTCTAGGATTGCTTTGAGTTTTTTCACGCTCAATCGCTGGGCGGGGAAGTAATGAATGTCTGCAGCGATTAAACCGAGGTGGGGAAAAGTTGGGTCAACAATTCGCTCGCCGAGTTCAATCCAGCTATACTCAATGGGTTTGTAGGGTGCTCCCGGTCGAGCTAAAAAGCCTTGGACGTAGATTGCGCCCTCGGTTGCTAGTGCTGCTTTAGAGGCGTTGTCAAAGCAGTTTTTAGAGTTGCTTTTGATGCGAGTCGCGATTTCAATAGAAAGTGTCTCATCTAACAGTTCGGTCATGATCTCTTCTGGTTTTGCGTGCGACTAGATTGTAGCAAATTTGAGCTATCTCCAAACACAAATAACGCAGGCAAGTGCGATCGTCCTTCAAATTCCGGTCTCCAGGAGGTAAAGCAGAGGCGGTTTGTCAAAAATGCCTGCGGGTGATACAAAGTTTGTCGATCGCCCCTAGGGTCGCAAATAACCAGATTTGAGAGCAAGATTCGGCGATCGGTCGGGGGCGATCGAACTGGCGCACCATACAATAATAATTTGAATATGAGCTAGATCGTAGAAGTATTTGGGAGAATTGGGTAAGCTGAGAGCAAGCTTAAATAGGAGGTCAATTTTATGACCAATACTACTCTCAATTTTAAGACTGCGCCGGGCCATGTAGTGCTGGCGGCGGCTGGCAAGACAATGCTGAGGCCGGGGGGAAAAGCTGCTACGGAAATGTTATTTGAATGGGCAGATTTTCAGCCTGGGGATACTGTTTTGGAGTTGGCGGCGAGTTTTGGATATAGCTCGATCGCCCTTGCAGAACGTTTTGGCGTTAAAGTAGTGGGAGTTGAGAAAAATCCCGACAGTGTGGTGCGCGCCCGTGCTAATGTTGCAGCAGCGGGTTTGAGCGATCGAGTGGAAATTATCGAAGGAGATATTTTGCACTTGGATCGGATTACCCAAGAGTTTGATTGGGTGTTGGCTGAAGCTATCCTGACGATGCAGTCGCCGTCGGGGAAAGCAAAGATTTTATCAGGAATTGGCGATCGGCTAAAGCCAGGTGGCAAGTTTCTTTCTCACGAACTTTTAGCCAAAAACCGACAATCAGAAATTAACAAAGCTTTGTCAGAAGTGATTCGGACTAATTCCACACCTTTGTCTGAGTCAGACTGGATTGCTGTTTGCCAAAACGCCGGTTTGCAGGTAGAAAAGTCTCAAACCGGGGCGATGGGACTTCTCAACTTGCCGCGAATGATTGATGATGAAGGGTTTGTGGGTACTGTGCGAATTTTGTGGAATGTTTTAAGTAAATCGCAAATTCGCGATCGAGTTTTAGCAATGCGTCGAGTTTTCCAGCATTACCAACAAGACTTAGGCTACATCGTCATCTGTGCCCAAAAACCATCTTAAACCTATTTCCCAAAAAACCATCCAACCCTCCGCCAGATTCTCATCCCTAATTCATCACTCATATCGTTTCCGGTTGTATAGGAATCATAAAATTGAGTCAACAGTTAACACTCAACCATTCAGTTTTTCGATACCGAGTCAACAGTCAACAATCACCTGACGGTACAACCGGAACTGATATCATCCCAATCTCAAATTCCAAATCTCATTCAGGAGTCAAAAATTATGGCCGCTACTCTTTTACCGCTAGAATCTTCATCTATCCAACTCCGAGACGCAATTGAATATTCCGCCACCGGAGTGGTGAAGAAAACTTTAGTCAAAGACAACAATTGTCAGTACAATTTACTTTGTCTTGCCGCAGGTTTGGAAATTTCCGAACACAATTCCGCACGCAATGCCACAATCAATGTAGTCGAAGGAAAAGGAATCTTGACTCTCGAAGGTAAGGATATTGTCTTGGAATCGGGGGTGTTTGTTTTCATGCCAGCTCGCGCTCCCCACGCTTTGAAAGCCGAGTCAAATTTGGCATTTGTTTTGACATTTTCTGAGGGTAATTAATGCTTGAAATATTGCTGGGCGGGTTTTACCAACCGTAACAGCCTAAAATCAACTCTCTTATAAACCCGCCCCCATTCACTCCGACTCATCGAAACCGGGTTTTTTTACGAAAAGATGCGTTCCCGCCCGCATATTCGCTAAAAAACCCGGTTTCTGGGCCCCCGTCGTAAGTCCTATAGATAGTGACTTGCAGTCAAATATTGTCTGTGAAATTATGTCCCCTAGCATCATCAGTTGGGGCGGGGCGGGTTTACGAAATTGTTAGTTTGAGACGTAAATTGTTGGTAAAACCCGCCCCTACGATATCGCAAATTATTCGATCGCCAATCAACAGCACAGGAGCTGAAACCCGCCCTACAAGCCTTGGAAATTTTAACATTTAGTCTATTTGTTCTCCAGACGCGATCTCCTCCAACTTTTTCCAATCCAACACCGCAATTTTACCGCCTCGAGTGTAAGATACAACCGACTTGAGTTTCTTAAACAACCGCACGCATTCTTCATAAGTGATGCCAATACTGCGAGCAATTTGATAGTAGGGCAAACGTTTTTCCAAACATACACTATTATCCGCAATCTTCGTACTTTGCTCGATGCTAAAGTAATGAATAAATCGAGCCAGCCGCACGATCGCCCTTTCCGACACCAAACCGTGCACTGTCTCGTGCAGTTGCTGCAACCGCTGGTTAAAAACCCCCAATATTCGCAAAGCAATCTCAGGATTTTCTCGAATTGCTGCTAGCAAAAAATCCCGTTCTGTGGTAAGAACTTGCACGTCAGTTTCTGCCGTCACCGTTGCCGGGGCAATGCCGTTACCCAGCAAAGCGGGTGCGGCAAACATATCTCCGGCAAACAAAGTGCGGAGAATAGTTTCTTTGCCCGCTGCCCCGATTTTTGTCACCCGCAGAGAACCGCTCGAAAGAGTGTATAATTTTTCGGGGATGCGATCGCCCTCATACATCACAACTTCTCCCTGCTGGTAAGTCCGAACTGCTGTGTGTTCTTGCAATTGTTCCAATTCAGTTGGGTTTAAGCTGGAAAATATCCCAATTTGAGCCAGTTGCTCGACAGTTGCTTTCATAGATTTAACTCTACCCGATCCGAGTCCATTGAGAATATAGTAACGGTGAATTCAGAATATATCGAGACAAGCAGAGCCATCTACGAAAATGCAGAACCCGAATATCGGCGCTATTATTTTGATGAGATAGCTGGCGGATTTGTGCTAATTCACCAACAACACAATCTTAATAATTCGGAAATCTTTCTGGCTGAAGTTTTGGCTAAAATAGGGAAGAGAGTTAGAATGTTGAGCGAGCAAGCAGCAGAGGGTGTCCGAACGCCAGATGCTGAGATTGACGGTGAGATTTGCGAATTTAAGGAGTTGACAGAACAGACTCAAAACATCAGAGACCGAGTGCAAGAAGGCATCAGTAGAGCGAAAAATCAAGGTGCATCAGCCGTTATTTTTCACATCAATCGAGAAAATTACGAGGTCTGGAAAATTAATGCCGGCATCAAACAAGCTCTGTTTTGGGATACCCAAAAGCAAATTCAAAAAATATTTTTTGTTGTTAATAGCGAAGAAATTCAAATAATCACAAGGGAAGAGTGGAAAAATGGAAGATCATTTCAGCGAATTTAAAGAGATTGTAGGTCGTGGATTGCAGAACAATATGCCGCGAGAGGCTAAACTAATTACTGTAGGGCAAATTTTATATGCTGTTACTCGCGACGATCTCACCATAGAAGAAGGTTGGCAGCTTGAAGAGATGATGGGCGGCAGAACACAGTGGGAAGAGGCCCTTGAGTACAGCATTTTTGGCTATCCAGTAGATACAGCAACTCCACCTTTAGACAAACCTCTAATTATTGCCGGCAAAACTTTTCATTCTCGCTTGATGACGGGGACGGGAAAATATCGCAGCATAGCAGAAATGCAGCAAAGCGTCAACGCTAGCAGGTGCGAAATTGTGACTGTAGCTGTGCGGCGAGTGCAAACAAATGCTCCCGGTCATGAAGGATTGGCAGAGGCTCTGGATTGGACTAAAATTTGGATGCTGCCCAATACTGCTGGCTGTCAAACTGCCGATGAGGCGATTAGAGTGGCTCGTTTGGGCCGGGAAATGGCGAAACTTTTAGGGCAAGAAGACAATAATTTTGTCAAACTAGAAGTGATTCCCGATGCTAAATATTTGCTGCCCGATCCGATCGGCACTTTGGAAGCCGCAGAAAAATTAGTCAAAGAAGGTTTTGCCGTTTTACCTTACATCAATGCCGATCCCCTGCTGGCAAAACGTCTAGAAGAAGTCGGTTGTGCGACTGTCATGCCTTTAGGTTCGCCCATCGGTTCCGGGCAAGGGATCAACAATGCCGCCAACATTCAAATAATTATTGATACGGTAAAAATTCCTGTGGTAGTCGATGCCGGGATCGGCACCCCCAGCGAGGCCGCGCGAGCAATGGAAATGGGAGCAGATGCCCTGTTGATTAATTCGGCAATTGCCAATGCCAAAAATTCCCCAGCAATGGCAAAAGCAATGGGAATGGCGGCAGAAGCAGGGCGTTTGGCGTACTTAGCAGGAAGAATGCCGGTCAAAGATTACGCGATCGCCTCTTCTCCCCAAACAGGTACTGTCACCTCACCCTAAATTCCTGAACTTAAGGGCGGCGCTTTGATAGCATTTTTTTGGTAAAGTGATGGCAATCAAAAATATAGAGGATTGCTGACGATGCCTTATACTACCGAAGAAGACGGACGCTTGAACAACTTTGCCAAAGAGCCGAAAATGTACGGCGCGGAACCTCCCAACAAGAACCAGCAGCGGAACTACATCATCCTCGGTATTGGAGGAGCACTGTTAGTAGCTGGTTTGGTTTTTGTGGCTGCTTCCGTGTGAACTAAGTAAGTCGGCGTGAATATTTATCGTTGCGATCGGCTTAAGCCACTCGGCAGAAGGCAGTTCGGCTTGATGGAAAGCGCGCGATCGACATTTGATGACACAGTGCTGTTTATTTGCGCCTTTCTACTTGCCGCACATTAACTGTTACGCAGTACGGTGCGGGCTGCCCAATTCAACGGCAACCGCCAAGGGCTAAAAACTGAATAAAAATCTCTGTACAATTGTACACAAAACTCCTGAATCGTCCATACAATCTTGATATTTATTGAGTTAAGCTGTTGCGGCATTTAAACTGTATGTCCAAAAAAATCAAACAATGAGTGGGGAGTAGGGGTTGGGCAGGAGAACCCGCCCTGAATATGCAATGTTTATTTGCGCGACAGGTACTTAGTTATGGACGATTCAGAAATCTTTATTTCAATGCCAGAACTATCTATGTCTAGTTATATCGTTGACCGTTGCATCGGAATGATTTAACCTGACTAGAACACAGAGAACACAGAGAGAAATGAATACAGGACGATGAAGAAAGGAAATGATATTAGGTCTAGATTTAGATAGTTTTGGGTAGGTTTAACAGAGCGGTTTTGAAAGATCCCTCCCCTTTTTTTTCTTCTCCTTCTCCTCTAAAAATCCCTCAATTGAGCAGTTGTAACGGCCACTTCCTTAATCGCGGAACCGCGGCGCACCTTCAGCTTCAGAATTTGACCGATTTGGCTGTTTTCCACCAAATTTTGCAACTGTTCCGCCTCAGTCACTTTCTCGCCGTCAATTTGAACTATGACATCTCCCTGGCGAATCCCGGCTTTTTCAGCAGGCGTATTTGGCACGACTCGCATCACTAATACCCCTTTAACTTCCGGCACAATCAAAGGAGCATTGGGGTCAGCATTATTCTCTCTGGCCATTTCAGGAGTCAATGCAATCATTTGAATCCCCAAAAATGGATGGCTGACTTGTTCTCCCTTGGCTAACTGCGCGTAGATGGCCTTGGCTTTGTCGATCGGAATTGCAAAGCCAATACCCATCGCATCGGCTCGAATCGCGGTGTTAATTCCAATCACTTCTCCTCTGCTGTTTAACAGCGGGCCGCCGGAATTGCCGGGATTGATGGCTGCGTCGGTTTGAATGAAATCGAGCCGCTTGTCGGGAATGCCGACGGCTGCACTGGAGCGTTTGAGAGTGCTGATAATGCCCAAGGTGACGGTGTTGTCAAATCCGAGGGGGTTGCCCACGGCGATCGCCCAATCTCCTACTTTCACCGCGTCGGAATCTCCCAGGGTTGCTGCGGGCAAGTTGGCTTGGTTGGTATTAATTTTGACAACAGCTAAATCTGTTACTTCGTCAGTACCTTGAACTTCTCCTGGAAATGTCCGCCCGTCGTTTAAGGTGACAGTCACTCGATCGGCTTTGTCAACTACGTGAGCGTTGGTTAAAACAATCCCGCTTTTGTCGATGATGAAGCCGGAGCCTTGACCGCGCAACCGTTCTTGTCTGGGGGGCGCGCTCCGCAAATCTTCTCCCAAAAATCTGCGGAAGAATGGGTCTTCCATTAACGGGTCGAGGTTGCGGTTGACTGTGCGCTCGGTATCAATGCGAACAACGGCCGGCCCGACTCGATCGACTGCCGCCGTCACAAAACTGCTGGTATCCGCCGGGATTTCCGGACTCCGCAGCGCTAACAGTTGCGGATTCCCGGCGGTGGCTGGGAAACTCTGAGATTGTACTTTCTGCACGGCTGTTTCTGGCTGTTCCCGCGAGTTGGGCGGATTTTTGCCCTCAGTTGCCAAAACCGGTGCAGCATCGATCGAGAGAGCACTCAGGGCGATCGTCATTCCTAAAATTAGGGCGAACCAACGAGCAGCGGTGCGGGGTGCGGGGCGAGAAAACTTAAATAGTCGCATAGCGTCAATCTTTGTTAGTCTGGGTTAGTCTAGTAAAGGTGTGCGATCGTGCGGACTCCATAATCTGCCACTATCAAGATCCTAAATATATTTAGACAATTAGATATAGATGAGTCAGCAGCCCGGACAAATTCAACATATTTTCAATCTTAACTTGAAAAATTTCCCTAGTAATATCAGTTTCACCAGAATCCCGCAGTAGGCCCGCGAGCCAAACTCTTAAGGAATCGACCATTCCCCATCTAAAATCTTAACTGGTATAACCCCAATGATTCTATCTGATACTTCTACTGACAAATCCTTGCCCTCAAATTCCCACCACCATCACGACAATGAATCAGCCCACCCTCACCATCACGATGAAGAATCGATGCGGCGGCTGGTAAATCGCTTGTCTCGGATTGAAGGACACGTCCGCGGCATTAAAACAATGGTGCAAGAAAACCGTCCCTGTCCCGAAGTTCTCGTACAAGTTGCGGCAGTTCGAGGAGCCCTCGATCGCGTAGCGAGAATCATCCTTGACGAACATTTAACTGAGTGCATTGCTAGAGCCGCTAAAGAAGGCAATATCGATACAGAAATAGAAGAATTGAAAGCGGCTTTGGATCGGTTTTTGCCTTAATCGCGGCAGATTTTTACATCATAACAAAAACTGCAAGCCAGACAAAACTTGCAAGTTATAAGTTAGGGCACATTTTTTAAGCATCTTTCTTTAAAAAACGCGGAAAAAGCGTTAAATCTTCTCCCCATCGATCGATCGCCACCGCACACAATTTATACCAATTCTCCTGCCTTCATGCAACAGTAGCTGTAGGGTTTGTCGCCTGCAGAAAATCCCTCAACAAAAATCGACAACCCATTGCACAGTCTAGACCTTCGTCAGCTTGGCTTTTAGCTGATATTTGACTGTTGCGTAAACGGCTTTATAGGAAGCCTCAATGCTGTATTCCTGCTGCAACCACTCTTGAATTTCTCCATAGCTTTTAAAGCCTTTCTGGGGGTCGCTGAGGCGCATTGCCAAACTAGCGCGGGCTAGAGGAGGAATCGCAGGCTTGCGGCCGCCGCTGTGCTTTGTTTCCAGGAGTCCTTCGAGTCCCTCAGACCGGTACTTTCTCAGCCACCGCTGCACTGTAATTCGGTTTACCCCGATCGTCATTGCCAATTCTTTAACTGTCTTAACGTGACAAATTTTGAACAAGTAAAGTGCTTGAATTTTTTGAAAGCCGCTTGCCGTTTTTTGTTCGTTTAACAAGCTTTTCAGTTCTTCAATTGTCTCCGTGATGCTAAGTTTACATACTCCAGCCATACCAATTACCTCGCGATTTGCGTTCTACAATAGCTTTGTTTGACAAGGGAGCAAAATCTGCCCCATCCTAAATGCTCGCCTTTTGCTTGCTAATAAAGCAACGCACAAGCGAGCTAAATTAAACTTTTTCAGTCCGGGACTTACTTAAACGATCGCCAGCCGTTTCTTTGTTTGGTCGGGAGCAATGGCTGCACCAAGTTTTTTTGTAAAAAACATGATTTTTTGGTCAGTTTTGTATTTGATGGCAGAAGCGTCATTGCTAACAGTGATATCAGTTAACCGTTCGACTGCTACATTGGGTGCAATAGTTGACTTTTAAGGAATACCATTGATTCTCTTTTTAGCAAACATATATCATGGTTTTCCTGGTGTTTTTTGGTGATTTTTGTGCTGGCATTGGCAACTTTTAATCATTAGCCTCTACCAAACAGGCTTGCTCTGCACGCCAGCAATCGAAATTTTACACATACATTTCCCTGTACCCAGAAGTGCTTTTCTGCCTGTCGCTGTGCGATAAATCCTGGGACATAAGGACTTTCATCAACCTGAACAGGTCGCGTCGAGTGACGCTGCAACCGACTTTCCTGCCCGGAGCAGGTCTCTGTAAAACTACTCGATCGATTGTTTGTTGAGTAAAACACGCAGACGGTGGAATTGTCAATTTCGCGCAGTACAGTACCACTATCTGCTATTTTTTTCTGCCTGTCGTGATCGAAACAGTGGTTTGTATGTGATACTACTAACATAAATTAGCGATCCCGGTCACACCAATACTCAGTAAACTCAACTACATACAAAAAGTTACGGCTTCGATCGCGCGATCGAGCTGAAATCTCTTGATTTAGTTGCCCGCGGGCGATCGACCTGGTTGTGAAAAAATTGTAATATTTATTTTTATTTGAAAGTAAAATATCGTCGAGTTTAGTCCTTCACCCTCCCCAAACCATCTAAATTTATGCTCCAAACTGCAGGTTGAGGGAAGTCTCGCGCTGGGTGTGAATATGTCAGCGTCTAAAATCTCAAATGACAGAACATCCGGTGCAACCAGCAAGCGGACAGTATTCTGCATTTAAAAGGTGTAGAGAAGCCACAATGAACGTTGACGAACTGCTCAAGCTATACGCAATAGGAGAAAGAAATTTTAGCGGGGTCTACCTGCACCAAGTCTACCTCTACGAAGCAGAATTGATTGGAGCCAATCTGTATGAAGCTGACCTGATTGGAGCCAATCTCAGCAAAGCCAAACTCAGCAGAGTCAACTTTGGCAAAGCCAATTTGTCCAAAATCGATTTGAGCAGAGCCGACTTAGGTGGAGCAGACTTCACAGAAGCACTTTTAGCTGAAGCTAACCTGTATCGAGCTGAGTTGATGGGAGCCAACCTCAGCAAAGCAGACTTGAGCGGAGCTTCCCTGATCCAAGCAAATTTAATTGGAGCCAACATATCTCGGGCAATACTCTGCCGTGCAGACTTGCACGGAGTAAATCTTTACGGAGTAAACTTGCGGAGGGCAGTTATCACAGAATCCGATTTAATTGGCGCAAACCTGAGCAAAGTAGACCTCAGCGGAGCCGACTTAATGGGAGCGAGCTTAATTAGGGCGGATTTGACTGATGCGGTTTTAAGTGCGTCAGATTTAAGCGGGGCAAACCTGCTGGGAGCAAACCTTACAAAAGTCAACCTGAGCGGAGTATATCTTAAGGGTACGATGATGCCCGACGGCACGATCCACGACTAATTTATTTGTTAAATTTTATGGTTGCCGAGAACTGCGGCTAAAGGGTAATGAGGTTTTCATTGCCCTAATTTATTGGCAGCGAAATCTTTATTTGACACTCAGGTAAGGCGGATCGCTTCAATCTAGGGTGCTGGTGGCGCACAGAACTGCTACATCCGGCAAGTCAAAAGATTTGGTGGGTGAACTTGTGTTATGGTGATTTTCAACTGCTTCGAGAAAAGCTATTTTAGATTTAATATTTGGGATTTGGGACGGTTAAAATGAAACTTAGAATCCTCGCTGCTTTAACGCTGTTGAGCGCGATCGCCCCGATCGCTCCTGCATCGGCCGAAAACATCCAACACACCCAACAATTGCTAGCCACCCGAGAGTGTCCCAACTGCGACCTCAGCAGTGCCGGTCTGGTTTTAGCTAACTTAACAGGAGCAAATCTCAAAGGTGCTGACTTGAGATTGGCGAACCTCAGCCGAGCCAACCTCACCGGAGCGGATCTCAGCGGTGCCAACCTCAGCGGCACCAGTTTGTTTGGAGTCAACCTGACGGGGGCCAACCTCAGCGGAGCCAACCTCAGCGGTGCTGACTTGAGAAGCGCCTATCTCAGCAATGCAAATTTAACCGACGCTAATTTAACTAACGCCCAACTGCTGGGAGTTAGGGGAATGCCAACTAATATCGGCACCGCTGAAGATTTTTACCGGTTGGGAGTCCAGGAAGCTCAAGCGGGAAATTACAGAAATGCGATCGATTATTACAATCAAGCCCTGAATTTGAAATCGGATGCAGCCGCCATTTATTTTGCGCGCAGCATGTCTCGGGCTGACTTGGGAGACTTCGCCGGCGCGAGTCAAGACGCGGCCAGAGCAAACCAACTCTTTGCAGCTCAAGGAAATCCCCAAGGTCAGGAATTGTCAAAGCAGTTAGCCGAAGCAATTGTGGCGCGCCAAAAGCCAACGGAGCCGCGCACTGGGGGCGGCAACTTTATGAGTCTTCTGGGATCGATCGGTTCGGTTCTGGTGAAGATACTCTTGCCTTGAGCAGAACTCGCTAATTCAACGGAATCTCGATCGAGAACTCTGTACCGCCACCCGGTACAGAAACACACTTGAGTATCCCCTGGTGTTTCTCAACTACAATTTGATAACTGATAGACAGTCCTAACCCTGTCCCCCGCCCGACGGGTTTAGTAGTAAAAAACGGATTAAATATGTGAGAAATTAACTCTTTGGGGATGCCGTGACCGTTGTCGGCAATACAAATTCCTACTGTTTTTTCATCGATTAATTCGGTGCGAATCCGAATGCAAGGGGATGGAAAATTAGGAATAAAAGACTCGGTGCTGCCATTTATATCTACGGGTTCGATCGCCTGTTCTTGGGAGCTAAAATAGGTTGCCGCTGCACTTGCACCGAGTCCGGGAATATTGAGGATTTGGTCTTTTTGTCCCATTTCTAGGGCGTCAATGGCATTGCCGATCAGATTCATAAATACCTGATTGAGCGAGCTGGCATAGCATTCTACTAAGGGCAAGTTGCCGTATTCTTTGATGATTTCTACGGTTTTGCGATCGGACTGGGATTTGAGTCGGTGCTGCAAAATCAACAGGGTACTTTCGATGCCTTCGTGAATATCGACAGGTTTCTTTTGAGCTTGATCCAGCCGGGAAAAATTTCGCAAAGATACTACTAACTGGCGGATGCGCTCAACTCCGACTTTCATCGAACCCAAAATTTTGGGCAAATCTTCAGCCAGAAATTCAACGTCGATGGCTTCGGAGCACTCGCTAATTTCTGGGTTGGGATTGGGGTAGTGCTGGCGGTAGAGTTCCACCAAGCAGAGCAAATCTTTGCTGTATTCGCTGGCGTGGGAAAGATTACCGTAGATAAAGTTAACCGGGTTGTTGATTTCGTGGGCGACTCCCGCCACGAGTTGTCCGAGACTGGACATTTTTTCGGTTTGAATCAGTTGGGCTTGGGTATTATTGAGTTCTGTGAGGGTTTTAGCTAGCTGTTCGGCTTTTGCTCGATCGGCAGTTGCTGCATTGAGACTTTCTTGATAAAGTTCTGCTTGGTGAATGGCGATCGCAGCTTGAGAGGTCAAATGTTGCAGCAACTCTTGTTCTGCTGTTTGCCAAACCCTCGGCGCGGAACACTCGTGGGCTATCAGCAACCCCCACAATTGGGCATTTTTGCCAATCATCGGCACAATTAAACAGCCCCTCACCTGCAATTTTTCCAAAAATTCGCGGTGACAGGGCGTTAAATCATCAGTATAAATATCATTAATTGCTCGCATCATTCCAGCTCGGTAAAAGCAATCTGAGCCCTCGGGGAAGCAATCTTGTGGAGATTTGAGACCTAAAATTGACTGCCACTCGCCGCGAACAGCTTCGACAACTACCTCGCCCTGTTTGGCTGCGGCAAATTGATAGATTACCGTGCGATCGGTATCGAGCAAAACTCTCACTTCTCGCACAATAGTTTGCAGTATGGTTTTTAAATCTAAGCTGCTGCGAATTTGGTCTCTAACTCGGTTCAATACTTGAACGAAGTCCAAGGATTTTTGCAATTCGGCGGTGCGTTGTTGAACTTGGATCTCCAAGTTGGCATTCAGTGCCTGCACTTCTTTATAAAGAAGGTACTGCCCGATTGCCGCACAAAATTGGCTGCCGAGCGCTAAAGCTTGCTCTATCTCCTGGGGCTTCCATTCCGGCGACTGACCTTTTTTGATTTCTCGCCATACTTCAAAAGATTGTCTGGGAAGGGTTTGTGCAGCGCTGCTGTCAAAGCGCCCCGCCCACATTTTTTCGGTATCAATTTCATTGCGAAAAATCGTCAAACAGCCGACTACTTGTTGTTGGTAGTGGAGGGGAATTACTAGCAAACCCCGAATTTTAGTTGGTTGGAAAGCTGGAAGTAAAACTCTAAACAGAGGTACTTTGTATAAGTCGGTAATTATCCAAGCTGGGAATTGAGAATTAGTAAAAATTGGGAAGTTGGGAATTTTTTCGGTATTTTTGAATCCGGCGCTCAGCCATTGCTGCCAAAGCGGATGAGCTTCGAGTTCCCTGGGTGTTTCCCAGTTGACAAGTGTGGGTTGCTCGCCTGTTTTGAACAGTTCAGAAGATGCTCGATCGATCTTGGCAACCGATAACTTTTCACCGCTGTTGATATTCTGAGAATTGAGATGAGGATTGAGATAAAGTCTGCCACCGCTGCCGCCCAAGGCGGTAACGGTGGCTTCTAAAGCCTGTTGCAGTTGAATGTTGGCGTGACCGTACAACAAGGCTGTGATGCGGCTGACGGTGGCTTCGCGGGCTGCTTGAGAGCGGGTTTGATGGAGCAGGATCGAGTGGCCGATCGCATTTGACAGTTGATCTGCTACGAGCTGAATTACTTCTAAATCTGTTGCTGAAATATTGCGGGGGAGGGAGTGGTGAGCCACTAGCAATCCCCACAGTTCGATGTGAGTTTGGCGATCGCTTCCCGGCTCGTATCTAGTCAGGCACGCCGGGGCCTGGCAGATTTCTGTTTTGCTGTTTCGGCACAGGCTTCTGCGGTGCAAAATCGGCACGACTAAGGAAGATTGCACTCCCATTCCCATCAGGTAAGCTGTGTGACAAGGATCGAGCGATCGGTAGTGCATTTCTTCATGCACTAAAGGTTGGCCTGTATCGGCAGCATCGAGGGGACTCAGGACGATCGTCCCGGAGTTAACATCTACGATTGTCCGCTGGCGCATACTGACATACATCTCCCTGGCGCTGGCGGGAATGTCGTCTGCTGGAAAGTGCAGGCCTTTCAAGGAAGGCAGACGGTTGTTGTTAATTGATTCGGCAACAACTTCTCCACTGCCGTCGGCACTAAACCTATAAATCATGATGCGGTCTGTTTTCAAAAAAGACCGCGCTTCTGCTACTGTAGTTGTTAAAATATCTTCTAATTCTAGAGATTGCCGGATGCGTTCTGTTATGCGCCGAACCAAAATTTCTCTGTCTAGTTTATGATTTAATCCTTGTGTATCTGTGAGTTGCATAAATCTCCTTTGGCAATCATACAATTACGATAAAAATAAGAAATTTTGACGTGCTGCCGGAGCGATCGGACGCGCACTGCATCTGCCTGAGTTTTTGACTTAACCGAGCTGTACAATCACTCTGGCGCGCGCTGGGGAAGGAAAATGTGCGATCGCGCAGATTTAGATTTTGCCTTCAACAGACAGAGCGGCTTAACCTAATAATAATTATTATTATAATGTTCTCATAAATTTCTAGCAATCTTCAAATCTCACTCTCATAATTATTGATGCTCAAACTAACTTTACATTTGTTAGTATAACTTTATACACCAAAAAATCAATTTGAGTTTTTATCAGCTTCGCCGACGCTGACAAATTTCGCTGCGGACGCTCATCAAAATTTTACCCAAGTGATTTTGGCCGGTGCCGTCGCAGCCTCCGCCCCAGTAGTAATCCGTTGGCGAATCCTCCACAATCGCTAGATCCCCTGTGCCGAGGAGAATAGCTTGAATATCTGGATGAGTGAGAAACTTAGTTAAAATTGCTTCGCGCATAATCGGAATTTTTACTGCTTCCCAATCGTCGCGCATCCGGTATTTGGGATCGCGACCTAATTTGGCTGCTTCTTGAGGAGTTGGTACGCCTCGAATCGCAGCCACTAATTCTCTATCGACGCTACCGACAAATTTTTGGGCTTGATAGTAATGTTCCACAGTCAACCAATTTTCGCCGCACATAAAAATCTCGTGGGGTGAAAAATTGGAAAAGCAGCCGTAAGGGTCTTCTAGTTTATAAAAATAAATTTTCATAATTATTTTAGATTTTATATCAATTCCGGTTGCGCCGTCAGGTGATTGTTGACTGTTGACTGTTGACGGGCGGGTCGAAAAACTGAATGATTGAGTATTAACTGTTGACTCGATGGGAGCATCTCATATTTGTAAAAACATTTCTTTTGACTTTTTCTTTCTTCCTCTTTCCTCCTGTCTCCTGTCTCCTGTCTCCTGTCTCCTGTCTCCAATTTCTAGCTTGGCTCCAAAAGTGAGATGCTCCCGACTCGATTTTATGATTCCGATGCAACCGGAAACAATATTATAGGAAAAGGAAGATGGAAGAAGTTGACTGTTGACTGTTAAGAGGGCGGGCACTCTTGGCACCGCCCCTACTGACTGTTGACTGGGGAATTGTCAATTACCTGAAATAAAAAAGGTTCGATCGGTGGAAATGCAAGTCCCGAAGATCGGAGAACTTGCATTCCTCGCGATCGAACCAATCTTAATGACGGTTATCCGAACGGATGCGATCTAAGCTGTCCCGCCAATAAACATTGGATATTCAGGGCGGGCTTTGGGCCTCACCGCACTCATAGTTCGATCGCTTTTTAACAGACAATTTAAATGCTCAAAAGCTGAAGAGGGCGGCTCAAACCAGGTTTGCACAAACTTTTGTCCGCAGAGGCGGTGTAAAGAAAACAACGTAATTTAAACCGCCCCTTCTTCAAACCCGCGATCGCGGGTTTTTGTTTGTATATAAAAGGTTTCAACCGCCCAGTTTTGTTGTTTGAAAATTGCTGCAATTTCCCCATGCCCAATTTGCCATTCACTAAACTGTCGTGATATCTTTCTCTTTCGATGCCAGAACTTCTTCTATTTTGGCGACATACTTGTCCGTCAGCTTTTGAATTTTATCTTGCAAGTCCCGCGATTCATCTTTAGAGATATCGCTGCTTTTTTCTTGCTTGCGAATCGAGTCAACGGCATCGCGGCGGATATTCCGAATTGCAACTTTACCTTCTTCGGCAAACTTCGAGGCCATTTTGACAAATTCTTGCCGTCTTTCGCTTGTCAGGGGCGGAATGTTCAAGCGAATAACTGAACCGTCGTTGTTGGGTACGAGTCCTACATCCGACAGGGAAATTGCTTTTTCGATCGATGTTAGTGCTGTGCGATCGAACGGTTGAATGTTGATCGTAGTCGCATCCGGCGTGCCGATGTTGGCAAGGGATTTGATGGGAGTTGGAGCTCCGTAGTAATCTACCATGACTCGATCGAGGAGAGAGGCGTTTGCCCGTCCCGTCCTGATAGTATTAAAAGACCGCTGAGTAGCCTCAACTGCCTTTTGCATGTGCTCTTCTGCTTCAGCTAACTTCACAAACTCCTCCTACAATAGTTCCGATAGATTCTCCCATTACAGCTCGATAAATGTTGCCCGATACCGAGAGGTCAAATACCATAATAGGAATATTATTTTCTTTGCACAGGGCGATCGCGGTACTGTCCATCACCCGCAAGTCTTGGTTCAAGACGTGGGCGTAGGTGAGGGTTTTATACCTGCGCGCGTTGGGGTTGACGTGGGGGTCGGAATCGTAGACCCCATCCACCTTAGTAGCTTTAAAAATCACCTGTGCATCGATTTCAGCCGCCCGCAATGCGGCTGTAGTATCAGTAGTAAAAAAAGGATTGCCAGAACCGGCACCAAAAATTACTACCCGTTTTTTTTCGAGGTGGCGAATTGCCCGCCGCCGGATGTAGGGTTCAGCTACCTCTTGCATGTCGATCGCCGATTGCACCCTCGTTGGCACTCCTGCTTGTTCCAGGGCATCCTGCAAAGTGATAGCATTCATCACCGTAGCGATCATGCCCACATAATCGGCGGTTGCCCGATCCATCCCTGCCGAAGCAGCTTTCACGCCGCGAAAAATGTTGCCGCCGCCGACAACGATCGCAATTTGAATGCCTTCGGAAACTACTTTTGCCACTTCCTGGGCGATCGACCCAACCACTACCGGATCGATACCGTAGCCCAAGCTGCCCATCAGCGCTTCACCGCTGAGCTTCAGCAAAACCCGCTGATAAACCATCCCCATGCCGCCACTATTTTTGCTTTTTGTCTCCACCTTGACACTCCCCGCGCTAAAGCGACGGAGATTCTTAAGACTTTCGGGCCTTAATATCCCTATTGCTAGGGTTTCCGGGCGCAATCCTTTTGCCAAAAATGGCGGTCTACTATCCTAGTCTTGCAACTAGCTCCTCGGTCGTGACTTTCCTCCAGTCTGGGGGTAGGTTTTAACGTCTTTTACTGACGATTTAATCGGTTCAGAACCTTAGTCTTGGTTTGTGATTAGTTATTTTGAGCATCCGTACTGCGGCTAGGCTAGATACTTGATTTCTCAAAATTCGCAACTTTCGACTCTTCTGACGACAGCACACTTGCCAAACATTTGTGCAATTGGTGTATCTCACAGGCAGGATAAATCCTGCCATGCCCTTTAATCCCTGGACTAAGTCACAGGGTTTTCAGGGTATTCCTTATAAGATAGCAGCCAGGGTGCATTTTGAACATCAATTGTCTGGAACAGACTTTTGGGCTGGTTCCAGAACACCTGGGTGGGAACCGATAAAAACCCGGTTTCTCGGCCAAATCTTCGTTTTGAGCAATCAAAGTTCAGCCTGAAACCGGGTTTTTTGCTGCCACAGGGCGCGAGAAATGCCGACTTAATCTTTGGGAACGAAATTAAGCGCAGCAGAATTCATGCAGTAACGCTGACCGGTGGGTTTTGGCCCATCGTTGAATACGTGACCGAGATGAGCGTCGCAGACAGCACACAGTACCTCAGTGCGGCGCATGAACAAGCTGTTGTCCGACTCATTCTTGACATTTTCTTCGTTAATGGGAGCGTAGAAGCTCGGCCAACCAGTGCCGGAATCGTATTTTGTTTCAGATTTAAATAGCTCCGTGCCGCAGCAAATGCACTTATAAATTCCCGGCTTTTTGTTGTCGTGATACTCGCCGCTAAAAGCTCTTTCTGTTCCCTTCTTCCTGGTAACTTTGAACTGTTCGGGCGTGAGTTGCTGCTGCCATTCGGCATCGGTTTTTTGCACTTTGTCAGTCATGATTTAATCTTGTTAATTGTTGGCTGTTGATTGTTGGCTGTTGGCTGTTGGCTGTTGGCTGTTGGCTGTTGGCTGTTGGCTGTTGGCTGTTGGCTGTTGGCTGTTAACTGTTGACTGTTAACTGTCAAGTCAGGCTTCCATTAATATTAACCTAATTGGCTCCAAATGAACATACCAGGGAAAAGGATTGTCCTTAATTGCCCGCCACTTTTCCTTGAAAACTTCAGCTTGCAAGTGATAATCTGGGGAATCATTAGGAGGCGAGTGCAACTTGAGATATAATGTCACTCGGTGCGGAGTTTCTACAGTTGAGGCGATCCAACAAGCAAAAGTATTTTCGCGATCGCCCCCGCTAACAAAACTGATTTGATGAGCTCGAATTCCGACAGAAACTAGAGATTTGGGAATTGGTTCGACTACAGTCAAAGTACAGCCCCAGCCGATCGCCTCTACGACAGTTTCAGCAACCGGTTTAGCAGCAGAGAAATTCTTGCAGCCCGTTAACTGGGCGACGGTGAAGTTGCGCGGGCGATCGAAAATGTTCTGTTTGCTATCAAAGGCGATCGCCCTTCCCCCAGCCAACACCAACAGATTTTTGCACACCCGGTAAACCTCCTCTAAATTGTGACTGACAAACAAAGTAATTCCCCGATAATTAGCCAGAGCCTGCATTAACTCGCGTTCGAGTTGACTCCGCAAATGAGTGTCCAAAGCCGAAAACGGCTCATCTAACAGCAGCAATTCCGGAGCAGGGGCGATCGCCCTTGCCAAAGCCACCCGCTGCTGCTGGCCGCCAGAAAGTTCGTGCGGGTAGCGGTTTTCCATTCCCAACATTTGCACCGAAACAAGCTGTTCTTTGACCCGAATTTTTTGCTCGCCTTTAGATAAATGCTGCAAACCAAAAGCAATATTTTCAGCCACATTCAGGTGAGGAAACAAAGCATAGTTTTGAAACAAAAAACCAATGCGGCGGTCTTTAGAAGGCACATTAATGCCCTCTGCCGAGTCAAATAACACCTTTCCATTAACTGCTATTTTACCGCTGCGGGGAGTTTCCAAACCGGCGATGCAGCGCAGAGTCATGCTCTTGCCGGAACCCGACGCGCCCAGAATTCCCAGCACTTCCGGGCCGATATCAAAACCGACATCCAAGGCAAAGCCCGAAAGAGGTTTAAAAATATTTAAAAATAGTCCGCATTCCAGTTGTTTTTTTGGGGATTTTATGGTAAAAATAGGAGCAAATTGAGCCAGGTTAGATAGCCGTTGATAGTTAGGATTTGGCTGAGGTGAAATTCTTGGTAAATAAGTCCAGTAATTCACCAAAGTAAGCACGCTCAAAGCAAGACTGAAAATAATCAAAACCCAAATAGCAGCTTGCCTCATATCCCCAGCTTCCACCGCAAAATAAATTGCCATCGGGATAGTTTGAGTTTGTCCGGGAATATTCCCAGCTAACATCAAAGTCGCGCCGAATTCACCCAAAGCGCGGGCAAATGCGAGAATAGTTCCTGCTAAAATTCCCGGCCATGCTAGCGGCAACAAAATCCGCCAAAAGACAGTCCCTTCCGAAGCGCCCAAAGTGCGGGCTGCATTGAGAAGATTGGCATCAATTTGCTCAAAAGCTGCCAAAGCAGTTTTGTACATCAGGGGAAATGATACGACTGTGGCAGTAATTACGGCGGCTTGCCAAGTGAAAATTATAGTTAAGTCAAATTTTAGCAGCAATTGACCGATCGCCCCATTTCTCCCAAACAGCAGCAGCAGCAAAAATCCTACAACTGTCGGCGGCAAAACCAAGGGAGAGATGAAAATGGCCTCAATCAAGGCTTTACCTCGGATGCGAGTAGAAAGCATCCACCGGGCGGCGGATATTCCCAGAAAGAAGGTAAAGAATGTGGCGATGGCTGATGATTTTAGGGATATCCATAATGGAGATATGTCAAATTCCATATTTTGGATGAACTATCGCAGTTTTGGATGATTTTTTTGAACCGCAGAGGGCGCAGAGAACACGGAGGAAGAGAAGGAAGAGAAGAAAGTTTTTTGAATTGCTGCAAGTTTTACGAATAATTAATGAGTTGTACCGAAGCCGTATTTCTGAAATACTATTTTAGCGCGATCGCCGACTAAAAACTCAACAAAGGCTTTTGCTGCGGCGGGATTGCGGCTGTTTTTGATAATTGCTAGGGGATAAACAATGGGCGAGTGCAAGGTTTCGGCTGCTGTTAGTCGCACTGTTACTTTGTCGGATGCTTTGGCATCTGTAGTGTAAACTATACCGGCATCAACGTTACCGCTTTCGACAAATGTCAGGACTTGGCGGACGTTATTTCCCAATACTAATTTTGGCTGCAGTTGCGACCACAATCCGAGCTTAGTTAGCATTTCTTGAGCGTATTGTCCGGCTGGAACGCTTTTCGGTTCGCCGATCGCAATTTTCTTGATTTTGGCATCTGTCAACTGTTTAAAATCGCTCAAAACAGCGCCATTTTTAGGAACAATCAAAACCAGGCGATTTGTCAGCAAATTGCGGCGCGTCTCGTTAAGCAGCAAATTAGCTTTCTGCAAACCATCCATTTGTTTAGTCGCGGCGCTGAAAAATATATCTACCGGAGCTCCTTGCTGAATTTGCCGCTCTAGAGCGCCGGAAGCACCAAAATTATAAGTAATAGTAGTATTGGGATTGCTGCTTTGATATACTGTTTTGATTTCTGTTAAGACTGGCGAGAGACTGATGGCGGCGGATACGGTTAAAGACGTGCGCTGCTGTGCTGTGGCTGGGGAAACACTCTGAAATAACTTCCAACTAATTAGCAGTGCTAGCGTCGCGATGGCTACTAGAATTAAGTTAAGGATCTGTTTTCTTTTCATAGAGCTATGTTTTAATTTTTCCTAGGGCGATCGAGACTTAGGTATGGCAAAGCAGAGGATTAAGGTAAGCAATTAATTTGTGTCTGCTGAATACTGCAACCCTTTGTCTCGAATATTTGTATCGAAGTCTCGATCGCCCTCCGTTTTGCTCCGCAAAACAAATATACAAAAAATGTTGGGTTTATTTCCTCAACCCAACATACTATTTAAGCCAATTCTAGGTTTGAAAACACGCCCTAAGGGGGAGCGAGATTATTTGTTGGAGATGACTAATGACTGATGACTAATGACTGATGACTGATGACTGATGACTGATGACGGCAGGAGGGCGGGCGGGCACTCTTGGCACCGCCCCTACTGATGACTGATGACTGATGACGTTGGACTGATGACTGATGACTGATGACGGCAGGAGGGCGGGCACTCTTGGCACCGCCCCTACTGATGACTAATGACTAATGACTGATGACTGATGACTGATGACTGATGACTGATGACTGATGACTGATGACTGATGACTGATGACTACAATCGCCACTTGACAGAACAACCGATCGCCTCTGTAATAGAAGGTTCTACCGGTTCGTCTTTGAGCAATTGGTCGATCGCGCTTCGCAAATAAGAAACCTGTACCGCCGCCGCGTCGTCGGCATTGTCGTCAATTAAACCTTTATAGCGCAATCTGCCGTCTCGGTCTAACAAAAAAACTTCCGGCGTTTTAGAAGCCCCAAAACTCTGGGCCACATCTTGAGCAACATCTCGGATGTACGGGAAGTTGAGTTGATTGTCGGCTGCAAAAATTTTCATGTTCTCAAAACTGTCGTCGGGATGCTGGTTTGCATCATTGGCATTAATCCCGATTAACGTAACTTCTCGATCTTGAAAAGCTGCTTGAAGTTCTTTCAGGCGATCGATATACAACTTCACGTAAGGGCAATGATTGCAGATAAATACTACCCCAATTGCCCGAAAATTTTCTAAATAGCGAGCTAAATGGTGAACTTCTGCGTCAACTCCCGGCAGTTCAAAATCGGGAGCGTAGCCATTAATGGGAGTACCCGTTGTTTCGATTGGTAAACTCATGTTTTCAGGAGGTTAAGAGCAGTATTTGCGATCGTGAAAGATGAAATTTTCAGCAAAAATAAAATAAGCTGTTTTGGCGTTTTAGCTTGATTCTAACCTAGTCAACAGCTTATTTTGATTAATAATTCGCGATTTATTCCTCGTTTTGCTTTAGCCAACCTTGAGCCGCCGCTTGATATCCAATAAGTTTGTAGGTTAATTTAGCAGCGGTAAATTCTGAGACGACAGAATCTACAACAGGTGCTAATTCCATAATGTCACACCCGATTACTTCGCAGGACTCGAAGACGCGCCGCAAAAATCCGGTTAGCGAATACCAATTTAACCCGCCCGGTTCGGGTGTGCCAACCCCCGGAATTAATGTCGGATCGATGCCGTCTAGGTCGATCGTCAAAAATACTCGTTTGGTTGTTATGCTGGCAATGGCGCGATCGGCCCAATCCGGTTGAGTAGCAATTTCCCGAGCTCGAATCACGTTGAGCTGTTTTGCTTTAATCAAATCAGCTTCCTCCTTGCAGATAGCGCGAATCCCGATTTGCAGTGTCGGCAAGCCCATATCTACAATCCGCCGCATCACGCAGGCGTGGTTGTGGATCGAGCCTTCGTATTCGTGGCGCAAGTCTCCGTGGGCATCAATTTGCACGACGGTGAAGGGTTCATCCGGGTATCCTTGGCGGTAGCCTTCGACAATGCCGGCGGTGATGCTGTGCTCGCCTCCGAGAGAGATGACAAATTTCTGTTCCGCAATTAGCTGCTGTACGGTTTTTTGCGTGACTCGCAGCATTTCTGAGGATGAAACTGGTTGGCTGTTGCGGGTGTCGGCGATCGGCATTGCGGTATAAATTCCGACATCGTAGCAAACTTCGGAATCTAGTTCTTCGTCGTAGCATTCGAGCTGGTGTGAAGCTTCTAGCAGTTTGGCCGGCCCGTTTTCGCACCCCCGGCGGTAGGTGGTGGTTGCTTCGTAGGGAATTGGCAAGATTACTACTTTGGCTGTGTCGTAGTCTGGTACAATTTCTGAACCCAGAAACGGCACGACAGATGTTGGGGCGATCGTTGGCATAGGGGAAATTTTAATACAGCAAAGAAGTCAGCAGGTTTAATCGTGACATAATATCGGCTCTAACTGCAAAGTAGTCATTAGTCAGTTGACAAGAAAGCAGTTGGTGGTTGTCAGTTGGTGGTTGTCAGTCAACAGTCAACAGTCAACAATGCCCCATGCCCCATGCCCTATGCCCTATGCCCTATACCCCATGCCCAATCTAAAATCTAAAATCCCATGACACCTTCTACTCCCGCTCTGTCAACACTTGCTGCACCTCAAACCTGGATGTGGAAAGGTTTTCCGATTTGCTACCAGGCTGCGGGAACCGAGGGCCCTGCGGTGGTGTTTGTTCACGGTTTTGGCGCGTCTTGGGGCCACTGGCGCAAGAATTTGCCTGTGTTGGCTGCTGATTGTCGCTGTTACGCGATCGACCTTATCGGTTTTGGCGGTTCTGCTAAGCCCGCGCCCAAGCTTGAGATTGACTATACTTTTGAAACTTGGGGTGAGTTAATTGCTGATTTTTGTCGGGAAGTTGCGGGCGGGCCGGCTTTTTTGGTGGGAAATTCGATCGGCTGCGTGGCAATTATGCAAGCTGCAGTGGATTTTCCCGATATTGCTTCTGGCGTAATTTTACTCAATTGTTCCCTGCGTTTGCTGCACGATCGCAAGCGCGCCGAATTGCCTTGGTATCGCAGTTTTGGAGCGCCAGTTGCACAAAAAGTTTTAAATGTCAAGTGGATTAGTCAATTATTTTTCAAACAGTTAGCCACCCCAAAAACAGTAAAAAAAGTGCTTTTGCAAGCCTATCACCAGCCGGAAGCTGTCACGGGCGAACTTGTAGAAATTTTGTTAAAACCAGCGCGAGATAGCGGCGCAGTCGATGTATTTGTGGCATTTATCAGCTATTCTCAAGGGCCGCTACCGGAGGATTTGTTGCCTCGTTTGAGCTGTCCGGCTTTGATTTTGTGGGGCGCAAACGATCCTTGGGAGCCGATCGCCCTGGGGCGAGAATTGGCAAATTTTCCGACTGTTGAAAAGTTTATTTCTTTGGAGGGAGTGGGCCATTGTCCGCAGGATGAAGCGCCGGAATTGGTCAATCCTATTTTACTTGATTGGATTAAAGGGCGATCGGTAATTGCAGCAAATTAGGGCTTTTTCTTGTGGGGGTGTCGGAAGAATTAGATTGTTGAACCGCGAAGGCGCTCTTGACGCAAAGGAAGAAGAATCAGAAGTTAGGAGACTGCGCTGCCGTGTTTTGGGTATCACAAGCGGTGCAGCCAAAATTGAGATTATAATATCAAATCTTTTGGCTTCGGAATTATTCCTATCTCTGTTCTGGGTATCTGCGTTAATCTGTGTCTATCCTTTGTCATCTGCGGTTGCAAAATTATCTTTTTTTTAACTGCAGATGAACACAGATTAACGCAAGGGTTTATACTGAGTTTACCTGGGGGCGATCGCGATTAACCCGATCGATAATATGGTTGCGGTTGTTTTGACTTTAACTGAGCGATCGGGTTAATTTAGAATTGAGAGTTTTTAGGAGTTGAAATGGGAGCTATATTTGCGCGCTCTCGCCACAGCAACAACGGAATGCTTAGCGTTCCTAAAATCATCACAACTCCCGTCAGAATCCAAACCAGCACGCGATTGGGGCGATAATCACTTCGCTCGATTTGCCAGAAAACTCGATTGTAACGCCATGCTGCTAAGGCTATGACTGCAATGCCAAAAACGACTAAACTCAGCCCTAAAGTTTCGGAGTTGAAGAAGGGAGGGGAGGAAACTTCTTGCTGAGTCACTGTAGCTTGAAATTGACGGAGAAATAAACTGAACCGAGCGATCGCAAACCCAAAACCAATTAAAGCGAGTGAAGTTCGCAACCATGCAAGAAAGGTGCGTTCATTTGCCTGATGTTCGCGCTGTCGGTCTATTTTAGCATCCTTGTTCATCAACTCTACCTTTATAAAATATCTTAAGCTTCCCCCGTTGATTGTGGTTTTAGCTCAGATTGCGGGGGAAGTATCGGTATTGCGATCGCGATTCATCGTCACCCAAAAATATAGTATCAGTAAATCGACAAAAAAGCGATCGGCTCCATCTCTACCAACAGAAAAAAACAGGACACAGCAGTGCTGTGTCCCTACAAATACCGAATTTAAAAGCCTGTTTAAACTCATCTCTTGCACCCTTCGTGTGGAAGCTCTTAAAAACCGGGTTTCTGAACGAAAGATATAGGTTGTGATGCTAAATTTGCGGTCAGAAACCCGGTTTTTGCCACAGGTGCAACATTTGTGTTTAAAAAGACTTAAACCCGCGGTCATACTGAGTTTTTTTCTCCAACCAATCCTGACCCAATCTGATTGTCACGTCGGATTGCAAAGCACCCGTACTCTCAACCAGCACGTCTCCAAAACCTAAAGACTGTTGAATTGCTCGGGCACTTTTAATATCGCCGTCTTGAGCGATAATCGTGGTCTCTTCGAGCGGTTCTGGCCAATCTTTATAAACCTGGACATTCCGATAGCCGGCGCGAGTCAGAGTATTGACAAAATCTTCAACAGCCGATCGATCGCCCGTACTGTCTTGAATCGCTACCTTCAGAAAAGTTGCATCAGCATTCTCGATTGTCCAAGTATTTTGGCCGAAGTCAAAATGCTCTGCTACCATAGTTTCGATCGCATCTTGGTCTGGCAACCAAAAACTGGCTTTATAGTCCTTTGGATCGCTGAATTTGCCGGGCACCATCAACATTTGGACGCTGGCGCGATCGGTTTGAGTAGCAAAACCAGCCAAAGCCACCAATTCTTCTATACTCAAATTCGTGTCAATGTGAGACTGAATCACCGACAAAATCTTCGGCAAGCGAGAAAGCAAACCAACATTAACTTCCTGTTCCACAAAAGCCCGCATCAACAATTGCTGGCGCTGCACCCGCCCGATATCGCCTAAATCGTCGTGCCGGTAAAGTAAATATTGCACGATTTGTTCGCCGTTGAGCTTCTGCTTGCCAGCCTTTAAATCTATATATAAATGCTGACTATTATCGGTATACTTCATGTCTTTAGGGACATTAATATTTATGCCACCTAGGGCATCTACCAAACTTTTTATGCCATGAATATTCACTGTGACGTAGCGGTCAATTCCCACGCCGCCCAGGAGTCCGCTGACTGATTTAGCTGAAGAAGCCGGGCCGCCGTAATAATTAGCTTCGTTAATTTTCACTTCACCCCTACCTTCAACATAGGTGCGGGTGTCTCGCGGAATGGAAAGTACGCTTAACTTTTTATTTTGAGGGTCAAACCTCACCAATAGCATGGTATCGGTTAACCCCTTGAAAGAGTTTTCCCATACCTCATATCCCTTTTCCTTGTCGGGCTGGCCGTTGATGTCAGAGGTCAGAACTTTAAGTCCTAAAACTAAAATATTAACTGGGCGAGTCAACTCCGGCATCTTCATGTTGAGCTTTGCCATGTCGCCTTGAGAAAACACCGCCGCTTCTTCGGGAGTCAATTTTTGTTGCTGAAGCGGCGTTGTGGAAAGGGAGACGGCTAGCAGCGCTCCGGCTGTGGCTGAGAGCATGGCTACTCCAGCCAAACCAAAACCAAAGCCCAGCCAGCGGCCTCGATGCGGCTGGTGCGATTTTTTGGTTGAAGGTTGAGCTGTTAATTCTTGGATAGGGTCTTGATTAGGAGTTTTTTGAGCTGGCACTGGCTTCCTCACACACAACAAAAATAAAAAAGATCGCGACAATATGTAGTATCAACCTGAAGACTGAATCAATCAATACGGTAAGGGTTCAAAAGCACCCTAAATTATGATAAATGTTTGCCTACCACTTGCTCGGCTACACGGCTAATTCCGGGCAACCATAGCGGTTGACGCTTCCAGAGACGAACCATCAGTCCCAGAGAAACGATGAAATAACTGGTTGTCAGCAGGCTACTCATTAATAACATGGTAAGTGCTGGAGATTCCGTAGAAATCGCGCCGGCTTCTAAAAGAATATGTCCTAGGAGCCAACTAACAGCCAGGGCAACTGCCAAGCGGCTGACGGCTTTGCGTTGGGGGCTGCCCTGACGGCGGTAAAGAGTCCACAGCGCGGGGAAAAAGCCGATGACTGGGATTGTTAATACAAACAGACTTGCCCGATCGAGTTCAGGATTATCTGAGGGATGTATATTTTTCATAATTGGCAGTCCAAATTTGTAGAAGGTATAGTTTTGCACAAAAGTTATTTGTTAGGCGCAAAATTTAGATCGCAGACCAAAATTCGCAGCAGGGCTGGTTTTGCACAAACGTTGTCTGTCAGAGGCAAAATTTTTCGCTGTCGGCTGGCGGTCGATCGCCCGCTGGCAACTTTTCGACCCACAGAGCCGTATTTTGATACACTGGATACAGCACCGCAGACAGGAGAACAGACTTAGCCATGACCAAATCTCAAAAACCGATCGTTATTTCTCCATCAATATTATCAGCCGATTTTAGCCGTCTCGGAGAAGAGATTCAAGCTGTCGATCGAGCTGGGGCTGACTGGATTCACGTAGATGTGATGGACGGTCGCTTTGTTCCTAATATTACTATCGGGCCGATGATTGTCGAAGCAATTCGTCCCGTTACTACCAAGATAATCGATGTCCACCTGATGATTGTGGAGCCGGAGAAATACGTCGAAGACTTTGCTAAGGCTGGTGCGGACATTATTTCCGTTCACGCCGAGCACAATGCCTCGCCTCACTTGCACCGCACCCTCGGTCAAATTCGGGAATTGGGCAAGCAGGCTGGTGTGGTGCTGAATCCTTCGACACCCCTAGAGTTGATCGAGTACGTGCTGGAACTTTGCGATTTGGTGCTGATTATGAGCGTGAATCCGGGCTTTGGCGGTCAAAGTTTTATCCCGGCGGTGCTGCCGAAAATTCGCCAGTTGCGCCAAATGTGCGATGAGAAGGGCCTCGATCCTTGGATTGAGGTGGATGGCGGTTTGAAGACGAACAATACTTGGCAGGTTCTGGAAGCGGGCGCAAATGCGATCGTTGCGGGTTCTGCTGTGTTTAAGGCGAAGGATTACGCAGGCGCGATCGAAGGTATCCGCAACAGCAAGCGCCCGACTCCTGAGTTGGCTGCTGTTTAATTAAAGATTTTTAGAGTTTTTCTGGTTTTTCTCGTTCCCAGCCAAACCAGGCTGGGAACACTTTTTTAGACTCGGTTCCAATAGTCAGGAATTATTTATTTCGAGACATTCGCGAGAATGCTTTCCATCTCAGAAAGCTCGACAGCCCCGGAGAAAGTTTGGCCGTTCATGATAAAGAACGGAGTGCCTTCAATGCCAAGTTGTTTAGCCAGTTGCACGTCTTTTCCAATGGCGGCTTCGGCGGCGGGACTGTTGCGATCGGTGTTGAATTTATCTAATTTTAGATTGAGCTTTTGGGCGATCGATCCGTATAGTGGCTCGCCTAAGTCTTTCTGCCCCTCAAACAAAGCGCTATAATATTCCCAGAATTTGCCCTGCTGTTGGGCTGCCCAAGCTGCTTTAGCCGCTGGCAGCGCTTGAGGGTGAATTGAAGTCAAGGGAAAATGCTTGTAGGCTAAAGTAACTTTGTCCTGGTGTTTTGCCATAAACTGTTTGACAGTATCGTGAGCCTTCGCGCAAAACGGACATTGAAAGTCAGAGAATTCTAAAAGTACAATCTGCTGCGAAGCCGAACCCGTGGTGGGAGAATCCCCGATCGAAGATTTGGGATTAGTTTTCATCTCCTGCAAAAAAGAGTCCTGCGCTGCTTTGAGAGACTGCTGCCGCTCTTGCTGGTACGCTTGTACCGAATCTAAAATTGCTTGGGGGTTTTCGCGGATCACCTGCAAGACTTGCTCTTTAAACTTGGGATCGACTGAATTGCCAGCCGGTGACTGGGCGGGGGAACAACCGATAAATACAAAGCAAGCAGCCAGCAGTGCAGCGAAGCAGAAGGCTTGCTGGCTGCGGAGTTTTCGCCAAATAGTGGATAAGTTCATCTTTTTTTTTCTGATTCAAGGCAACACTTAATCCTACATTCAATTTTGCCGAGTGTCAGGTGTACCGCCGTTTATGGCTGTGCGGCTGTTTTTAGCTTTGATTAATAATTAATAATTGGCGATCGGTAATTCGCCCTGCGGTGATTGGCAAGGGGTTTTCATCGCCAAAACAGCTACGAATAGAATAATTGAGATTTAATTTTTCGGGATTTTTGATGATATTGTATCTTGTCGGACGATCGCAATCTGTAGGGGTTTGAGCGTTACCAATCCAATTCTCCATCAAACGATAGAGGACTTGCATTCGGAACGATCAAACCTAATTTGTAAAGGTTTGAGGGTTCCGAATGCAAGTGCTTTTTTACTATTTGCGACTGTTGAGCCATTTAGCAGCAACTATTCCCAAAATACCCACAACAATTGGATTGCCTAAAAACTTCATCAAACTTGGCTCTTCGGCGAGCACGTCTTGGAAAATATCCGGGTGATTGTAATAGGTAAACGATGCCAGCTTAGTAACATCGTCAGCATTCATGCGGCTGGCGTGGTGGGTAGAAAGTCCTAATTGCTTTTCCAATTGGCGATCGTTCAATCCTCTCTTGTCCAACTGCTTGAGGAATTCGCGAGCCACATCATCGCGTTCCTTTGGCTTAATTTGGGCGATCGCCTTTTGCAATTCCGGTTCCAACTGCGCCGGCGGTAGCGAGTCGTGATTCAGAGAACGCCCGAATAATTGTTTGCGCTGATCCGGCGAAGTTCTCTGAGCAAAATCGTCAAAATTTTCGTAATCTTCACCGGTTGTTTCCGGCATCACTTCTTTATTTCCCTGAGCCAAATCCTTCATGATTTGACTCTTATAATTATCGCTAATACTCATGGTATTTCTTTCCCAATCTACTACACAACTGTTCTTTCTCAAATTCCGAGAATTTCGCCAGCCTAAAAATCCAAAAGTTTATTCAAGCTACGCGAATATTTAAATTTTCTTGGCAAATCAAGAGTTGTATTCAATCTGATTTGATTGCTGGTCGTACTTAGCCGTCAAAATCAGCTTTTTATCAGGAGCATAAATCAAAACACTTACATCTTGGTTTGGGAAATTGCGGTGAAAACCTTGGGCTAAAGATTTCGCCAAATCTTTGACTTCTTTAGGGTTCACTTGCGGGGTAATTACAACTCCCAGTTTATTATTGTCGCGCACGTAAGCGTCTTGAACCAGACCCTTAGCCGTCTTAGTTACCCATTCACCAAAATCTTGACCGGCGGCGGTATTGCCGCGTTCTAGCTGCGCGTAATAACCCTGACTGCCGCCAATTGCTACAGGTACATTAGTCGGTTTTTGGGCGGAAACGCTGGGGGCGCAAGCAGTAGTAACAGCCAGCATTAAAACCAAAAGTAGGCCCGCAATTATTTTTCGACTCTGCTGCAATAAACTCACCTTTTTTCCTCCGGTATGAAAACAGTTTTAATATTTGAGAGGGTCAGCTTTATAGACCCTCTCAATTAGTATTAGAATCAGTCTAATTTCTTTTTGACTTCATCTTTCACATCTTCGGCTGCGTGACGAGCTTGTGCTTCTGTTTGCTTCGCTTTGCCTTCAGCTTTGTCCTTGGGGTCGCCAGTAACATTGCCTAGGGCTTCTTGAGCTTTGCCTTCGATGTTTTTGCCAGTTGCCTTTGCTTTATCTTCAAGACTCATTTTGTTTTCCTTATTTGTATCGTGTTTTACACTTTCTACTTATTATCATAGGGAACAACCAGCTCGGTTGCACTCTACCTGTAGGAATAACGTTTGGTGTACTCGGAGTGTACAGAATCTCATGGAGGTCAGGAATAGGGAATCAGGAATAGGGAATCAGGAATAGGGAAAAAATATTATTGAATCGAGGATAGACTGCGACTTTGCTGCTGACGGTTTTTTGACCTAAATTGCTAGCTGCAACTAACGAAGTGTAGTATCCCACAAAAATCTCGGCGCAAAGCCATTGTTGCACCGAAAACAGTATTTTTTTAAACTCAAATAATTTTAAATTTATCTTGAATTGTAACGACTTGCCTCCTGCCTTCAAAAAGTGGGTGCGGGCAAGACCTTATCTTACCCGCACCCTCTCAAAACTGGCATTAGTTTTAATCGGGCGTATGGTGACATTCTTTATCTATTTTGTGCTGCAGTTCTTCTTTTAACTGTTCGACAGCGCGCATAGTTTCAGCTTTGTGTTGTTTCTCCTCGCCGAGGGCTTTTTCTGTTTCCTCGCCGAGCAATGTTTCTCTGGATTTTGGTAGCGTGACTTGTAGGTCGCTGACCCTGTTGGTTGCGTTTGGTTCAATATTCATTAGTTTTCACCCAACTATTTGCAAAAGTTATTTTTAAGAAGGTTACTTATAGAGTCAACCTTAGATTTATCGTAAGGGCGATCGCAGAGACTTTCCTCTGCCTGAAGGGAGATTAGGGCTGGGGGAAAATTTTTTAGTTTTTATTTCTTAATCTAATAGTTAGAAAAATCAGGGAAAGTTGAATCTGCCGGAAGAGAGATATAGCAGTTATAGCTCTTATATGAGGTATCGCTCGATCGCCCAATCCCCAAATCTCCCAATCGCTAAATCTAACTAAAATCTCAAATCTCAAGTCGCTCCATCCTCCAATCCTCCAATCTAAAATATTCACCTTTTTGAGAAAGGCTATAGGGGAAGGGGAATAGTGCTTGAGTGCGTGAGATTGCTTGGTGACTCGCGCGCGGGGTGTGGGGAGTTTGGGGAGTTTGGGGAGGGAGATAATTTTTGGGGTATCGCGCATTTCTGGCCTTGTGTCGTTTGTTCGATCGGGCGGTTTCGACATCGGTACAAGATGAAAAGGGAAATAGGCGACAGATTGGTGCAGACTTAGGTC
>NZ_JADEXD010000270.1 GCF_015207285.1 Tychonema sp. LEGE 07203 | reverse complement strand
CCGCAACGCTAGAGCCCCATGCCCCATGCCCTTTAAGCGTGTTCGTGAAGAATATTTTGCAAGTAACTAGCCACTGCATCCGGCTGTTCCACCATTGCCAAATGACCGCTCTCAATCTGAAGGACATTCTCGCCGCAACCTTGGAACATCCAGTGAAAGCTAGCCAAATGCAGCACGTATTTTGGTTCCATAATTTTGTCTTTACTGCCGGCAATAAAATAAACAGGCTGCTTGAGTTGGGATACTATTTGCGGCAAGAGGTGAATCTCCGCTTCTGTGGTGGAGTCCAACAAAGCCCCCAAAGCTGCGTCAGGATTGGCTGCCACGAAATCTATCAAGCGCTGCCTTCCCCAACATCTGCCGATCGATCTTGCCACAGAATCGCGGGCAAACACGAAATCTGCTAGCGGCAAGTGAGACAGCCAGCGGGGACGCATTTTCACTAGCTGCTTGCCGACCGCTCGAAAGCGCTCGAATTCTTCCTTTAGATAGATGCCGCCGCCTGCATTGATGCAGACGACACCTTTAACGCGATCGGACAATTGACTGGCTGCCCAAAGAGCGATCGTACCGCCGAGAGAGTGCCCCACCAACCAAGCATTAGAAATATCTAGTTTTTCGAGTAAAATTTCCAAATCGCGAGCGTAAGCTGCGGGAGTGTAGCAGGAATCGATCGATGCCGAAGGCCCCGGAAGGCCGTCGCCGTCCGGTTGAGAGTCGCCAAACCCGCGCAAATCGTAGGTCAAACACTGATAGTTTGGTGCCAAGCGATCGGTCAAAGGTTGCCAGTAGCGGCGGCTTAACAGCCAGCCGTGGACAAATACCAGAACCGGAGAAGTTGCAGTCGGAGCCGTCAAATCGCAAGCGTGCCGAACCCCTAGGATGTCTATGGTTGCCATACTTTTATCCTATCCCGAAATCAACGCTCAAGAACAGATCGATCGCCCACCACCAACCACCAACTGTGGGCTGCCCGCTGCCAACCGCCTAAAATCGCTCGCCCAACAATCTTTGTCGCACCCCCTCAGCGATTTTCTGCCCCAGATACTCAGGAATTAAACTTTCATTGGGCCCCAACAAGTAGAGAATCAGGCGAGTTCGCCCCCGCCAAACCAGCAAATTAGCATTTACCACCAACAAATCCTCTTGCCAGATGGCATACATAACTTTGTAAAAAAGTCCAGGCTGATTGTCGGCTTCAATCAGCAAAGCTGGCAAGTGGAAAACTGGATCGACGTAAAACTCAGTTGCCACATCCTCCAAACCCGCGTCTAAATTAAATTCCACCGCCAACATCTCTTCAACCTCAAAATGCCCCGCCAAGGCCTCTCGAACTGCCCTGCAGACATTTTCTGCTGTTTTATCTGCCAGCACCTTGCCGCCGCGAGATACTACCAATTTGATAAATACCAGCATCGGCGGGTAAATTTGACCGTACAGACTCAGACTGTGAATCGTCAGCCCGTAGGCAGCCAGCACTCCAAAAATATCGCTCAGGAGAAAAGATTGGTTCCGGTAAGCAAAATGCAGGGCACTTTTATTACCTTCGGCTCTGATTTCGATGACTGCTTGCCGAGTTTTGTAAAGCTGATAAGCTAATTTGAGGTTTTGCAGTTGGATTTCGCTGCTGACAAATTGCTCGTAAAACTGCGGAAACGCTCGGTTAAAGCGCTTGAGAAGTTCTAGGGTAGATGGTTTTAAACCCGAAGCCATAATTGAGGGGAAGGTGCGGGAGATATACTAGGTATTTGCTCTCCCATGCCTTATGGCAATGGGATTTTCGATTTGACGATCGGACTTAAATGGCGATCGCCGACAGAACTCAAACCAGGGGTTAAATCAGTCTGGGAACAACGTATCACGAGAATGTCAGGGTTGTGCTATTCCAGTGGTATTTCCCGCCAAGTTTCTAAGTTCCGGCGCGATCGGCGGCACTTAACAGAAGCAATTTTCAAAATGCCTCTGTCGTGAGTCGGCAACAAATTTTACCTTAAGAGCGGATTGTCCGGGCACAGGCTTGCAGAACATTTCTACCAAACTTGACTAGAATCAAAAAAAGCTCAGACTCAATGTTAGACGACAAATCGCTGCTTTCGGCGTAAGATGAGTTTACCGTAAACTGTTGCTCAAAAGGCTACCCGTAATTTATCCCGCGCCATTCGGAGTGGGTTTGTCTGTCGGGTTTTCTTTCACGCAGTCCAATCTCTACTACCTCAACCGCGCCTGCATGGGTTTTTGGAAAAACTTATTTAGTAGTCCTGAGTCTGCCTCTGTATCCCAAACAGCGGAATTTGAGGAAGATGTGGCCGTCGGGTTAGGCGATCCGCTTTCCCCAACATTTCGCAAACCCGCCAGTGGCAGCGCTCGCATCTTTTTTAGCTGCGATCGGGACATCGATCTCTACGAACTCGAAGAACTTTGCAATGCAGTGGGTTGGTCCCGCCGTCCCCTGCGTAAAGTCAAAAAAGCTATTTTGCACAGCTTCTTAGTCGTCTCTATGTGGGAGATGCGGGGCAGCCAGCGACGGCTGGTGGGTTTCGCCAGAGCGACTTCAGACCATGCTTTTAATGCCACGCTTTGGGATGTGGTAGTTCATCCTGACTACCAGGGTAAAGGCATGGGCAAGGCGATGATGAAATACATCATTAAAAAACTCCGCAGTGAAGATATCAGCAACATTACCTTGTTTGCTGACCCTCAAGTGGTGGATTTTTACCGAAATTTGGGCTTTATGTCCGATCCAGAGGGGATTAAAGGTATGTTTTGGTATCCAGATTAGCGAAGCAGGTGCAGGTAGGCGTTGATTTGTTGAGAATATTCAATATCGACGCTGCTAACACCTCCTCGCCCTCTGCGCTGGGGTCAGTTATCGAGAGGGTGCATCCCCACGGTTCGGGCGGAGATCGATCGGCCAGCATTGTGAAACCGCAAAACCTGAAGACAACTTCGGCGCGACACCCAAGGCTAAATTTAAAAAAAGCTTGACAAGCTGGAGGTTTTGTGTATTAATAGTTAGTTGATAGCTAACTATCACAACGGGATGTAGCGCAGCTTGGTAGCGCGCCTGCTTTGGGAGCAGGATGTCGCAGGTTCAAATCCTGTCATCCCGATCGCACAGTGTTAAATAATAGATGGAAGCAGAAACAGTCTCTGATTTTTACATTTGGTCAAAATGTAAACAAACAGAGGCAGTTTTTGCCGATCGTGTGAAGGCGTCAGTCTTTGCGTTAATGTGTTTCAGGATCGGTTCTGGTGAAAAAACATGAAATCATTAGTTCGTTTCGGCGCAATATTGGGAATTGTCGGCTGCGCTCTGCTCGCGCCTCCGCCAATGGGCAAGATGTCTGCACTGGCAATTCCCGAACCACAAATTTTCGAGAAATTGCGCTCTGTGCCCGTATTTACCATTACAGACGCGACTGGTGCACCCCTGATCGCTTCTGTTCCCAAGCAGGGTCAAGGTCAAACTGGCAATGCTTCCGTGGCGGGAATTTTTATCAGCCAGAAAGATGCTCAAGCCTTCGTCGAGCAACTGAAAACCAGAAATCCTCAGTTGGCCGCGTCGGTGCGCGTGATGCCGGTGTCCCTGGGGGAAATTTATCGGCTCACTCAAGCCAATAAAGGCAAGCCGGATGAGGTGCAGTTTGCTTTTGTTCCGGCTCCGCAGCAGGTGCAGTCGGCTAAAACTGTACTTCAGCAGACTGGGCAACAAGTTAACGAGTTCAACGGTGTACCTCTGTTTTTGGCCAGAGGGGGCGCGGAAAATGGTTATTTGACGATTCAACGGGGCCAGCAAGAGGTGATTCCTTTATTTTTTAATAAGGAAGAATTGCTGGGAATGGTGGAGCGTTTTAAGCAGCAGCAACCCAACATAACGACCTCGATTAAGATTGAGGTTGTGAACTTGGAAAGCGTTTTGGAAGCTCTGCGTACTGAAAACGACCAGTTTTTGACCCAAATGATTTTGGTGCCGTCGCGGGAGTCGCTGGAATTTGTGCGATCGCTCCAACCCGCCGGTGCCGGCCAAAATCCGCAGGTGGCTCCAGCCTCTCCGGCTCCAGCTCCACCGGCTCGCTAACTGTGAGTCATTGGTCAGCAGTCATTGGTCAGCAGTCATTAGTTACAGACAGGAACCCAAAAAGTGGTTTCATTCACTACTTATAATAGCGGTAATGTCCGGTGTGGATCGAACCCTACATAATTAGGTTTTGCATTCAGGACTGAGTTAGTAGGTTGGACTGCTCGACTCAACCTACTATTTACCAATTCCCAATGACTAATACCAAATTCATAAAATAGCGCTACATATCTACCCCCCCCCAGCCCCCCCGATGTTTTGGGGGGGAGGCAAATTTTCGCTAGTAGCATAACTTTATGAAATTGGTATAATGACCA
>NZ_JADEXD010000054.1 GCF_015207285.1 Tychonema sp. LEGE 07203 | reverse complement strand
GTATTGGCGGTGGCGGTGGCGGGGGTAACAATAGCAATTTTGCAGGTAAAGGCGGTATTGGTGGCGTTGGCGGTGGGGGTGGTGGTGGCGGATGGAGCACCAGCAATTTTGGTGGTATTGGTGGCAATGGTGGCGACTTTGGGGGTGGCGGTGGCGCGGGATTGGGTATTGGTGGAGGGCTCGGTGGCAATGGCGGCTTTGGCGGTGGTGGTGGCAACGGCAGTCGCGCTTTCGGTGATGCCAGTACGAGTCCCTTAAACTTTGGCGGACCGGGCGGTAACGGTGGCTTTGGTGGTGGCGGTGGCGGTGGCGGTTCCAGCCAATTTGGATCGGGTGGTATTCCCGGTAGTGGAGGAAGCTTCGGCGGTAACGGCGGTAAGAGTGGCGGCAACAGCGATGCCTATGATTTTGCTGGTGGCGGTGGCGGCGGTGCCGGACTGGGGGGTGCGATTTTTATTCGCAGTGGTTCCCTCACCCTAGTTAACAGCAAATTTCTCAATAACACGGCAACGGGCGGGTTGGGCGGCATCGTCGATGCTAGTTCTAATGCCAAATCCGGTGCCAACGGTCAGGGAAAGGGCGGGGCGATTTTTGCCGTGACTCCTGAACTCGCCGGTGCGGCTGGGGTGGCTGTCGCGCCAACGGTGACGGCAATTAATACTTTGCCTGCCTTCAAAGGAAACGGCGGTGCTAATGCTGCGGGGACTGCTACCGATAATAGCGATTTTTTTGGCAGCATCAGCGTCAGGAGTTCGATCGGCAAACAGCCCCCTGTAGCAGAAAATGATAGTGCGATCGTCCGCGCAAACGCTCCCACTCCCGTCAAGATCGATGTTCTCGCCAACGACATCGACCCCGATGGCAACCCCCTAACAATTAACCTAGTCGCGAATCCCAGCAAGGGGACGGCAGTTGCGAACAACAACGGCACGCCGAACAATCCCAACGATGACTTTATTACCTACACTCCCGGTGCCAACTTCAACGGCGACAGCTTTACCTATCGCGCCAGCAACGGCAAAGCAGACAGCAACGTTGCCACTGTCAACATCCAGCCGGATATTGGGGTGACTTTTTTGGTGACAAATACCAATGACAGCGGCCCTGGTTCGCTGCGGCAGGCAATTCTCAATGCCAACGCTCATCCCGGCACAGATACGATCGCATTCCAAATTACCACTTTCATCCAGATTCCGCGCTTACCATTCCAAAAACCGATCGAGATCCCGATCGCATTTACCAATCCTCAAACGATCGATCTCAAGTCTGCTTTGCCGACAATTACAGATGCCGTCACCATCGACGGTTGGAGTCAAGGCGGCCCCGGATTCCAGGGCGCGCCGCGAATTGAACTCAACGGTGCGGCATCGAATTCGGCGATCGGACTTGACATTCAAGCCAGCAATTCGATCGTCCGAGGACTGGCAATTAACCGCTTTTCCGACGAACCCTCCTACAATCGGGCTGGCATCAAGCTGTCGAACGGGGCAGCCAATAACTGGATTTACGGCAATTACATCGGTACCGATTTAACTGGCAATATCGTTCGCAGCAACGGCGGGAATGGTATTGAGATCGACGCTTCAGCCGGAATCCAGAATCGCATCGGCACCAACGGCGACGGATTTAACGATCCTGCCGAAAGAAACGTAATTTCGGGCAATCTCGTTCACGGAATTACGATCGCAGCCAAGTTCGCAACCGTAGCGGGCAACTACATCGGCACAAATGCAGCGGGTACGGCAATTCTGAAAGCCAACAACCTCTCCTATGACGGAGTTGTCACCTTTCCAGGTGCTTCCGATAACACGATCGGCGGTACTACCGATGCGGAACGCAATGTGATTTCTGGCAATTACAGAGGTGTCTCCATCGGCGGTACAAACAACGCGATTCGGGGCAACTACATCGGCACGGATGTCACGGGTACAAAAGACTTGGGCAATATTGCAGAAGGTGTGGCGATCTTTGGTTTCGCAAATACAGTGAGCGATCGCAACATCATTTCAGGCAACGGTGGCAACGGCATATACATTATCGATCGGGCAAACAAAGTACAGGGCAACTTTATCGGTACGGATAAGACAGGTACCGTTGCTTTGGGCAACAACCGCGATGGTATAGCCATTCAAAGCATAGGAGGGCTCGGCACTGCCGCCAACAATATCATTGGGGGAAATACGGCAGCGCAGCGCAACCTGATTTCCGGCAACAAAGGCAATGGCGTGAGTTTTTGGCGCGACGCTACTGCTAACAATTTGCTGCAAGGCAATTATATCGGCACTCAGCTAGATGGAGTCAGTTCCTTGGGCAATCTAGCCAACGGTGTCGTGATTTTGGATGGGGCGAACAACAATTCGATCGGCGGTATCGATCCGGGAACTGGAAATACGATCGCCCACAACAATTTAGCTGGAGTTGCTGTTAACTCTGGCACGGGCAATGGGATTTTAGGCAATAGTATTTTCAACAATAATACTTTCGGTATTATTCACTACGAAATCAGTAACGAGCGCAACTCTCCCACCATCACTTTTGCCCACTCCAATGGCAAAAATACTGATATAAAAGGCACTTTCAACAGCACCCCAAATCAACAGTTTAGGCTGGAATTCTTTGCCAATTCCAGTCTCGATCCGAGTGGCTTTGGCGAAGGCAAAACCTTCCTAGGCTCTACGATTGTCACTACGGACAGTAGCGGTAAAAATAGTTTCAACTATACCTATGGTAGTTTCCTACCCGTCGGTCAATTCATCACGGCAACGGCGACCGATCCTGCTAATAATACTTCGGAATTTTCTAAGGGATTTGCGATCGCCAATCAATCGCCAATAGCATTAGATGACAATTTACTCGCCAATGCCGACCGGGCGATCGATATTAAAGTCCTGTCTAACGATAGCGATCCCGATGGCGACCCTTTGACTCTCAGTATTGTTACCAATCCAGTTAATGGAACGGTAGTAGTTAATCAAAACAACACCCCGGACAATCCGAACGACGATTTTATTACCTATAATCCCAATCTCGCATTCAATGGCACAGATAGCTTCACTTACCAAGTCAGCGACGGACAAGGGAGTACGGCAACAGCTAAGGTCAATTTGACTTTCGTTCCGTTGATGGTGGGTGAGGTTGCCTTGCCGATCGTTTCTCCGATTATTTCTCCAGAGAACAATCCGATTATTTTTCCAGAGAACAATCCGATTATTTCTCCAGAGAACAATCCGATTATTTCTCCAGAGAACAATCCGATTATTTTTCCAGAGAACAATCCGATTATTTTTCCAGAGAACAATCCGATTATTTTTCCAGAGAACAATCCGATTATTTTTCCAGAGAACAATCCGATTATTTCTCCAGAGAACAATCCGATTATTTCTCCAGAGAACACTCCGACACCCTCTGTGCCAATAACTCCCACTAACGCCAACCGCTTGCCGATCGCACTTAGCGACAGCGCGATCGGCAATGCTGGCAGCGAGATCGATATCGACGTTCTCGCCAACGACAGCGACCCCGACGGCGACCCCCTGAACCTCAGCATTTTCAAGACTTCAGACAACGGCAAAGCAGAAGTCAGGCACAACGGTACGCCGGACGATCCGCAAGACGATTACATCGCCTACACCCCCAATCCCGACTTCAGCGGAGAGGATGTGTTTTTCTATCAAATCGACGACGGTAAGGGAGGTACGGCTGTTACCAAAGTGAAAGTGACAGTCGATCCCAACCATTCACCGATCGCATCTGGGGATGCTGCCACTGTAAATGCTGGCAGCGCGATCGATATCAACGTCCTCGCCAACGACAGCGATTCCGACGGCGACCCCTTGAACCTCAGTATTTTCAGGCCTTCCAACAACGCCAAAGTCGAAGTCAACAACAACGGTACGCCGGACAATCCGAACGATGATTTCATTACCTACACTCCCAATCCCGACTTCAGCGGGCAGGATATCTTTCACTATCAAATCGCAGACGGTAAGGGAGGTTCGGCTGTTACCAAGGTTGAGGTGACAGTGAAAGCGGTCAACAAATTGCCGATCGCGATCGACGATCGCGTTACCACCCATCGAGACACTGCTGTCAACATTCCAGTGTTAGCAAATGACCGCGATCCAGACAACGATCCCCTAATTTTGACAGTTTTGACCAACGGAGCCGGCGGCAAGGCTGAAATCAATTTTAACGGCACTCCAGACAAGGCTGATGACTTCATCACTTACCATCCCCACCGTGACTTCTGGGAGACGGACAGCTTCACTTATCAGATCGATGACACTCGCGGGGGAACAGCGACAGCTACTGTCACGATCGAGTTTGCCAACAAATTGCCGATCGCGATCGGCGATAGCGCCACCACCGATCGAATCACTCCCGTCAACATCCCCGTATTAGCAAATGACAGCGATCCAGACGGCGACCCCCTGATTTTGACAGTTTTGACCAACGGAGCCGGCGGCAAGGCTGAAATCAATTTTAACGGCACTCCAGACAAGGCTGATGACTTCATCACTTACCACCCCCACGGTGACTTCACCGGTCAGGACAGCTTTACATATCAGCTTGACGACAGTCACGGGGGGACAGCGACAGCCACTGTTAACATCACCGTCAATCCGATTGCAAATCCCCCGATCGTCCCTTTACTTTTGAACGGTACCCCCGATCCAGATACACTGATGGGCGCGGAGGGTGACGACACCATCAATGGCGACGCTGCGGATGATTTCATCGATGGTGAGGGCGGCAATGACCTCATGGACGGCGGTTTAGGCAATCTCGATCGCATTTTCGGGGGTACTGGCGACGATACCATTACCGATCCCGACGGCGTAAATGATGTTCAAGGCGGTGTTGGCAATGACAGCATCAATATCACTTTTGCTGAAACCTGGGATGACAATACTAATCCTAACGATACACTGCGTTCCGATGAAAAAATTATCGGCGGCACCGGTAACGACAGCATTACTGTCACCATGAACGACTTTCGTTTCTTTATCAACCTCAAAGCCGATGAAGCTGCGAGTTCCAATGCTGATGGCAATGATGTAATTAACCTCTTAGGAACCTACGCCAATTCAGTTGTTGACATGGGAGGTGGCGACGATACATTTAATGGTGGCTTAGGTGATGACAGTGTTGTCGGCGGCGGTGGCAATGATACGCTAATTGGCGGCGATGGCAACGATACGCTAATTGGCGGCGGTGGTAACGATCTACTTGCAGGGAGTGCAGGCGATGACTTGCTAACTGGTGGTGGCGGTGACGATCGGTTTTTGTTTAAATCGAACGGTGTTTTTAATACTGCTGAGTTTGGGAGCGATCGCATTACTGATTTTACGACCGGTACAGACAAAATCCTCTTGTCTCAAACTGCATTCGGAACAATTACTTCTGCTCAAATTGCCTTTGTGGATAGCGATTTAGCAGCAGAAACCAGCGATGGATTAATTGTTTGCAGCCTCGCCACAGGCAAGTTATTCTTCAACCAGAACGGGGCACAAATTGGTTTGGGAACTGGTGCGCTATTTGCCACCCTTGACAATACTCCGTCCCTGACAGTCAGCGACTTCCTGATTGTTAATTAATAATATCATGTCCGATCGATCGGACATGATATTATGCTAGCGCCCATTACGGCATTCAATATTGTAAAATATATTGAACTCATTTGCCACAAAGATACCGAAAATATACAATAGACCTCTTGCAAAAATAATTAGGACGGGCTCTTCGGCCCATCCCACAATCAAAAATAACTCTTGTGGGATGAGCCCCAGATCCCATCCCATCAATTGATGAAAAGGATTTTTGCAAGAAGTCTAATACTAAAAGCCGGACTATCTGGACAGTTTCAGATTAATTGTTCTGATAACCAATGCCCCATACTTCGGCTTCGCCGACGATGGCAAGTTGCCCGTGCCCGCGCCCAATTCCCTATAGAATCCATTTGACATCTTTGAATTTTTGGGTTGGGTGACGATAAATATATTTTGACGAAAGGGGCGAGAAACCGGGTTTCTACAAATTTTTGGTTGGGTGACGAAAAATATAGAGAGAAACCCGGTTTCTGAGATTTGCGAATAGATATCAAATGGGTTCTATACAGACAAGCATCGCAAACTTAAATAAATCGGAGGTTGGAATGGTAACGCTGCAATTGAGACAAATCAGTGTACCGCCTGGACATAGAGTGCTGTTCCATGATGTAAGTTGGCTGGAATTTGAAGCAATTTTAGAGGAGTTGGGAGAACACCGTGCTTCCAGAATCGCTTACAGTCAAGGAATTTTGGAGATTAGGATGCCGCTGCCAGAACACGAGAAAGCTAAAACGATTATTGGCTATTTAGTGAATATTTTGTTTGAGGAACTTGAAATCGACTTTGAACCATTTGGTTCTACTACTTTTAAGCGAAAAAGTATGTTACAAGGAATTGAACCGGATGAATGTTTTTACATTCAAAATTCCGCTCTAATGATTGGCAAAAAGCGCATTGACTTAAGTATCGATCCGCCGCCGGATTTAGCAATTGAAGTGGATTTAACTTCCAAAACTCAATTGGAAGTTTACGAGGCGCTGGGAGTTCCTGAAATCTGGCGGTACGAAAATAAAAGGCTTCAGATTAATGTGCTTGAAGATGGGAAATATGTTGAATCGGCAATTAGTCCAACATTTCCCAATTTGCCAATTGTTGAAGCTATTTCTGAATATTGCGAACAAAGCCAAACAGCGGGGACGAGTCAAACTCTCCGATTGTTTCGCAAGTGGGTGAGAGAACAAATCCTATCAATTCCGGTTGCACCGTCAGGTGATTGTTGACTGTTGACTGTTGACTGTTGACTGTTGACTGTTGACTGTTGACTGTTGACTGTTGACTGTTGACTGTTGATTCTGGGTCGAAAAACTGAATGATTGAGTGTTAGCTGTTGACTCGATTTTATTAGACTTCTTGCAAAAATAGTTAGGACGGGCACGCGAGCCCGTCCCAAAATTTGATTAAAAGGACTTTTGCAAGAGGTCTATTATTCCGATGCAACCGGAAACGATATCAGAGTTTGAGGACTAAAGTCAAATGCTACAAACTTGAGGACTAAAGTCCTGACTACCAACTTGCTAGAATCTAATTGCTTTTTTAGTTGCGCTGTTGAGTGATAGAGAGAGAGTAAGGGTGTTGACCTTGAGCCCGATCGCCCACAAAAATCACATAAGTTCCCTTGTCCCCATAACCCGAAAATTCTACGTTCCCCGCAGCAGCATTCGCCGGTAGGACGCAGAAACGACCCCTGGGCCCCTGAATCATCAAACTCGGCGCTCCCGCTGTTTGTACTGCAATTTTCCAGTAAGGTAAATCCTGCGTAACTTCGATGACGTGGTTCGGCCCGGCGGCTACGAAACCGCACTCGCCGCTATTGTTCGGGCCGCCGGAGACTCCTGAAACACTCAGCGGTTCGCGAAATCCCGGAGCAATTTGTAGCGGTTGGCTCCGAAGGGCCCCCGGTGCAGTTAAAATCATTCCTAGGGCTAGGATTGCGATCGAGCCCAAGCGCAGTCTGGGGCGATCGCACGGATAGTATATCTTCATTTTTATCCTTATTTATCCGAACACAATGGCGGAAGGTTCCACTTCTTTGACGGTAGAGGATAATGAGCGGTTCCGAACACGCTAATGTGACTCTTATTAATGTGACTGCCCTAAAACGATCGGCGTACAGCTAAACTAACTCCCAAATTTTTTTATGAATCCTCAAAATAACTTCAATTTGCAGCAAGCGATCGCACAACTAAAAGCTAAACTAGAGCGATCGTCCCTCATCCAACAAAATTCAGATCGCTATCAAGCAGTCGGAACCTTCTACAATCAATTTCTCGACAAGTTTCAAAAACTCCCCAAACCAGGACAAGTGGCAGTGTTTGCCGTCGGAGCGATCGTTGTCCTGACAGTGTTCAATAGCATCGTACAGCTAATTTCCGCCCTGGTGACTCTTGGCGTTCTCGGAGTGCTAATCTACATAGCGTATAAATTGACAATTTCTCCTGATTCCTCAAACACTAACGACTAACAATAGGACATTATAAATATGGCTAGCCCAACCGCACCCGGTGGCATTAATCAATCCGATCCGTCTCCGTCTTGGCAAGCACAATCCCAGCAAATGCCTCTGTTGGTTCGCAGGTGCGGCGCTTGGGCCGTTGAAATTTCGTTGATTGCGGCCAGCGCCCTCGTTCCTTTCAGTATCGGGGCATTAGTCAACAAGGATGCTCAAACCGTACCCCTCAATCCCTCAGTAGCAGCAGTATCGGAAACTGTAGCCCGTATTTTGGGCCGCCCCGTGCGCGATCGCAACCCCAGAGTCGCACCCCTGACTAATCTATTCTGGTCCGGGGCGCTGCTGGCACCGGCAGTGTTAGCGGCGTGGCAATTGTTTTTGCTCGCCAGAACCGGTCAAACTCTCCCAAAACGCTGGTTTGCCGTTAAAGTCGTCACAGCGTCGGGTGCTCCTCCGGGTTTTGGGCGAGTGCTGATCCGCGAAAGTTTGGGGCGCTGGGGAGTGCCTCTGGGTGTCGCCTACGGCATTTGGCGCTTGTCCGGTGCGTTTCCTGATTTAATTATTTTAGGGGGGTTGAGCGGCTTGGCAGTGCTGGCAGACGGCGCTTTTGCCTTCCGCTACAAACGGCAATCGGGACACGATCGCCTCGCGAATACTTTGGCCGTCAACGGTCGATCGGACCAAATGTCGGCGAATCCTGTCACAAGTCAAGATTGGACTCAAGAAGACGCGCAAATTGCAGCTTTGGTTTTGACTCCAGAAACCAATGTTAAAGAAGAACCCAGTTTGTGGAATTGGATGCGCCAACATCCAGGCACAACTTTAGTGATAGTTACCGTTGGCAGCGCGGGATTAATTTTAACTTTGTTTGCCGGCACTCTGATCTACACTCAAAGTCAAGCAAATATGCGGGATTCCAGGCAGCGGAATGACGAATTGTTTGTGGCTTTAGTGAGTAAATTGTCTCCGGCTTCGCCCAGCGGAACATCGGGGAGGCGATCGGCAATTTTGGCTTTGGGGGCGGTGGAAGACTCCCGCGCCGTCCCCCTGCTAGCGGATTTGCTCGCCCAAGAAGACAGCCGCCCGATGCTGGACGCGATCCAGCAAGCTTTAGTCAGTAGCGGGCCGAAAGCTTTACCTGACTTGCGGCGGTTAAACCAAGCACTCAGCAACGACCTCGAATCCCTGCGCTTCGGGGGGAAAGCCCCGGAACGCGAGTTAGCCGCGGCCCGCCAGCGGACAGTCCAAAGGGCGATCGGCAAAATTCTCACAGTGTATAGCAGCCAGCTCAACGGCGCGGATCTCAGCCGCACAGATTTAAGTCAAAGTCCTGCCGGCCCGGCTCAGTTTCTTTTAGTACTAGACAAAATTGACTTATCAGGAATTAAACTGAGAAACAGCAATTTAACCAATGCCAGCTTGCAGGAAACTCGCTTTTACGGCACCGGCGAAGACAGGCGTCCGGGTACATTTGACGATTGGATTTCTGACTTGAGCAGCGCTAATCTTGAAGGAGCAAATTTAACCGGAGCATCTTTGAAAAGTGCTGTAATGAACCGGACTACTTTTGTCCGCGCTGTCATGAACAAAGCTAATTTGTCAAACGGAATTTTGAATGGAGCTAATTTGAGCAGCGCTCTTTTAATTGGGGCAAACTTGCAGCAAGCAATGTTAAAAGATGCCAGTTTTACCGGTGCAGATATGGGCAGCGCGAATTTGTCGGGAGCAAATTTGTCAGGCGCGCGTTTGGGCAAAGTCAAGGCTCAAGGCACTCAGTTATCCTTGACAAATTTGTCAAAATCGGAATGGCAAGGTGCTGATTTGTCCGGTGCAGATTTGAGCGGTGCAAACTTACAAAATGCCGATTTGAGTTCGGCTAAACTCGCCAACGCAAATTTGAAAGATGCTCGGTTGCAAGATGCTAATTTGCGGAATGCGGATCTGAGTTCGGTTGATTTTAGGGGCGCGAATTTAGCGGGAGCGAATTTTCAAGGCGCTGTGTTTCTCTCAAAGGCGGGTTCGGATCAATTTATTCAAAATCCGGTAGGTAGTAAATCAGGTCGATTCCAAGGAGTTGATTTTGCCGACGCTAAAAATTTAGATCGAAGTCAAATTGCTTACATTTGTTTGCAGGGAGGGTTCCATCCGAAGTGCCCGCAGAAGAATTAAGAATTGGTTTGTAGTGAGGACTCAAGGGGAGCATTTCATTTTTGTAAAAAGCATTTTTTGTTTGAGTCCTGTCCTGGCTCGCTTGGTGATAAAAGCCCGTGCGAGCGAGGACAGGACTACAAAAGCTAGCGCGCTTGATGCTCCTTCTTCCTTCTTCCTGATGACGTTGGACGGAAAGCAGTTGCCAGTTGTCAGTTGGTAGGGGCGGTGCCAAGAGTGCCCGCCCTCTTAGTTGTCAGTTGTCAGTTGTCAGTTGCCAGTTGTTACCAATAACAAATAACAAATAACAAATAACAAATAACAAATAACAAATAACAAATAACAAATAACAAACAACAAATAACAAACAACAAACAACAAACAACAAACAACAAACAACAAACAACTAACAACTAACAACAAACAACAAACAACTAACAACAAACAACAAACAACTAACAACAAACAACTAATGACTGATGACTAATGACTTCTTAAGCAATAGCATCGGCACCGACAAGAGTCTCGAATTGCGCCAGTAGCGTTCCATCAGCATTGTTTGCAACTCCAAAAATTCTAGGTAACTGATTTGTTTCAACGAGAACTTGTCTGACTTCTCCGTTAGATATATCAGCTAGATTTTTTTTATTTAAAATAGCATTAATGGCAGCGATACCGACACCTTGACCAACGGCGGCGTTGAATTCAACAATTCGGCCGACAGAACAGGCCAACCCTTCAAATCCAGAACAAGGACTGACAACTGCCAGGTTAGGAATGTTTTTCATCAATGCGTGGCGGATGCCAATATTGAAGGTAGGCTGTTTAAAACTCAGACTTTTAAACCACCCTAAACTGTTTGCTTTTTGCCCGATACCGGGGATGCCTCCGCGTACATCAAAATGATAGCTAAATGTTGCCAGTGCTTGATTAGCCGGTACGCCACCTAACAGCATTTGTGCGCCCGTTAAAGGTTCTACAACTCCCGTCACGTTTCCTGCGTGTCTGATATACAGTTCTGAGGCAGAAGTAACAGAAGTAGCCCCCAAACTTCTCAGCCAAGTTGCTACAAATAACATCTCTTTTTGCATGTTAGCCGTCGGTTTGCTCCCGCTTTTGGCTAAGGCTTCTGCTTCGCTGCTGGTGACTGCAAATAATAGCGCGTTCCACGAAAGTCTTTGATTGGGAAGTATTGCGATATTTCCCTCGTCTAAAATTACGCCGGTTTCAGGAAAAGATAGCTTTGTTCCTCTAAAGGAGTGGTAAGCTACAGACAGCGCGGGCGATCGCACGTCGATGTAATCGTTGCCAGCCCACAGAGTTTTGAGATTTCCTCTGGTGTCGAGCATTTCCTGTCGGAGTTCTTCTGCTAGTTTGGCATCCTTGCCTGCAGCGTACAGCAAAAATTTTTGACTCTCAGAATCGGCGAGGTTTGTGAAGCGTTTTAGATAAATATAATCGAGTTCTTTCAGTCTTCTGGCACTGAGTCCTTGGGTTTCAAAAACTAGGGTGACGGGAAGTTCTGAGTTAGGCAGACCAAAGGTTTCAAATCCCTTGAGCTTGTTCGCGCCGGCAGCTCGAGCTAATTCGCCATTGACAGTGGCATCAATAAATTGCTTTCCTGCATAAACTATGCCTTTAGATGTGGTTATGCTGGCAATTCTTTGGCGTTCTTTATTGACTGATTGAATTTCTACTTTGCTGAGGGTATCCACTCCGGCTTGTAACAGCATTTCTTGCAGCGCTGCGCTGGCTTTGCGGGGGTCAAGTGCGATCGCGCTGACACCGGATTTTTGCAGGAACTCTTGATAGATTGTCGCTGGTGAACCAAAGGTATCTAACTTTAAAGATTGTCGCAGTTCTCGATCTATCTGGCTTCTGTCTAAATAAGCCAGACCGCCTCTGACTAAATGCCCGCCAATTCCTTCTTGCAAGTTTGCTTTCGACATCAGCAAAACTCGCGGATAGCGCTTTGTCCGGCGGCGGTATTCTCGGGCTGCTGAGATAACGGCTAGAACTCCTGGAACTTCATCACCAAAGCCGATGACATCGTAAAAACGCAGATCCATGACCATTATTTAATAACCTCTCCAGATTTTAATTTTTTCGAGCTGCTTGTCAATGTTTGCTGTCAAACTATCTGTTTTTCCCAAATCTAGCTCGATATTTCCTGATTTTTGAGATAAATATTCAGACATTCCTGGACGCAAAAAGGGGGTTTTTACGGAAAATTATCCGTTGAGGGCGATCGACAATCGCTTGAAAAACCCCGTTTCAGAACGTCAACAGTGCCTCAGTCTTGCACTCTTGAATGCAATCAGCTCAGATTATCTGGATCTACCCCCAACTCCCGCAATCGCTGAGCTAATTGTTCGGCGCGCTGCGATGCTTGTTGGATACGTTCTGCTGATTGTTTTACCTGTTCTTCAGGTGTCAGATAGCGTTTTCCATCGGCATCGTACCAATACAACCACTCCCTTGTCACCCCAGAATAGTTTCCCCTTTCACAACCAATTCCCAAACCTATTTCTGGCATCCAAACTGGATTTCCTGACTGTAACTCGTACTTTCCATTGACTAGCTTGTGTACTTCCAAATGAGGTTTTCGACGGCGGCGGGAAGAATAAATGACGTAATAAAGTATGCCTAAATCTTGATAAATCTCTAATTTTGTGCTGTATTCCTTGCGATAAGTTGGGGAAACAACTTCTAGCACGAAAAGTGGCATGACATTTTCATCCCACAGCACGTAACTGGGACGCAATTCTTCGTCGTAAAACCGTTCTACTCCTAAACTCAAGAAAGCATCGGGGACAATGGCAGGTTCGTCTGGGTGATGGTAAATACCCATATCTATGCCAAAAAACCAGTCCATGCGTTCTGCCCAAAGTATCAGCAAGGTTGCTTTTAACAACCCCGGTATTAGTTCTTGCAGTTCGTTATCCACAGGCGTTTCATCCGAATCTGGTAGTTCGTCGGCTGAGGGCAAGTTCCTCGGCAAGTTGTACTTTAACATTGCGGCTTTCCTCAAAACTTACTTAAGATTATAGCCTTTCTCTGTTGGGTGATATTTACCTGGTAATGGGTAATTGGTAATTTGTAAATATTATTTATTGAACGAACCGCGAAGACGCTCTTGTCGCGAAGGAGAAGGAGAGAAGAAAAGAGAATAGAACGATGATAGGTAATTTTGATTTACTGAAGTTGAATAATTTTTGTGAAATTTGGGATCGGACTGGCGCGATCGACTATACTAAGCTAATCATTCGGTTCTAATGGGGAGCAGCCATTAGAGGAAACGGGGAAAGTTCGGTGCAAGTCCGGCGCTGTCCCGCAACTGTAATGAAAGCCATGTCGCTTTCTGAGTCAGGATGCCCGCCGATGTGTTTGTTTGCATTGTCTCATCTGCGAGGTACAGAATGAAGGCCAGAAATCGGAAATTAGTCAGCCTGGGATTGATGGCTGGCTTGAGTTGTTATATTGTCCTCGGTTCGGCAACGCCCGCCGCAGCTATGCACATTTCGGAAGGTTTTTTACCGGTGCAGTGGGCGGCGTTTTGGTGGATGGTGGCGCTGCCTTTTTTTGTTTTTGGGTTGCGATCGATCGCCCGCATTACTAAAGAACATCCGGAACTTAAACTGTTGTTAGCTTTGGCGGGCGCGTTTACTTTTGTGCTTTCTGCTTTGAAAATTCCTTCGGTAACGGGGAGTTGTTCTCACCCGACGGGTACTGGTTTGGGTGCGATTTTGTTCGGCCCTTCGGTGATGGCGGTACTCGGTGCTTTGGTGCTGCTTTTTCAATCAATTTTGTTGGCCCACGGCGGCTTGACAACCCTGGGAGCAAATATGTTTTCGATGGCGATTGTCGGGCCGTTTGCTGCATATTTTATCTATCATTTGCTGATGCGAACTGGCAAGCAGCGGGCGGCAATTTTTTGTGCGGCGGCTGTGGCGGATTTGCTGACTTATGTGGTGACTTCGATTCAATTAGCGTTAGCTTTCCCTGCAGCAAGCGGCGGTTTTGTAGCTTCGTTTATCAAGTTTGCTAGCATCTTTGCAATTACTCAAGTTCCTCTGGCTATTAGTGAGGGATTGCTGACTTTATTGGTTTGGAATTGGCTGCATTCCTACGGGAAGCCGGAGTTGGAAACTTTGAAGTTATTGAGACAGGAGTCTTAAGTCATGAGTCAAAAAAATACAAGAAATCACCAATCTACTGCGCGAGAAAATTGGATTTTGGTTGGTGCTGTGGTTGCTCTTGCTGTTATTCCCCTAGTATTTGTTCGGGGTGAATACGGCGGTGCTGATGGGGAAGCCCAACAAGCAATTACCGAAATTCAACCGGGCTATGAACCTTGGTTCAATCACTTCTTTGAACCTGCTAGCGGCGAAATTGAAAGTTTGCTGTTTGCAACTCAAGCTGCATTGGGGGCTGGCGTAATTGGCTACGCGATCGGGCTGTACAAGGGGCGATCGCAGCGACAAAAATCTGATGATGAATAGCTGTCGGAATGAACCATCAGATCGATAGTCTGGCTTATACAAATCGCTTGCGCGGTTTGCCCCCATCTCACAAACTATCATTTGCGATCGCCCTTTTGATTCTGTCTCTGGTTTCTGGGGCGATCGTCCAATTGTCGATCGCTTTGTGGTTGACAATCTGGATCGTCATTTATGCAAGAATTCCAGCAAAACTTTACCTGCGGTTGCTATCATTACCGCTGCTATTTTTGCTGACAAGTTTGCCTGCATTTGTTATTGGTGGAATTCAGTTAAATCAAATCCCAGCAATTCACTCGGATATTTGGCAAGGTTGGGGGATTAGTATCGCGAATTTTTATTTGTATGTGAGTCGCACTGGCTTATACCAAGTGAGTCTGTTATTCCCGCGCACCTTGGCATCGACAAGTTGTATGTATTTCATCCTGTTGACAGTACCATTTACTGAAACATTGCAAATCCTCCGAAAATTGCGCTTTCCGCCGTTGCTGACAGAACTTCTGTTGTTGATGTATCGGTTTATTTTTAGCTTATTGGCGATCGCCGACGAACTTTGGACAGCCCAAAACTCCCGCTGCGGCTACCGCACTTGGAAACTGGGAATGCGTAGTTTAGGGATTTTAATCGGGCAATTGCTGCAGCGAACTTTGGTAAACTACCGTCAAGTTTCATTGAGTTTAGCCTCGCGCGGATTTAATGGAGAATTGCGCGTTTGGCATTCTTCCCCTTACAAACCTTCGCAAAGATATACATTTGAAGCCGTATTTGGATGTACAGTTTTAACTTTGTTAAGCGCGGTATTTCAACGCTAAATTTATTCTGGAAGCATGGAGGCCCAGAAACCGGGTTTTTTACGAAAAAATGCGTTGCAGCCAGTAAATCTGGTAAAAACCCGGTTTCTTTGGTCGCAACCGCGATCGCGAACCGATTCTGTTAGTGTCCCCTACCTTGTGCTATCAATATGACTTTTATGAACTTAATTAATGAATTTAATGAATTGATCTAAAAAGATAAGTGTTGAATACTGATTGTAGCAAATAACTTTTCAGTACATTTTCGCTTAAAGCAGGTTAAAAATATGACTAAATCGCGTTGGCTTCGCAAACTTTTACCATTGGCAGTATCTTTCGCAACCACGATCGCACTAGCAGGCACTTTTGCCCCACCAACTCTCGCACAAACCAATCCGCCACCTCCGCAGCCCCAGCAAGTTCAACCAGCGCCAGAAGAAGGGTTCAGTATCCCGATTTGGATCTATCCCGTAGGAGCAATTTTCCTAATTTTCATCTTTATTCCCAAGATTGGCTGGACTTTGGGATTAATTGCGATCGGCGAACGAGAAGTGGGAATTGTTACTAAGAAATTTTCCCGCAAAAACTTGCCATCCAGTAGATTGATTGCTCTCGATGGCGAAGGAGGTTTGCAAGCAGATACCCTTCCTCCCGGCTGGCATTTTGGTTATTTTCCCTGGCAATATAGCGTTCGCAGAGAACCAGTTGTTGTCGTTCCTCAAGATGAAATTGGTTTAATTATTGCTAATGATGGAGCCACCATTCCTGCCGATCGCATTTTAGGCAAAGTCGTCGATTGCGACAACTTCCAAAATGCCCGCAAATTTCTCACCGAGGGCGGAGAAAAAGGACGGCAGTTAGCCATACTGACTACGGGTACCTATCGGATCAATACGGCTGTATTTGAGGTAATTACTTCAGCTAATGCCAAAGCAAAGGGTATGCAGCCGTCGCAACTTCAACTATACAAACTCGATCCCGATCGCGTGGGAATTGCGAACGTGCTCGACGGAGTTCCGATTGATGAAGGTGAAATCGCCGGGCCGATTATTCCCGGCCACGACAATTTCCAAAAAGCGCAATCCTTCATCAAAGGTGGCGGGCGCAGGGGCTTGCAAGAACAGGTGATTTTATCGGGTTCCTGGAACCTGAATCCTTGGTTTGTGCAAGTCGAACAGGTAAAAATGACCGAAGTGCCGATCGGCTATGTTGGGGTAGTAATTTCCTATGTGGGGCGATCGCACCAAGACGTAAGCGGGGGAGCTTTTACCCACGGAAATCTCGTCAACAAAGGCGATAAAGGCGTGTGGGTAGAACCGCTTTATCCGGGTAAACATCCGATCAATACAAAAGTGATGAAAGTAGAACTTGTTCCTACTACCGATGTAGTTTTAAACTTTACATCGCGGTTCAGTGGCGAACACGGCTACGACTCGAAATTAAGCGCTCTCAAATTACTTTCTTTTGACGGATTTACCTTTGATTTAGAAGTTTTTCAAATCATTCATGTCGGTACTTTGGATGCGCCGAGAGTCATTTCGCGGCAAGGTTCGATGCAGAATCTGATCGACCAAGTGTTGCGTCCAATTGTGGGCAATTACTTTCGGAATTCGGCTCAAGAATACACGATTCTCGACTTTTTGATCGCGCGCAGCGAACGCCAAGCAGAGGCTGCAGAACACGTCCGTCAAGCCTTGCGGGCCTATGACGTGCAGGCTGTGGACACGCTGATCGGTTTGATTTCGCCGCCTGGAGAGTTAATGCAAACATTGACCGATCGCAAAATTGCTCAGGAACAGGAAAAAACCTACGAAGTACAGCGGATTTCAGAGTATCAGCGTCAAGAATTGGTGCGCGCAACGGCGATCGCCAACATTCAAAATCAGGTGGTGGCGGCGGAACAAGGGGTGAAAATTGCTCAATTGAGTGCAACTGCGGCGATCGAACACGCAAGCGGTGAAGCAGAAGGAATTCGGCTGATGGGACAAGCAAAAGCAGATGCTTATCAAGTTGGTGTCAACGCTTTGGGTACCCAGAGTTTCACCCTGTTGGAATTGATGCAAGCGGTTTCGGATGGTAGCGTTCGCATTGTTCCCGATGTCACAGTCAACGGTAACGGCGGTAGTGGGGGTTTGTTGGACGGTTTGATGGCAATGTTGCTGCGGAATGAAACCAATAAAAATGGAGAAAATGGATCGCATTCACCTGTAATTAATGTCAAGAAATCTAAGTCTGTTTTTGTGGAAACTGTGGCCGAACCACCAGTAGTAAAAGTGCATTCGGTGGAGTCGCCGGAGTCTATGAATTCGGTGAAATCGCCGGAGTCTCCTAATCATTCACCATTTCCTCAGTATGGGTTTGTTGATGAAACTGATATTGATTCGGCATTTGGTGAATTGTTAGATATTTGAGTTGAGAGCAATTTGTAGAGAGGACGACTGTCCTCTCTGAAAGCTTTTTGTCTAAAACTTTGCTGTTCAGAGAATTAGAGGTGCAAAATTATGACTTTTATGGTGATGCAGAAATACGTGAATTTGTCAAGGTAGATCGCAATTACTTGTTTTAAGATCCTAGCATTATCTGGAAATGGATTATCTGCGATCGCACCAGAAACGCGATCGAGAAACAGAACATTTACAGTTCAGCAAAAAAGCCAAGTTTGACGAAACTCCTCTGGCTGGGCATCCTGCCCGCCCCGAACATCAAAATATGACTTTTATGAATTTAAACTAATGAATTTATGAATTGACTTGCACAATTAAAGGAGGGATTGTATTAACAATATCCATTTAATTAGAGCAAAGATAAAGTCATGAAACCAACATCAGAAAAGCTGGAGATGCAAGAAAAATCTGCGTTTAGGATGCACCTATTTGTTGGGGGAAGCTTTTTAGTCTTTGGTTTGTTTTCCGGCAGTTTGTTGAATTTATTTACCATAATTGGTTTGCTTGTGGTAATTTTTGCACAGATTGAAACCGTTACATTTGATAAAGACCTCGGTTATCTGATTTTCAAGCACCAACAACCGTTTATTTGCAAAACAAAAATTATCAAACACCTGCTGCAAGATATTTCAGGGGTGGAGATACAAAAGTTAGAGGATAGCGAGAGTATTAAGTATCGCGTCTGCCTCGTGCTATTTTCAGGAAAGCGGTGCGTTCCTCTAACTTCATACTTCAGCACTGGTTTTTCCGACAAGCAGAAAACAGCCCAAGTCATTGCAACATTTCTGAATACTAAAAATTACGGTTTGGACGGCTTTCCCAGGCAGCCAAATCTCAGCGAAGAAATGCAGTGGGAGACGGTAGAGGAGGAAATTGTCCACTGGGAATCTGCCACCGCCACTGATTCAAATGATGCTGATGCCCGCGTGAAATTGGCATTTGCTTTGTTAAGACAAGACGAAATCAAAAACAAAGAACAAGCAATCGCCTGCCTAAAACAGGCGGAGAATGTATTAGAAAGTCAAGGCTATCACGAGGATGCAATGTATGTAGCTCAGATTTGGAGAGCGATCTGGTGGAGGCTGCTTAAAACTTGAATATTTTGCGTTTCAGTTGTAGGGGAAAATCCCCCCGCGGTTGCCCCGATCGAGGGTAGGCACTCTTAGCACTACCTACAAATTTTGTGAATATTTTAGGATTGCTATAGGTTGAAATAGCAAGATTTTAAGCTACAATAAAAGGAGTAGATTAAAGGAGAGCCTTGTAATATGATCGCGCAAGTTGAAACCAAAACCTACACTGCCCAGGAATATCTCGAAGCTGAAGTCAATTCTCTGGACAGACATGAATTTATCAATGGGGAGATTGTTCTGATGGCTGGCGGCACACCGAATCACAATGAAATTACTACTAATTTAATTTTTGTGCTGAAACTGGGGTTAAAAGGCAAACCATATCGGACTTTTAATTCCGATCAGCGGCTTTGGGTTCCCCAACTTAATAATTATACTTATCCAGATGTGATGGTGGTGGCGAAACCAGTCGAGTTGCAATCGGGACGGACAGATACAATTACCAATCCTGTGTTCATTGCTGAGGTACTATCTAAAGGTACTAAAGCTTACGATCGCGATGAAAAGTTTGCCGCCTATCGCAGTATTCCGAGTTTTCAGGAGTATTTACTGATCGACCAATATCGACTTCAGGTGGAACAATATTCCAAAACTGATGCGAATAAATGGATTTTTTCGGAATATGGTGTTATTGGCGATCGATTGACTTTAACTTCTATTGGTGTGGAGATTTCGCTGGCAGATTTGTATGAAAATATTGAGTTTGGTGAATAGTCGCAAAGTGCGATCGCACTTTGCGACCGTAATTATTGTAGGGGCAGGTTCGCCGACAATAATTGTCTAAAATCGACAATCTCATAAACCTGTCCTCGTCCAATGGCAAAATGACAGGAGTATTGTTTATTCAATAACCGCCCGTGAATTCCTCGCCCTGACTAACAAACCGTGTTTCGGAGCAAAAACCATCGCCAACACAAACAGCAGCGTTTGCAAAACAACAATACATCCGCCCGTCGCACCGTCAATGTGATAGCTGATATAAGTTCCCATGACGCTAGAAAATACCCCAGTCGCCATCGCAATCAACATCATGTGGTCGAAGTTATCGCTCAACAAATACGCCGTTGCTCCCGGAGTCACCAACATTGCCACTACTAAAATAATGCCGACTGTTTGCAATCCCGCAACTGCTGTCAGCGATAGCAAAGACAGCAGCACGTAATAGAGAAACGTGATATTTAAACCGATCGATCGCGCGTGTGTCGAGTCAAAACAAAACAAAATTAAATCTTTGCGTAAAACAGCCAGCGTCACAATAGTAATCACACTAATAACTACAGTTTGCCAAATATCAGCGTCGGAAATCCCCAAAACATTGCCAAACAAAATATGCGTTAAGTCGATGGAACTTTTGACTTTAGAAATTAACACTAAACCAAAGGCAAAAAATCCTGTAAAAACTAAACCGATTACCGTATCTTCTTTGACGCGAGTTTTTGATTTGATAAAGCCGATCGCCATTACCGAACCCACACCGAACACAAACGCGCCCACCGCCAAAGGAATATTTAACACGTAAGCAATCACAACTCCCGGCATCACCGCATGGGAAACCGCATCGCCCATCAAAGCCCATCCTTTCAAAGTCATGTAGCAGGAAAGCGCCGAACAAACAAGCCCGACTAAAGCACTAATTAAAATCGCTTTTAGCATAAATTCATACTGCAACGGCGCGGCAAACCACTGAATTAAATCCATTATTTTTTCTCCCGATTGACTTGAGTTAACCGACTTTTGGTAGACGAAAAATTGCCAACGGAACCGCCAAAAGTTCGCGAAAGATTTTCCTCTGTAAACACATCAGAGGTGTTACCATAGGCGAGAATGCTGCGATTAATTAACACTACTTGGTCGCAAAAGGTAGTAATAGACTCTAAATCGTGAGTAGAAACGAGAATTGTATGTCCTGTTTGACGCAGTTCCATCAACAAATCAATCATCATTTTCTCAGTTTTGATATCGACTCCGGCAAAGGGTTCATCCAGCAACAAAACCGTACTTTGTTGTGCCAAAGCCCGCGCAAAAAAGGTGCGTTTCTTTTGTCCGCCGGATAACTCTCCGATTTGCCGATCGCGCATCGGCCACATTTCCACCCTTTCCAAGCTTTCTCGCACCGCTTGTTTGTCGATCGATCCAGGAATCCGCAACAGATTCATGTACCCGTAGCGCCCCATCATCACCACATCGCGAACATTCACCGGAAAATTCCAATCTACCTCTTCCGACTGAGGCACATAGGCAACCAAATTGCGTTTTTGCACTTGACGAATCGGCAAACCATTAATTAAAATTCGTCCGGTGTTTGGCTTCACAAACCCCATAATCGCCTTGAACATCGTCGATTTTCCCGCGCCATTCATCCCCACCAAACCGCAAATCGTCCCCGCTTTGAGTTGCAGCGAGGCGCTGTGCAAGGCTACTTTGCCGTGATAGGCAACTGTCACATTCTCAAGATTGATGCCGATTTCATTCATCTTTTTTATTTCCCTTAAGTAACTTTACTTAATTAAATGTAAGGTACAGATGGCTAAAAAGCTTGCTGTATAAAGATTCTTCCTTCTTCCTTCTTCCTTCTTCCTTAATTTCCCTGTAACCCTTTTATCAAAGTATTGACATTATATTCAAGTAACTTAAGATAGGTTGATGCAGGGCCTTCCTGTGGAGAGAGGGAATCGACATAAAACACCCCTGCAAATTTTGCACCTGTTTCCTTGGCTACCTGAAGCTGTGCTTCGTTGCTGACGGTACTCTCACAAAAAACAGCCGGTATTTGGTTGGCTTTGACTGTATTAATCACCCGTTCAACTTGTTTCGGTGTAGATTGCTGTTCGGCATTTACAGGCCAAATATAAACTTCTTTCAAGCCGTAATCGCGCGCAATGTAAGAAAATGCGCCTTCACAACTTACTATGTAGCGTTTGTCTGGCGGAATCGCTGAGATAGCTTGTTTGAGCTTTTCATCGATCGCCTGAATTTGTTCGCTGTATTTTGTCGAATTCGCTTCATAGGTTGCTGCATTAGCTGGATCGAGATTTGAGAAAGCTCTGCGAATATTTCTAACGTAAATCAAAGCATTTTTAGGGGACATCCAAGCATGAGGATTCGGTTTACCTTTGTAGGAATCTTCGGCAATATTAATCGGTTTGATTCCTTCAGTTAAGGTAATGTGAGGAACCTTGGGTAAACTGTTATAAAATCGAGTTGCCCAGCGTTCCAAGTTCAAGCCGTTTTCCAATATCAAATCGGCACTTTGTCCTCGTTTTAAGTCACTGGGGGTGACTTCGTAGCCGTGAATTTCCGCCCCTGGTTTGGTGATCGATTCAACAGTTGCCTTGTCGCCGGCGACGTTCTGCGCCATGTCTGCCAACACCGTAAAGGTGGTAAGAATGACTTTTTTGTCTTTTCGGAACAAATCGCTGGCAGTTGGGCCAGAAGCTGGATTTTGGTTGGTTTGAGGCTGGGTCGTCTGAGGGTTGCACCCGCTGAGACAAACTGCCAGCAACAGCCCGAATCCTAGGAGATGATGTTTTTTCCTAGGGGGAGATTCCGGGAGGGGGAGAGGGAAATTTAGGGTAATTTGACGGTTTTTCCGCATATCTTCAAAAATTCCAAGTGAACTTCGCTACAGTTTGCTGCTGGCGGTACGATCGACCGCCGCTAGTTTTCATAATCGTTTCATTTTTAACTTTACCACAAAAATTGCTAAGAATGAAAAGATTATGAAATATCGGTGAATGCGGGCCCGTGCAGCATCAGTCTTGTGTCAAAGAGCTCTAATAGTGCTAGTATCTCGCCAGGTCGATCGGCTGTGATGGCGAAGGGCGATCGAACGTTTGGGGGAAAGTTGGGTGAAAATCCGGTGCTGTCGGCCGACTGTAATGGGACGATCGTATGGTTAGTTAGATTGAGATTTTTTTGACCGCAGATATCAGCAGATAAACACTGATAAACGCTGATGGAATTTTGAGATTTTGATGTCAATTTGTTGCAAAAATTTGCTTTTTTCGCATTTCAGTGTTATGAACAGGTATGCAATGGCTGGGAAGAATTTTAACCCTCCCGGAAATCCTTAAATTAATCTAACTTTCTCAATGTCGAAGCAAAAATCAATCTCTATTTCTAAAGTTACTCGCTACCAAAATGCGGCGCTGAATTACTATTTGGGGTTGACGGATTCGCCGTATCTTCATTACGGTTATTGGAAATCTCTACCTGTGCCGGCTGAGGATCTCACTATCGGGCGGCTGCGTTTTGCTCAGCAAGCTTACACAGATAAACTTTTGGATTTTATCCCCAAAGGTACTCATAGCATTCTGGATGTTGGGTGCGGGATTGGCGGAAATGCGGCTTATTTGCTCGATCGCGCTTTTGCCGTCGAAGGGCTCGCACCAGATCCCTTCCAACAACAGCGCTTTCTCAAGTGTACGGGCGATAGGGCAATTTTTCACTGCACCAAATTTGAAGATTTTCAAGCTACCCATTCCTACGATTTGGTTCTCTTGAGCGAAAGCAGCCAGTATATGTCTGCTGTCGATATAGCCAAAGGTGCGGCGGCTGTACTCAATCCTGGAGGCTATCTGCTGCTAGCGGATATGATGCGCTCTAATCCTAATTATACAGAGGGAATGTTTTCTAACTGTCATGTTGTCAAAGAACTTAATACTGCCTTATTGCAAGCTGGGTTCACGTTAGTAAAAACTGAGGATATTTCTACTCATATTTTACCGACTATTGATTTGTATGTCGATAGTTTTCGCAGGTATGGACTCAACACAATGATCTATGTTGCGGATTTGATTGCGATCGCAGTTCCCCCCGTCCACAAATTCCTGCGCTGGATATTTCGCCGCTGGTTTAAAAAATTGGTAGTTGAAGGATTGGAAGCGAGTCAACTATTTGAGCGGCATCTATGTTATGAAATTCAACTTTGGCAGTTGACAGTTGACAGTTGACAGTTGACAGTTGTTATTGGTTATTTGTTATTGGTTATTTGTTATTTGTTAGTGGCAAGCAATAACTAATGACTGATGACTGATGACTGATGACTATAGCAATCCTAAATGATTCACAAAAATTTGTAGGTAGTGTCAAGAATGCCTACCCTCGATCGGGGAAACCGAGCGGGGGATTGTCCCTACAATAAATTATACAAATGATGTGAGGATTGCTATTATAACAAATAACAAATAACCAATCACAAATAACCAATCACAAATAACCAATAACCAATAACCAATAACCAATAACTAATGACTAATTCCTCACTCCCAATTCTCGAATTCGATCGCACTTTCTACTCCTATCCCTGCGGTTCGCGAGTAGCAATTCAGGACTTAAGCCTCAAAGTCCCCGCCGGGAAGCGCTGCGGGCTGATCGGTCAAAACGGCTGCGGCAAAACCACATTTTTCCTGCTAGCAAATGGTTTGTACCAACCGCAACAGGGAATCATTCGCTGGGAAGGTGAACCCTTTCGCTACGATCGCAAATCTCTCACGCAACTGCGCCAACAAATCGGACTCGTCTTTCAAAATCCCGAACACCAATTAGTAGCTTCCACGGTAGAAGAAGATATCTCCTACGGATTGTACAATTTGGGTTTTTCAGAACCGGATATTGCGAGAATGGTGCAAGAGGCGATCGACCAATTCGATCTAAACGAACTCGCCCGCGAACCAATTCACAATCTCAGCTTAGGACAAAAAAAGCGCGTTTCCATCGCCGATATCATGGTACTCAAACCGAAACTGCTGCTGTTAGATGAACCTACGGCTTATCTCGATCCGCGTCACACTAACCAACTCATCGGTTTGCTGCAACAAATTCATGCAGCCGGAACCACTATCCTTTTAGCAAGTCACGACCTCGATTTTATCTACCGCTGGGCTGATTGGGTGTTTGTGATGGATCGCGGAAAACTGATTCTAGAAGGAACACCAGAAGCTGTTTTTGCTCAGCGAGATGTCTTGGAACAATTGCAGCTTGGCGTACCGCTGGCGATCGAGCTGATGGAGCAAATGAGGGCGATATTTGAGAAAGACGATCGCTCACAAATCCCCGCTTTCGAGGAATTGCAACAACAAATTTTAGACACGCGCCGACGGCTTTAATCAACGGATGATTTACGCACTCCGACTCCAGAAACCGGGTTTTTACCGAATTTGCCGGCTGCGATCGATAATTTAGCCAAAAAACCCGGTTTCGACGCACTAGCATTAAGTGCGATCGTACCAACTTTGCAGCGCCAACCGATGAACTTCCCGCCAACTAACATTTTTTACTCGGGCAATTTCCGCGCAATCTTCGTATTCTGGTTGCACGTTAACAATCGTTTGTCCAGACTTCGCAACTTTTATTTGCACTTCGCCGTATTCTGTTGTAACTTTCTCGATTTCTCGATCCAAAATCGTTCTTTGTTGAGTCGATCGCCTAATTCCCAAAGTAGTAGTTTCGCGAAAGATAACTGCTTCGCAAGCCTCCTGAAATTCGGGATGACAAATCGCAGTTAACAAAACCCCCAGCCGCGACTTTTTCATCACAATTGGCGCAGTAAAAACATCCAGAGCCCCGGCCGCAAACAAAGCATCAAAAACATAGCCGATCGCCTGCGGACTCAAATCATCAATTTGCGTTTCCAAAACACAAATTGTTTCTAAAGAATCGGGCATTGGGAATGGGGCATCGGGCATGGAAAATGGGGAATTAGTAGCCGTCTTTCTCCCACTCTCCCACTCTCCCACTCTCCCCCTCTCCACCTCTTCCTTCTCCCCAATCCAGAGGCGCAAAATATTAGGAATTGTCAGATTGCGAGAACCCGCACCCAATCCGATCGCCTGAACTTGCATCGGAGGCGGCGGGCCAAAAGCAGCAGCGAAAGTACAGGCGATCGCAGTTCCCGTAGGAGTGCACAATTCGCGATCGATCCCGTTGCTATAAACCGGCACTCGGTGCGTTTCCCACAACCGCATCACAGCAGGCGTGGGTACAGCCAACCTACCGTGGGCGGCCTTCACCGTACCCCCACCAGTCGGCATCGGCGAAAAGTAAAACTCGTCAATATCCAACCAATCCAAACCCAAACAAGTACCGACAATATCAATAATTGCATCCGTAGCCCCCACCTCGTGAAAGTGAACCTCGCTTGGGGGGATACCGTGTACTGCAGCCTCTGCATCTGCCAACTTGCCAAATACGGCCAAACTCCAAGCTTCCACGCGCGGAGGCAATTTTGCAGAGACGATGATTTGCTCAATTTCTGGCAAATGGCGGTGATGACTGTGGCTAATTTCGGCATCTGCTTCGCCGTGACTGTGAGAATGTTCTTCCCCGTGATGGTGGTGGTGGCGGTTGTCGAAAGTTGGGGATTCAGTTTCCGAAGGATCTAGGGCGGAGTCAGCAGCCGGATTATCTGATTTTAAAGGCAAATCGGCAGCTATATCGACATAAAATTTAGTTGCTTGTTGAGTATTGCGGTGGACTAATTGGGCCCGCAATTGGTACTCAGTCGAAATGCCGAGTAAGTTGAGTTTTTCGATTAGGTATTCTAAGGGAAGGCCCGCGTGGAGTAGAGCTCCGATACACATATCGCCAGCAATGCCGGTGGGACAGTCAAAATAAGCTATTTTATTCATTATTAGCAATTAATTTTCAACATTGATTGTTTTAGCACATTTGTCGATCGCCCACTTAGCCTACAAAATCTTAACATGGCAATTATTTACGGACTGCATCCAGTTGCACCCCAAAGAGACAGGATCGAGAAGATTGCAAAAGCTCTTAAAGATGGGGCAGTGATGCTTTATCCCACAGATACAGTTTACGCGATCGGCTGCGATCTCAACTCCAAATCAGCCGTAGAACGAGTCAGGCGGATCAAGCAACTATCCAACGATAAGCCTTTAACGTTCCTGTGTTCCTCACTGTCAAATATCACAGACTATGCGAGTGTCACCGATGAAGCATATCGAATTATCAAGCGGTTAATCCCCGGCCCCTACACATTTGTGCTACCAGCTACCAAGTTAGTGCCCAAATTGGTAATGAGTCCAAAACGCAAAACCACCGGTATTCGCGTTCCCGACCACCCGCTTTGTTTTGCACTTGTGGAAGCCTTGGGAAATCCGATTGTTTCCACATCCGCTCACATTACCACTGACGAAGAAGGTACAGCAGCAGTGCCGTCTGGAAAAGAAGAAAGCTTTGGCAAAGCTGAACTTTTTGATTGTTTTTTAAAGTTAGTAGATATCATTGTCGATGATGATTCCGATCCCGGCTATCAAATTTCTACTATTCTCGATTTAACAGCAAGCGAACCAACTGTTGTTCGTCGCGGCTTGGGATGGGAAGCAGCCGCTGCTTGGGTAAAAGATTAAAATTTGAGGGGGCGGCTTAAGTGCAAAAGTCGCACAAAACCCGCCCCAATTTTTTCACTTATCCACTCGTGTGATATCGTTTCCTATTGCATCGGTATTGTTCAAATATTCAAATATTCAAATGTCCAAACAGTCAATAGTCAACAGTTATTTCTGATTGCATTGATCTTGGCCAAATGTCCAAATGTTTAAACAGTCAACAGTCAACAGTCAACAGTCAACAGTCAACAATTATTTCTGAATTCAACCGGAATTGATATCAAGCCTCTACCTTAACTCCTTTCCAAAAAGCAACATATCCTGCAATATTTTTAGCAGCATCTTTGGGAGTTGGATAGTACCAAGCAGCATCTTTATTCACTTCCCCGCCGACTTCCACACTGTAGTAACTAGCAACACCTTTCCAACCGCAAGTAGTGTGAGTGCTGCTATCCTTGAAATACTCGCGGTTGATTGCATCCGCCGGGAAATAATAGTTGTTGTCTACAACTTCGCACTTATCGCTCTGGGCCAAAACGGCACCATTCCAAATTGCTTTCGGCATCGGTTTCTCTGGTTAAATTTAGATTCTCAAATATTGTAACTGTATTTGCGCTCAAAAGACCTAGAATAGGGTAGAAGTCAACAACCAATTACTGCAAATGTCAGGGTCGAATCCGCCAACATCTCTCGCGCCCTCATCCCTCGAACAATCCCTCAAACATTTTTTTGGCTATGACTCTTTCCGCACCGGGCAGCGGGAAATTGTCGAAGCTGCTTTACAAAAACGCGATATGATGATTGTCATGCCGACGGGCGGTGGCAAATCTTTGTGTTTTCAATTACCGGCTTTGTTGAAACCGGGATTGACGGTGGTTGTTTCGCCGCTGATTGCTCTGATGCAAGACCAGGTGGAAGCTTTGCAGGATAATGGGATTGGGGCGACTTTTCTCAACAGCACTTTGAGCGCGATGGAAACTCGATCGCGCCAAACAGCAATTCTCGAAGGTAAAATTAAATTGCTCTACGTTGCGCCCGAAAGATTGTTGGGTGAAAGATTTTTGCCGTTTTTGGATATAGTAGCAGAAAAATTAGGAATTTCGGCATTTGCGATCGACGAAGCCCACTGCGTTTCGGAATGGGGACACGACTTTCGACCAGAATACAGGCAAATGCAGCGAGTGCGCGATCGCTACCCAAACATCCCCATTATGGCACTCACCGCCACCGCCACCGAGCGCGTCCGCCAAGACATCATCCAGCAGCTAAATCTGCGAAATCCCTACATCCACGTCGCCAGCTTCAACCGCCCCAATTTATACTACGAAGTTCGCCCCAAAACCAAACACAGTTTTGCCCAAGTTTTGCAAATCATCCAAAAAAAAGGCGGTTCAGGAATCATCTACTGTCTCAGCCGCAAAAAAGTTGACGAAGTTGCCTACAAATTGCAACAAAGCGGCATCCAAGCCCTACCATACCACGCCGGCATGAGCGATGTCGATCGCACAACCAACCAAACCCGCTTCATTCGCGACGACGTACAAGTAATGGTAGCAACAGTCGCCTTCGGTATGGGAATCAACAAACCCGACGTGCGGTTTGTAATTCACCACGACTTACCCAAAAATCTCGAAGGTTACTATCAAGAATCAGGCCGCGCAGGCCGAGACAACGAACCATCCCACTGTACCTTATTTTTTGGATTCGGCGATGTCAAAACCATCGAATACATCATCGAGCAAAAACCCGACGAACAAGAACAGCGAATAGCCCGCCAACAGTTAAGGCGAGTAATTAACTATGCAGAATCCAGCGAGTGCCGCCGCACAGTCCAATTAAATTATTTTGGCGATTCATTTCCCGGCAATTGCGGCAATTGCGACAACTGTTGCAACAAAAAACCAGTTGAAGATTGGACAATAGAAGCAATGAAATTTCTTTCCTGCATCGCGAGATGCCAAGAGAAATTCGGCATGAATCATATTATTGACGTACTGCGCGGCTCAAAAAATCAAAAAGTATTGCAATACCAGCACCAGCAACTTTCTACTTACGGCATTGGCAAAGACAGAAGCGCGGAGGATTGGAAAAGATTGAGCCGTTCGCTGATCAATCAAGGTTTATTAGACGAAAAAACCGACGGGTTTCCAATTTTGAAACTCAACGAGAAAAGTTGGGAAATCATGAAACGCCAACGCACTGTTGAAATTGCCATAGAAGCACAGCGGGAAGTACAGGGAAGAGTGCGGTCTTTGGCTGTAGAAGTCGAAGGTCTATTTGCCATACTTCGCACCCTACGCAAACAAATTGCCGACGAACAATTTGTGCCGCCTTACGTAGTTTTTGCAGATAGAAGCTTGCGAGACATGGCAGAAAAACGCCCGCAAAATCTCAGCGAATTTGAGGATGTTTACGGCGTGGGCAGCAACAAACGAGATAAGTACGGCAAGGTTTTTTTAGAGGCAATTCACGCTTTTTGTAAAGAACAAGGATTGCCAACTGGCGCTGCATCTCCTGATGTGGTTAATCCTCCCAATCTTGCTAATGTTCCGTCTTATTCGCAGATGCAAACCTGGGAATTATACCGACAAGGTTTGACGGTTCAAGGCATAGCCAATGCGCGGGGCATGAGTCCCAATACTATTTCTGGACATCTCGTAGAATTGATGGAGATGGGTAGAGAAATTGATATAAATTTGTTGGTAGAATCGGAACGGAAGGAGGCAATCGTACAAGCTATTGAAGTTATTGGGGATGAAAAATTGAGAGCGATTTATGATTTTTTGCAAGAAGTTTATACGTTTGATGAGATTAAGTTTGTCCGGGCTTGGTGGCGGCAAAATTATGTCGGTTTTTAACCGCAGGTGCAGGTAAATGAATTCGGATTCGGCATCGTCACCCCGCCCGCAGATGCCGATGACGAACCCGCCGAACTCGTCCTAGCCAGCCTCCGTACCTCCCTACAGCAAATTAAAGAAGGCAAATTGCATCCTATTTCCGAACTGTGGGAGGGGATTATCGATCGCGTTTAAAGCCATGTGCTACACCTCATTATATTGAGAAAGAATCATTTTCATAAAGGAGGATGTTCTCCCATTGCATAGAGAATACGTCGTAGATTAACTAAACCTTCTCGATTTAAGCGTAAAATTTCAACAGTAGCCCTTCCTATAGCCGTTAAACCAATAATTAGAGTATAATCTTGATTCCAACTCAAATGTTCTTGCCAATTTTGTTGTCGAGGATGATAAAGAGAAACCATCGATCCAGTAATGGGATCTTTCCCTTCAGTTTTGTTGTATTTATAGTTGTTGCATCCTTGACAGGATAAGGCTAAATTATCAAGATTACTGTCAACACTTTTACTTAAAGGTTGAATATGCTCAACCGAAAAACTATGGGTAGCAAACTTTTCTTGAGAATAGCAATATTCACAGCAACTTTTTGCTCTCGTTCTAACTTCTTGCTTAAGTTGAAGACTAAGTTTGTTATCAGTCATTATTGATTGGTTGAAGCCCCATTTGTGTAATTAAGTTGGTAAGAGATATTTGACGTATTTGAGCTAATTGAGTTAAATATTCTAAGCGTTGAGCTTGATATTTTTCTACTTGTTCAGTTGATTCTAAAAGCTGTTGATACTCTGATTCGGTTAAAGTTTCTCGCTCGCGCTTTTCCAGCAAAATTTGATATAACTCTCGTAATTCTTGAGGTAAATCTTGATTAATTTTTATTAACAATTCTGACTCTTTGGCTGACAAACTAGGAGCTATTTTTTGAGCGTGGAATTGGAGAACTTGCTCAATAAATTGCTCTAATTCAGGTTGACTTAATTGCTGAACAGCTTCAAGTAAATCTAAGGCAGAGATTTGGGCTTCAATTTTAACAGTGGGCATGATAAGTAAACACTTTTATTTGAGATTTCTGGATATCTCGATGATAACCGATCGCCCTTCCCGACAATCTCCCCCTGACTGAAGCCGATGTGCGGATAGAATTGGCGATCGTACTCGATCGCCAACACAGCCATCGCGACTGATATATTTAAGTGCGATCGGGCATCATTCTAAAGTTTTATTAATCACTTGATAAGTCCCACTGACAGATAGACTCTGGCTTGAGCGGACAAGTTTTGGGGGCGATCGGATTTCCGTTGAGTTCGAGCTTCGTCAGGTTAGTCAAGGATTCTAACGGTTTGATGTCGCTGATTTTATTGTTATTGAGGAAGATCCAAGCCAAGTTAGTCAAAGGTGCTAGCGGTTTGATGTCGCTGATTTGATTGTTGCTGAGGTCGATCGAATTCAGTTTAATCAAAGATTGCAATGGTTTGATGTCTCTGATTTGATTGATGCTGAGGTAGAGAAATTCCAGTTTAGTCAAAGATCCTAGCGGTTTGATATCGCTGATTCGTCGATTGTCGTTGAGGTTGAGTAATCCCAGGTTAGTCAAGGATGCTAGTGGCTTGATGTCGCTGATTCTATTGTTGCCGAGGTCGAGCCGAATCAGGTTAGTCAAAGATGCTAGTGGCTTGATGTCCCCGATCTGATTGTTGTTGAGGTCGAGCCGAATCAGGTTAGTCAAAGATGCTAGTGGTTTGATATCGATGATTTGATTGTTGCCGAGGTCGAGCAAAATCAGTTTAGTCAAGGATACTAGCGATTCGATCTCGCCGATCTTATTTCTGCCGAGGAAGAGTTCAGTCAGGTTACTCAAGGATGCTAGCGGTTTGATGTCCTCGATTTGATTGTTAATGAGGAAGAGTTCAGTCAGGTTACTCAAGGATGCTAGCGGTTTGATGTCCTCGATTTGATTGTTAGTGAGATCGAGCTTCTCCAGGTTAGTCAAGGATGCTAGCGGTTTGATGTCACTGATTTTCTCTTCGACGAGGTGGAGTTTCGTGAGACTCGAAAGTTTCTGATTAGCCACAGCGCAATCATTAGTCTTTGCTTTCTTCAACAGCACTTCAACAGTATGCTTAGTTTCAGGACTCAAAGAAGCTTTTTGGCGACACCAATCAGCAAATGTTTTGTTTGCCGATCGCACTTCTGCGCCATTCACTGACAGTGCAGTTCCAAATAACGCTACGATCGCACAACAAGCAAGTGCGATCGACCTTGATAAATTAATCTGTTTCTGTCCAACTATAAATCCGATCATCTGATATCCCTAATTTTCTGAATAAACAACGGCAGGTTGGCAAACTGTCACGAGACTGCCAGAAAGTTCTAAAATAGCTCTGATATTAAACTTGTACCCAATAACTTTATCTCCCAAAACCCCGGAAAATACCCTATGAACGGCCCAGCATCTTACACATTGCCTCAAATGACCGATCGCGAGCGCGCCAACCTCAGCCGCACGATCGACTACAGTTCCATCCAATCAGTACCCGAAATTTGGGCGATCGTCAAACAGCGATTTCCCCAAACCGTCGCCCTCCACGATCCCCACAGCCAGCCAGAAATCAAACTCACCTACACCGACCTCTACCACCAAATCCAGCAATTCGCCGCCGGCCTCCAAGCCCTCGGCATCGAACCCGTCCCAGGAGAAACAGTCCCTCCCCGCGTCGCCCTCTTCGCCGACAACAGCCCCCGCTGGCTGATAGCCGACCAAGGCATCATGACCGCCGGGGCAGCCAACGCCGTTCGAGGTGCCACCGCCGACCCCGAAGAACTCCTCTACATCATCCAAGACAGCGGCAGTACCGCCTTAGTAGTCGAAAACCTGGAATTACTCAAAAAACTCCAACACCGCCTCCCCGATTTGCCCGTCCAACTCATCGTCCTCCTCTCCGACGAAGAACCCGAAGCCAGCCAAATCCTCAACACGGTCAATTTTTCCCAAGTCACGACCGCCGGGGCCCAACGCCCCCTCAAGCCCACCAACCACAGCCCCCAAACCCTCGCCACCCTCCTCTACACCAGCGGCACCACCGGCAAACCCAAAGGCGTTATGCTGACCCACGGCAATTTGCTGCACCAAATCACCACCTTCGGGACAATTCTCCAGCCCGAAGCCGGCGATGGCGTTCTCAGCATCCTCCCCAGTTGGCACGCCTACGAACGCACGGTTGAATATTTCATGTTTTCCCAAGGATGCACCCAAATTTACACCAGCATTCGCTATTTCAAACAAGACTTTAAAACTTACAAACCCCAGTACATGGTCAGCGTTCCGCGCATCTGGGAATCGATTTACGAGGCAGTACAAAAGCAATTTCGGGAACAGCCGCCCAACAAACAAAAATTGGTGAATTTCCTGTTATCTGCCAGCCAACAATACATAGAAGCCCGCCGGATTGTCGAAGGATTAACTCTCAATTTACAACCGGCCTCAGTTTCTGAAAAATTGATTGCCCGGATCAAAACCATTCTGTTGTCGCCCGTTTACGCCCTTGCCGAAAAACTCGTTTACCAAAAAGTCCGGGAAGCTACGGGAGGACGTTTTAAGTGGGCAATCAGCGGCGGCGGTTCTTTGGCCGCGCATTTAGACAATTTCTTTGAAATTGCCAATATCGGTTTGTTGGTGGGATACGGTTTGACCGAAACATCCCCGGTTTTAACCGTCCGCCGCCCTTGGCACAACCTCAAAGGTTCCGCAGGAGGGCCTATTCCGGGTACGGAAATTAAAATAGTAGATTCGGAGACTCGGCAACAACTGCTTCCGGGCCAGCGCGGCTTGGTATTGGCAAAAGGGCCGCAAATCATGGCGGGCTATTATCTCAATCCCCAAGCTACCTCAAAGGCGATCGACTCGATGGGCTGGTTCGACACCGGCGATTTGGGCTGGCTGACACCGGGAAACGATTTAGTTTTGACTGGGCGGGCAAAAGATACGATCGTCCTCAGCAACGGCGAAAACATCGAACCGCAGCCGATCGAAGATGCCTGCCTCCGCAGCCCCTACATCGACCAAATTATCGTAGTAGGTCAAGACCAAAAATCGATCGGCGCCTTAATTGTCCCCAATCCAGAAGCCGTACTGAAATGGGGCGAAACTCAGAATCCGCCAATACAGGAAATTGACTGGAATAGCAAGACAATTCAAGACTTATTCCGCCAAGAGTTGAACCGGGAGGTGAAAAATCGCCCCGGATACCGCGCGGACGATCGCATCGGGCCGTTCCGGTTGATTCAGGAGCCATTTTCCATGGAAAATGGAATGTTGACCCAGACCCTGAAAATTAAGCGCCCGGTTGTGACTGAACACTACCGCGATATGATTGACGGGATGTTTTGAAAATATTCGCAGGACTTGGGGAATGGAGAAGCAAAAATTATCCCAACACCCGAGTCCAGAGTCCGAGTCCTCAGTCATCAGGCAATGTTGACCGACTAATGACTGACGGCTGATGACTGACGGCTAATCCCTACTTCGCAATTGACAAGCAACAACTTTATGGAACCACAATTACTCTTGAAGCGATCGATTAACGTTAAAGTCGTCGTTACTCCCCGCTGGAAAGAAGAAGCTCAACAACAACTCCAAGCCCAAATCAACCAAATAGATTCTCAGCTACAACAGCTAGAAATGCAAGGGAGCCGGATGATTTCTGAAATCCAAAAGCAAAGCCTGCAACCCCCAGGGCCGCAAGTAATGCAGCAAATAGAAAATATTCAAGTGCAGGTGAATCAAGAAAAAAGTAAACTGCTAGAACAGAAAAACCAAAACCTGCAACAGCTCCAGCAAGTACAGGTGCTAGACCTCGAACAAGAAGTGAGTCAAGGTCAAATTGACGGCACCTTCACAGTGGGGGTGGGAGAAAACTTGATTCAAAAAATGCAAGTAGAAGTTTTGCTCCGCGACGGCATAGTCGAAGAAATTCGAGGTGATATTTAGAAATTGGTAATTGGCAATTAGTAATTGGCAATTGGCAATTGATCTCAAATCCGCTAGCATCGGAATGATGTTAACAGTTAACAGTTAACTGTTAACTGTCAACGCCTGAATTTACTATTCCGATGCTAGCGGAAACGATATGATAGGTAATTTTTAGCGGAGCCAGAAGTGCTTTGTATTTGTAGTGCGAGCTTTTTAAGAGCTCGCACTACAAATATATCAGCTTGCGAGCGGGGACGCTCGCAAGTCGTAAAAAATACTTTTGGGAAAAGTGAGATGCTCGCATTTTGAGCAAACAGTCACACATTCTAGGGCGAGAGACTGGCATAATAATAAATATTGCTGGTGGCCGGTCGCCAATTATCAATTGCCAAATACCGATTACCTATTACTAACTCAAAAGGACTTTTTACAGATGATTCGCGAAGTTTTCATGCCAGCCCTGAGTTCTACCATGACAGAGGGCAAAATAGTTTCTTGGGTCAAATCCGCCGGAGACAAAGTAGAAAAAGGCGAAACGGTAGTCGTGGTTGAATCCGACAAAGCCGACATGGATGTCGAGTCTTTCTACGAAGGCTATCTAGCAATAATTATCGTCCCAGCCGGCGAAGTTGCGACCGTGGGAGCAGCCATCGCCCTAGTAGCAGAAACAGAAGCCGAAATCGCAGAAGCTCAGAAACAAGGAGCAGGCGCAACCGCAGCCTCTGCCCCAGCCCCAGCC
>NZ_JADEXD010000053.1 GCF_015207285.1 Tychonema sp. LEGE 07203 | reverse complement strand
CAACTAGAAATTTAAGAAACCGGGTTTCTAAAACCCTAGGCGATGCTTGGCAAAAGAAACCCGGTTTCTACCATAAATCTTAGGTTAAGCAACTAGAAATTTAAGAAACCGGGTTTCTAAAACCCTAGGCGATGCTTGGCAAAAGAAACCCGGTTTCTACCATAAATCTTAGGTTAAGCAACTAGAAATTTAAGAAACCGGGTTTCTAAAACCCTAACTTCTTCCTTCTTCCTTCTTCCTTCTTCCTTCTCCCATAGCAACCAACGACTAAAAATCATGTTCTTAGTAACCGGAGCAACAGGCGCCCTAGGCCGCCGAATAGTACGAGAAATCAGACAGCAAGACAAGTCTGTCCGCGCCTTTGTTCGCCTCGCATCTCGCTACTCGGAACTAGAAAACCGAGGCGCAGAAATTTTTATCGGCGACTTGAAACAAGACAAAGATATTAAAAAAGCCTGCCAAGGAGTGCAGTACATCATCAGCACCCACGGCACAGGCGGCGACGTTCAAGCAGTACACTACCGCGCCAACATAGAACTGATCGACTGCGCCAAAGAAGCCGGAGTTGAACATTTTGTCTTTATTTCTGTACTGGGAGTCGATCGCGGATACGAAGATTCCGCAGTATTCAAAGCCAAACGAGAAGTCGAAAAATATCTGCAAAACAGCGGATTAAACTATACCATTTTGCGGCCCGCCGGTTTTGCTTCCAGCCTGCTGCCACTAGCAGAAAGATTTCGAGAAACCGGAATTTACCTGCTGATTGGCGATGGCAAAAACCGCACCTCCGTTGTCAGTACCGACGACTTAGCAAAAATTGCCGTAGACTCGCCAACAGTCGAAGGCGCGCGCAACCAAATTTTAGCAGTCGGCGGCCCCGATGTTCTGAGCAGAGACGATATTGCCCGAATTTTCGGACGCTTGTTCAATCGCGAACCTCTGGTAATTAACCCGCCGCTGGTTGTGTTTGACGGATTGCGAAATGTCTTGGGTTTGTTGAATCCTCAAGCTCAAAAAAGCTTAGGAACTTTGCGGGTATTGCTGGCTAACGAGTTTTTCTGCACTCCCGAAGAAGTGCAAAACTTGGAGTCAATCTACAACATGAGAATGGAATCCCTAGAAAGCTTTTTGCGCCGCAATTTGAGCGTTTAATATTTTCTGATTTTCTGATTTTCTGATTTCTCGTTACCAGGCTCTTCCTGGTAATGAATATCTAGAAACTCTGCCTCGAACTTGTCTTGTTTTATTGGAGACAGAACCTGGAAACGAGCAAATTTGAGCGTTTAGCCAGACAAAGAAACAGCTTCTACGCCACCAATATGGCTGGTAACTGTCAGCGGCGGAGAACAAGGCTTAGCAATCAAAAAACCTTGAACAAAATCCGCTCCCCGCTGTCGCACCCACTCCAACTCCTCCACAGTCTCCACACCTTCAGCAACAGTTTTAATCTCCAATTGAGCGGCAACTTCTAACATTTTTTCAGTAATTAGTGCCTTATAAAAATCTTGATGGACGTTGCGAATTAATTGCATATCCAACTTTAGAAAATCCGGCCGCAACTGGTGCATCAAATTTAAATTAGAAGAACCGCTGCCAAAATCGTCCAGAGCAATTAAAAATCCGGCTTCTCGGTAAAACCTCAGAATCTTAATCAAGTGATCCATATCGGGAGGGTGCTGAGATTCCGCTACTTCAAAAACAATATTGCTGTGAGGAATTCCCGATTCATCAATAGCCTGCACCGTCATTCGCAGGCACGTAGCGGGATCGTAAACAGCAGTAGGAGAGAAATTAATAAAAAGCAGTTCTTCGATCTCGTGTACCTTGGCTTCGCGAATAGCGCGAGTCCGGGCTAAAGCATCTAGTTGAAAAATTATACCTGCTGATTCAGCTTGACCAAAAATCCGACCCGGAGGAATTAAGTTTCCTTGCTCGTCAATACCTCGGAGTAGCGCTTCGTGGGCAAAAATCTTAGAAGTATCTGACGTATAAACAATGGGCTGAAAATGTGTAGTAATTCTTTCTTCGTACAATAAATCTAACAGCCAATCAGAATTGCTGAAGTTAATAAAAGAGTCTAAGGAAGTGCTGCGATAAAAATCGCTAAATTGCGGCTGTTCAAATTCCCGCATCCACAAAGCTTTTGTATCTTTCAACTCTTGATTTGTTAGCTTCGATGAGGCTAGGACGCTAAAGTTTTCTTTGGTTATTCCCTCAAGGCTAATGTACAAACACTTGCTCTCCGGTAAAAGCTGGAATTGAAGTTTGGTCGTGGTGAGTGCAGAAATAACCTTGTTCAGCGTGTGCGATACTGGGAACCACAGGTATAAGCCTCCGCTGCCCTCTATTTTTTCGGGTACCGTTTCGCAGCGAGAGCAGGAGCCGAAGGCTTTGCCAGTTCTTTGCACTAAAATATCCTCCGATTTTTGGATAAATTTGATAATTACTATAAATAAGTCATCATTATAAGCTTATTTAGGTATTAATACATCTACCTCAAGGTGTAAATCTTGATTAAGAAATCGTTAAGAAATACTAGGGCAGTGTTTTTACTTGCCTCTGGTTTCAAACCTTGGTAAAATTTCTCAGCATCGAATCGAGTAAATACAATCAAATACTGTCCCGAATCTCAAGAGAGGGAGAATATTCAGACTTGCTCTCTACTCTTTACTGCTGCTCAGATTCTTGACACCTGATTCTTTACATTGCTTTGCAAAAATAGCGGTAACAGTTGTTTTTCGCGGTCAAGGGGAATTAACTGCTCGATCGACAATTTCAGTCCACGACAAGTATAGACAGCCGGACGATATATTCAACCAGAGGTCAAATAAATCCTCATAGGCTACTCCAGGCAAAAGAGTACCCCAGAAAAGTTAAGACAATGGGGAATTGGCATAAAGCTGCGTTGACACAGCCCAAAACTAACCCAAAGCAAACTTACTGGCGATCGCATATCAAATTTAGGAATGAAAATCGGGATGACAGGATTTGAACCTGCGACCCCCTCGTCCCGAACGAGGTGCGCTACCAAGCTGCGCTACATCCCGAATTTAGTAACTGTATTTTTAGAATATCACATTCAATTCTAATTCACCAAGCTCGTATATAATGATTTGTAAAACACTATTTAGGCGGAAACAGGCGTGACAGTTAAGCCCCAGTGGTTGCGAGTTAAGGCCCCCCAGTGGGAGCGCGTCGGCAACGTTAAAGAAATTTTGCGGGATTTATCCCTGAATACGGTTTGCGAAGAGGCGTCGTGCCCGAACATTGGGGAATGCTTTAACGCGGGTACTGCGACATTTTTGATTATGGGCCCGGCTTGTACCCGCGCCTGTCCTTACTGCGATATCGATTTTGAGAAAAAGCCCCAACCTCTAGATCCGACGGAGCCCGAAAGATTGGCGCAGGCGGTGCAGCGGCTCAAACTGAATCACGTTGTGATTACCTCTGTCAACCGGGACGATTTGCCGGATGGGGGCGCGTCTGCGTTTGTCGAGTGCATTCAAGCGGTACGATCGACAATGCCCGATACAACCATAGAAGTTTTGATTCCCGACTTGTGCGGCAACTGGCAAGCTTTAGAAATTATTCTCGCAGCCCGCCCCGATGTACTCAACCACAATACTGAAACCGTAAAGCGACTTTACCGGAAGGTGCGGCCGCAAGCAAAGTACGATCGCACCCTCGAACTGTTGCAGCGAAGCCGCCAACTAGCACCGGGAGTTTACACCAAATCCGGCATCATGGTGGGACTGGGAGAAACAGACAGCGAAATTCGGGAGGCGATGCAGGACTTGCGGGCTGTCGGCTGCGATATTTTGACAGTTGGACAGTACCTGCAACCGACTCAAAAGCACTTGAATGTGGAAAACTTCGTGCCTCCGGAACAGTTTGATGCTTGGAGAGAGTTTGGCGAATCTTTGGGATTCTTGCAAGTAGTCGCTTCTCCCTTAACTCGCAGTTCCTATCACGCCGAACAGGTGAGGGAACTAATGAAACTTTACCCGCGATAGCAATTTTAATTTGAGTTGAGTCAAGCCCAGAACACCATTCTCAATCAGATAGGACTTAGGTACTCGCCGAAAAAGAAACCGATTTTTTAAACTCTGATTGAGGGTTTCAATCAACTATTTTGGTTGTAAAAGCCGATCGCCGCCCGTGCGTCCAGCAAAACTACAATACCGCAACCGGGCAACAGCAAAAAACCTGCGCTTTCTGTGTGGGTGATTGCAAAAATCCGGTTTTTGATGCTGATGCGAAAAAGTATCGGTTAACCCGCAAGCAGCAGCAAACAGCAAAAAAAAATCGGCTTGTCGCCGGATCGAACTCCCAACTTACGCCCAAAATATCGATCGACTGGGTTTTTTCCTCAAACTTCTGGGTTTAAATCCGCGATTTTTCTCAGGAAACCCGGTTTTTGTGTCAGCGACTGACTCGGTAACGCGGAGGGGACAAACTCGGAAGCTCATAACCTGTAACGGATTTAACTTCCGCCAACTGCGGGAATTCAATCAAGAGGGCCGAGTTATATAAAGTTTTATTAAAAAAGTCAGTGATTTTCCGAAGTGATCGGGAACCAGGTTATTGGTGATGAAGATTAACTTAACTTCTGACGAACGTCACTTGTTTTTAGCCAGTAACTATCTATACTAGCTATACAAACAAAGAAGTACAACGCACTTTTCGGGCCTTCAACCTGTTACATCAGAAAGTTCTTAGCGTTTTCCTGAATCTTGCTAAAAGAAGTGGAACCGCCAAAGTTCGCTCTCTGCAACAGCAAAAAAGTCAGGAAAGTTAGTAAAGAAACAAAAAGCGGTGATGCTTCGTCTTAACAAAGCGGGCATCATAATTACAAATAACCGCTAAGCGTAGCATCTTTTCACCCGGAGCAACTGAGAAAATCACTATGCCAGCCACCTCTTTTTACGCTGAAGCTGAATTCGACGAACAACTGCGAGTAAATCCCTTGCAAAATGTAGATGTGTTGGATGAAGATGCTGAGGAAGCAGGGGACGAACTCATCGACCAACGCGCTGCAGAGGCTGAAGATGCAGACGCAGCATCCAAATTGCCAAAAAATGCCAGCCGCCGCACGACAGATTTAGTGCGCCTGTACTTACAAGAAATCGGTCGGGTTCGTCTCTTGGGTAGAGACGAAGAAGTGTCAGAAGCTCAAAAAGTTCAACGCTATATCAAACTGCTGGAATTGCGTAATACCGTAGCCTCCGAGGAAGAAGGGCTAATTGGGCGCTTCGTGCAGTTAATTGAGGTGCGCGATCGCCTGTCTGCACAGTTGGGACACAAACCTTCGCTGGAACGCTGGGCATTAACTGCTGGTGTCGGCGACGTGCCCGAACTGAAGCGACTTATGTCCGAAGGCAAGCGCCAGTGGGCAGAATTAGCAGAGATGTCGGTGGAGGCGATCGAAAAAATTCAAGCAGAAGGCATCGAAGCGAAAGACCACATGATTAAGGCGAACCTGCGCCTGGTGGTTTCGGTGGCGAAAAAATATCAAAATCGCGGTTTAGAATTGCTGGATTTAATACAAGAAGGTACTCTCGGACTGGAGCGAGCGGTCGAAAAGTTCGATCCGATGCGGGGCTATCGGTTTAGCACCTATGCCTACTGGTGGATTCGCCAGGGAATTACGCGGGCGATAGCTACTCAAAGTCGCACCATCCGCCTCCCCGTCCACATCACCGAAAAACTTAACAAAATCAAGAAGGCCCAGCGCAAAATTTCTCAAGAAAAAGGTCGGACAGCGACGATCGAAGATATCGCGATCGAGCTGGAGATGACGAGTTCTCAAGTCAGAGAAGTTTTGCTGCGAGTCCCGCGCTCTGTTTCTCTGGAAACTAAAGTAGGCAACGAAAAAGATACAGAATTGGGCGACTTGCTCGAAACTGACAGCATCTCCCCAGAAGAAATGCTGATGCGAGAAGCTTTGCACCGCGACTTGCAGCAACTGTTGGCAGATTTGACCAGCCGCGAACGGGATGTAATTTTGATGCGCTTTGGTTTGGGCGACGGACACCCCTACTCGCTGGCAGAAATCGGTCGCGCTCTGGACTTGTCCCGCGAGCGAGTCCGCCAAATTGAAGCCAAGGCTTTGCAAAAACTCCGCCAACCCAAGCGCCGCAACCGCGTCCGCGACTATCTGGAGTCTCTCAATTAAATTAGTGGGCGTGCATTTACTGTCGGTTTCTGGATCTAGATAGAAGGCAGAAGTTATGATTATTTACTTCTAAACTTTCCCTGTCGTCTGTCTAGGGCTTTTGACCGTGCGAATTTCTCCTGTGGTACCTGCCACGCGATCGATCCACCGACTCAATCGAGAGTATCTGGAATCGAAAAATGGAAAATCGAATGGCCTGTTGGCGATCGAAAAATATCAAAAACTAAATTTTTTCCTCAACCTTTTTTCAATAAGCTCCGATATTTGCAAAATAGCTCGATCGTTGTGTATGATTGTCAATAGGCAGACTTTCTTGAGAGGGTCACTATGGCACTTTACACCGCGTCTTCATTTAAATCCGAACTCAATGACAAAGGGTGGCGGATGACTCCCCAACGGGAAACCATCTTGCACGTGTTTCAGAACCTCCCCAAAGGCAATCACCTGAGTGCCGAGGATTTGTACACTTTGTTAAAAAATCGCGGAGAAAACATTAGCTTGTCTACCATTTACCGAACTTTAAAGTTAATGGCAAGGATGAGCCTCCTCCGGGAACTAGAACTAGCAGAAGGTCACAAACACTATGAAATAAACCAGCCTTATCCGCACCACCACCACCACTTAGTCTGCGTTCAGTGCAACAGAACGATCGAGTTTAACAACGATTCGATTTTGAAAATTGGCATGAAACAATCTGAAAAGTCTGGATTGCACTTGCTAGACTGCCAGCTAACTATTCATACGGTTTGCCACGAAGCTTTGCGGATGGGATGGCCGTCTTTGGTTTCGAGCAATTGGTCTTGTCCGAAGTCGATCGCCGAGAGCACCAACAACGTCCTGGATTTAATCGAGTAATAGTACACTATTTTCGCATTTAAAGTACAGATTGTTGCAATTATTAACAAAAGCTGGCGGCGCAAGTGCGATCGCACTTGCGCCGAAGCCTAGTTTTTTGCTGAAACGGCAGCACCGCCCGCTGAGTCTCGGCTGCAAATACAAAGGGGCGGGGTTTTTGCCCAGACAGTGGAGCCGAGACCGAAGCTGTCGGACACTAATGCCGAGGATCTGCCCGCCGCAGACCCGCGACGACGGGTACAACAGGCGCTGCGGCCTGAGTGTTAGCGTGCCGCAAAGCCGATCGAGTGCTGCGATCGACCCTTCCAGTCCCGAACAGCCCGCTATCTTTCTGAAATCGGATCAAAGCTATCTGAGTTGGTCGATCGAACCAACCGTGAATCTGGCTCCTGTAATAACCCAATTCTTGCAGCCGCCGCTGCACAAGTTCAACATCTCGACTTGTGGCGCCCAACTCCAGAAAATCTCCGGCATTACTCCGATCGTAATTTTCCCCAGGATATAAAGTAGTTTGAGTTGCCCTCATCTGGGCATCTATCGCCACCAAAGTAGCAGTGTCAGCGCAGCCGTCAGAAACCAGATTGTAATCTTGCTGAAAACGAGTCACAGCGTAGAGAGTGCGTTCGCGAAACTTGCCGTCAATGTCACCTTCAAAATAGCCCAAAGCTTTTAACTGCCGCTGGATCAAATCTACCGTCGCGCCTCTGTCCCCGAACCGCAGCCCCTTGCAACCGGCATTTCCCGAAATATTCCCCCCAGGCTTAGCGGGGGGAATCGGCCGGATCGAACCAAACAGCAAAGCTAAAGTTTGCCTGTCTGCAACTCCTGTCACCCGCAGCCGATTGATTCGCTGGAAGTATCTCACCGCATTGAGAGTAACTTGGCTAAAATTCCCTGTGGGATGCGCGTTGAAGTAGCCTAGCTGCTGCAACCTGCGCTGGAGATCCGAAACATCTGCGCCCCTGTCTCCGTAACGCAGCTCGGTATAGTTTGTATAAATAGTTTGAAAAGGTCGATCGTCAGCGGCTAAACGGTTGAGGGCAATCGCCGTAGCTCGATCGGGTCTTCCAGTCAGAGACAGTCCGTAATCTCGCTGAAAGTCTGTCAGAGCTCGTTTAGTAACAGGGCCGAGTTGACCGGTCGAACTTCTGTTGAAATATCCCAGATCCCGCAACCTATCTTGAACAGATCGCACATTGGGATTTCCCGGATCTATTTGAGCTAATGCCGAACCGGCCGCGCTCAAAACCGAAAGCATCAAAGCCAGAGACAGCAAGCGGATATAAGTCTGGCTGGATAAGTGCGGGCATTTTAGGTCGGCAAAAATTTGAGGTGAAGCTGGTGCTTCCGAAACCAGGGCAAGTTCGATGTAGGCGAGGGATTCCATAATTTTATCAAAAAACTGGGTTTAAAACCCCGTTCTAGAAGGACGGCTTTTTTCAAGCTCAAGTTTAACCGATCGAACAAAGGCAGAGATAGTTCTGTAAATCTTTGTAAAATCTCCAGTGCTTTTACTTCACAACCTCTAGCATAGAAAGATCGTCTCGGAGGTCCAATTAATGCTGGTTTTTCAATTTAAAGCCAGCGGAAAGCGAGAATAATTTAATGATGTCGGTGAAGCAATAAAGACAGTATAGTTCAACGGCAACAAAGCACTTAGCCTGGGGACGGATCGCGAAAAAGTCAACCAGTTTAACCTCAACAAATATAGTAGCATCTTAGCTAAACAATTCCCGTTTGGCGAATTCAACAGCACGGCCCGGCGGTGCGTTGCCGATCGATCGCAGTCTGCAATTTCACAATTCTACTATACGAAAACTGCAAGCCGAAAGTTCCTGACAAAAAAGGGTGAAACTTGCGATCGCTTAGGAAGAAATGACTGCTACTGATGTCGAAGCAATTCTCGATCGGCAAATCATCTCAAATCCGGGTAACATATCCCCTTTACGATTCAACCTGCAACACGCCAAAAGCACCAATAGAAAAGGAAAGAGAAGAATCAGAAGATAAAGGGATAGCAAACTCGGATTTGGTATCGATCGTGTGAATCAAGAATCCCCGCGCCTTTAGCCCTCGCAGTGTCAATCAATTAACCGTAAAAGACGGCGCTAAAAAAGTATTCGCTTCCTGCTGTTCCATTCTAAGTTCGATCGCACCGACAAGTAATATGGTTTCCGGTTGCATCAGAATAATAAATTCAAGTCAACAGTCAACAGTCAACAGTCAGTAGGGGCGGTGCCCCCGTGCCCGCCCTCTTAACAGTCAACAGTCAACAGTCAACTCTCAACAGTCACCAGTCAACAGCAACCGCTTTACTAAGAATTGAAACAGCAAACACCAACGAATAGCAGTGTTTTAGGCGATCGACGCATTTCAGCGCGGCCTGCAAACAGGCAAAACAGGCCTCAATCGCTGCGGAACTTGAGCCATTGGATTGTACCCTACAAGCATTACTTGGCCTCGATCGTCCATCACCCAACCACCAGCGGGGATAACTTCTGTTGAAGAAGACCCACCAACAAACCCATCGCCCGTGCCACCCGCCGGCAATCTCTCCGCTAAATCCGTTACCGCATTCGTTCTCGAACTCCCGATCGCACTCGGTTCCACCCAATTAAACCGGCTAGAATCGCTGCTGAGCACATCACTAGGAGAGGGCGGTACTCCTCCTTTACCAGTAATACTAAACTCATTCTCTTGGCTTTGTATGCAGGGATTGGTGGCAATTAAAGTCGTTGAATCAACAACATTTTGGGGTAATTCTACCAATCCTTCTGCCGGATTCACACCCGAAATACTAAACGTTACAGCCCCTTGCAAATCTGGGCCCGCCTGTTGCGAAATAGCGGCAATGTCACTAGCAGGAATTAAAGCAGTAGGATTGACTTGTAAAGCGGTAAATTCAGCATCAGTCAATCCTAAACTACTTCTAGCTTGTTCGCGGGTAACGGCTGAAAAACCAAAAATATTCGGTACATTCACCGTAACTTGACCGCCCCTAGCTGTCCTGGCATTAGCAGTAATATCATTATTTTCCTTGGGTAAAGTAGCGAGAATCTCGCTATTAATTCTGATATTTCCCCCATCAGAAACACCTGCATCGGTAGTAATTCTGCTATTGCGCCGCAACTGGATGTCTCGCGCTTGGAGGTTAATATTTGCCCCAGTACCGGAGACAGTTGTACCGTCAATGCTGGCTTTATTATCTAGGGCAATTGAGTCAGCTACAACATTAATATTGCCAGCCCTTCCCGTTCCTAAAGACTGAACATTCACCGTTGCCCCATCCCGGACAATCAATTGATTAACATTCAGATTCAACGAGCCGGCATTCCCCGTAGCGTTGGGATTGACCAAAACAAACGCCCTACCAGCCGAAGCCTCAATTCTACTGCTCAACCGACTGTTACGCCCGATACCTTGCACTTCTATGCGATCGGCATTAATGGTAACATCTCCCGCATCTGCTGCGCTCAAAGAAGCCGCAGAAATAATCCCCCCATTCCGCACAGTTAGTTTAGGTGTTGAGAGGCGGATATCTCCACTTCTACCAGAGCTTGTACTTTGAGTAGCCAGAGAACTCGCAGCGAAGCCCGCATTCCCCAAAACTCCAGATACGCCGCTCACTTCTATTGACTCTGAAGCTCTGATAGTTAAATTTCCTCCAGGCCCCCCACTGGTAGAAAACACGGTTTCGCCAATAATCGCACCCGTCGATAAAGTAATTGAGGCTCCCTCAGAAACACTCAGTCGCTTAGTGTCGATGGTAATATCCCCAGATTTCCCCTTCCCATCAAAAGAGTTAGTGCCGAGAACTGTTTGCGCCGTACTTCCAGGCAGACTCCCCGACAATTCTACAGATTCAGTTGTTTTAATCGCTATATTTCCCGATGCTCCATCGCTGCGGGCATTTGTGACGAGATTGGAGCCATCACGCATGATTAACCGTTGAGCCTCAACAGTTATGCTGCCCCCAGAGCCAATACTGCCGCGATTTGTCCCGCTGCTGAGCGCTGAACTGACGAGTTCGACGGTGTTAGCGCGGATATTCAGATTTCCGCTATTTCCAGCACTAAAAGTGATTGTACCGCCCAGTACCCCATCGCGCAGCAGCAGCCGCCCGGTGTCAATGTTAATCTCTCCGGCGGCTCCACTGCCAGCAGTACCAGCGCTCAGAACAATTTGCGGTTGAAAAGGGTTGAAGGTTCCCGATGGTAAATATTGGCTATAAAATGTCTGATAGCCTTCAATTCCCAGCCCGGTCATTTCTACTGAGTCAGTAGCGCGGATGTTTAAATTGTTCCCCTTCCCATCTCCCAATGTGGCGGTGAGAATTTGCGATCCTTTGTCTACTCGCAAGTTTTGGGCATTTATATTAACACCTTGACCATCAATATTTCCCAGTGTTAGGCTGTAAATTCCCGAACTGGTGACGGTGACATTTGAACCTCTGATGTCAATTTTTCCACCTCCTAATCCACTGGTATTTATCAATGCACCGTTCATTTCAATATTGCCAAAATTGGCAATATTGTCATAGTTTAAATTCACATCTAAAGCGGTTGGTTCAAATTGTACTAAACCTGGACTTTTTACACTTCCTAATAATATTTGTCCGGTATAAGCTGTTAAGTTTCCTCCTTGCGATTGAATGTCACCACCAATTAATGCTAAAGTTTGACCCGGATCTACTGCTAAACCGAGTTTATTAGAAACAGGAATTTCTATGGGTAGGGGCGGTAAGGTTGGTGTGGGGCCGATTGCTTGGGAAGTGTTGACAATTGTGCCGGGATTTTCTCTAAATCTCAAACCCACAGGAATATTAATTGCTAATAAGGCTACTGCTTGGGGGTTAGTGTTGCTAAATTCAAACCCATTGTTAAAAACAATACTATCAGCACTTGAACCAATAAATGACCCGCGCAAATCTAATCGCGCATTGGGGCCGAAGATAATTCCTCTAGGATTAATTAAAAATAAGTTGGCGTTTCCTTGGACTCCCAATGTTCCTAAAATATTGGAAGAATTGCCACCTGTGACGCGGGTGAAAATGTTAAGAATGCCGTTGGGATTGGCAAAATATGCGCCTCTGCCTTCACCGACGTTGAATTCTCCGAAACTGTGAAATAAATTTACTCCGCGAGTTGCACCGCCTTGAATTCTATCTGAGGGTAAGTTATTGATGGTGTCGGATACTGTACGGGAATTTTCAGTGCCCAGGGTGCGATCGGGGATAATTTGAGCGATCGCACCAGTGGGAAATATCAATAATAAAGCAAAAAATAAAGTAGCAGAGAGGGGAGACGCAGAGAGGGCGAACATAATTGAACTTTTCCAGATAGCAGTTGAGTGACTGTTTTTTAAGCAGCGATTGTTGACAATTATATCGGAAACCTTGTGCCTGCTATTTTTGCAATCTTGCTATCTGCTTGTTGTATCCCTAATTTAAGCTTTTCAGGTGCTTTCCACCGAGAATAAAGCTAGTCTCTGCACTGTTAACACAAGTGAGGCTGTTCCTGATGCAGCGATCGATTCCTGACGCGCTACCCCATCTAATTTAGGAAGGATATCTTGTTTTGTCGATCGATCGTACTATCCGAGCGAAGGTGCGGGTTTACCAGATTATATCAAATCCTCTCTTCATCGGAATGATAAATTCGAGTCAACAGTCAACAGTCAACAGTCAGTAGGGGCGGTGCCAAGAGTGCCCGCCCTCTTAACAGTCAACAGTCAACAGTCAACATCACCTGACGGTGTTACCGGAAATGATATTATTGGTTTTTGGCGATTATTTTTGGTAAACCCGCTCCTGCTGGAATTACGGTCAAGTTGTTTGTTAAAAAATCAGTTGCTGGCGGTTAAATTAAGCCGAACCGATCGCAAATCAAAGCTACTCCCGCAGCAAAAACAGTAATTGCCAAAGCTACCAGCGGGTTTTGTCCTCTGCTGACGGCAAAAGAGGTAACAACTCCAGCTCCTAATGCCGCAGTTACAGCAGCAGTCGCCAAATCTCGATCGGGACGTTTGTCGTACATATTTTTTATTTTTGGTAGCTGTTAAGCTGAAAAATTACTTCTTGGGATCAAAGCTACCACTCTTGCTCCTGCTGCGGTCACTCACCCCTCAGTTTTGCAACTAAGCTTAAAATTTTGCTAATTTTCTTAACATATTCTCATCGATAAGATAATTTTTACTTATGAATTTGCTAGTTTCTCTGTGCGGTTTTTGGTGGAGAAACCTTTTCACCGCTGGGATTTGATGTCAAATTCAAGATTTTGTAGGGGCGATCGCACTTACAGTTTCAGCCTCTGAGATTGCCATCCCAAATAGGGCAAATAAATTTAAGTTGACTTCTTGCGATCGATGTGTGTGTAGCTATTTGAGACAAGATACAGCAAAAACCCGGCGTTGGCGAACAACCTGTACGCTGCGATGCTTCGCTGCCCCGATCGTGAGATAAGTATATTTTTGGTCTGAGTTCTAAGCCCGGACGCATCTAAATTTTACAGTCAAGTTTGATGAAATTGCTGTGGGGTGTCCCGCCCGCCAGAAAAACACAGCGCCAGATGCGAGATCGGTTATTCACCCTCAATTTTTTCGGTATTGCCGCCCTTTACCCAACCTTCGCGATCGCCATCCTCAATCCGAATTCGCTGCCACTCTTTGTCCGGGGAATCTTCCAAAACCACGACTTTTTCCTTGTAACCAACACCGCCAATGCGGTTCGAGTCTCGGCTGCCACTGTCCCGGAGAATTAAGCCGATCGGCTGAGTTACTACAGCTCGATAAGCTCCCGGTTCCAGCGGTTTCGGCGAGGGATCGTCGCTAGATACAGAAACGGGGCTAGCCTGGGCTGTTGACTTCGGGCTGGCACCTGCAGTCTGAACTGCTGTTTTGTCGTTGGGAAAAACAGGTTTTTCGGGTACAGTAGTTAGCTTAGCGGCAAAGTAAAGTGCAGCCGCCACGCTAGCGCCTGTCATGAGGACGATCGCTAGCAGAAAACCCACTAAAAACTTGAAAACGCTATATACACTGTTCATTGTTGACTGTTGACTGTTAACTGCTGACTGTTGACTGACTACTGGCTTCGATCGACTATCCCTGAATCCGGCGGCTCAAACTGCCGTATCTAGAAGCAAGGCGAGCTTTCCCAGCAGCCGCCCAATCTTGCAAAAATTGGATTTGTTCTTGAGCCGTTCTGGCTAAGGGCACCATCTGACTAGCTGATTCTAAAATATCATCTGTGGTAAAGTCTCGATTTTGACTAAACCCGATGTGCATTGCTTCAATCAAAGTTTGCTCGATTTCAGCTCCGGAAAAATCGGGAGTTTCGTAAGCCAAGCGCTCTAAATCATAATTTTTGATACTGTGCGATCGCAACCGCAACAAATGTACCTCAAAAATTGCCCGCCGTTCCTCCTGACTGGGCAAACCCACAAAAAATATTTCGTCAAACCTGCCTTTTCGGAGCATTTCCGGCGGCAAAGACTGGATGTTGTTGGCCGTAGCGACTACAAAAACCGGTGAAGTTTTTTCGGCCAGCCAAGTAATAAAAGTCCCGAACACCCGGCTGGTTGTCCCGGAATCGCCTTTACCGTCCAATCCCGAAAAAGCTTTATCAATCTCGTCAATCCACAGCACGCAAGGGGCCAAGGCTTCCGCTAGCTGAATCATTTGTCTGGTGCGCGATTCCGATTCGCCGACTAATCCGGCAAATAAGCGCCCGACATCCAATCGCAGCAAGGGTAAATGCCAGTGGTGGGCGATCGCCTTTGCAGTTAAGGATTTGCCTGTTCCTTGAATTCCGACTAACAACAAGCCTCTGGGATGCGGTAAACCGTATTGGCGGGCTCGTTCGGAAAAAGCACCGCCGCGCCGCAGCAGCCATTCTTTGAGATTGTCCAAACCGCCGATATCCGAGATATTTTCGCGGGCCGGGTAAAAATCGAGAATTTGAGTTTGGCGGATGGTTTGGCGCTTTTCTTCTAAAATCAGTTCCGCGTCGTCTGGATGCAGTTCGCCTCTGGTGGCGATCGCCTTTGCCAAAACTCGCCGGATTCGTTCGATCGACAGACCTTGACAGGAGCGCACCGTTTCGTCCAGCAAACGCCCTTCTATAACTTGTCCGGTAGCCCCTAACAGTCTTTCCACCTCAATTTTGATTTCCGCAGCAGCAGGCAGGGGAAACTCCAAAACCGTGATTACTTCGCTGAGGTCTTCGGGGATCGAAGTTATCGGAGATACGATCACAATATTTTTGGGTACAGATTTGAGTAGTCTCGCCAAATTCCGCAACTTGCGGGAAATCGAAACATCTTCCAAAAACCGCTGAAAGTCTCGCAAAATAAAGATCGCCGGCGCGGATGCGGGCAATTTTTCGAGAAATTCTAAAGCTTGCAGCGGGTTGCGCTTGCCAAAACCGACATCGTTGGGATTGCCTTGGTAGCCGTCAACAAAATCCCAGATGTAGACTGCACGAGAACCCTGTTTTTTGGCGCATTGGGCGATCGCCACTTCGACGCGCTCTTCTTCCCGTGTGGGAATATAAATTAGGGGGTAGCGCGATCGTAGCAGCAGTTCAAACTCATCGCTAAAAATAGTCATTAGTTATTAGTTATTAGTTATTAGTTATTAGTTATTAGTCATTAGTCATTAGTCATTAGTCATTAGTCATATCCTGTCCGGTAGATTGACCGATCTCAAATAGGAGTTGTGTGGACTTTAGAATGCAAAATAATGCGGACTAAAGTCTACACTACGAACCGTTTTTGTTATTGCAATCGACCTGGTACGATCTCATTAGTCATTGGTTGCTAGCTGGTGTTGTTTTTTTGGTACTCGTTATTCCACAGTTAGTGGTTAGCTATAAAAGCATTTGTTTCGGAGACTAAAAATATTTTTTGTTTGTTTGAGGGCGCTCCGGACGATCGCACTCGCGCGTAAAAGCAAAACTCAAATACTTCATTAGCTAATGACTCTTGAGTAATGACTAATAACTAACTAATAACTAATGACTAATAACTAATGACTAATGACTAATGACTAAGGCAATTGCCGTTTAAGCGCTGCCAGAGATGCCCAGCGACTGTCAGATAATGTTTTTGAGCTTTCTGTCTCTGCACCATCATCATTTAAATCTATTCCCGGACATTCACTATCGCATAGCTGTTTGTGCGGCAGTTCCAAACACATTTGCTGGTACACCCAGTCACTCGGAGAGAAATAGCCTGCAGGCGACAAATTTTCCACCAAATCTTCTAAATCAACTTCAAATTCTCCTGAACTTGAATTTTGTATGTCGATTTTTTCTTGCAGCCATATTATTTCTGATGATTGGAGTTTCAAACGATGATTGTATTGTTTCAAGCATCTGTGGCAGGTTAAGGTAACAATTGTTTCTGCTTTTGCCTTCACTTCCAGATAATTACCTTGGTGAGTAACTTGCAGCCGTCCCCGCACGGGAGTAAGAGTTTCTAAATCGGGAATAAGTTCTTCAAAATCAATAACCTCTTTCCGCTCTAATTTTGTGAGTAGATGAGGGATATAAATTGTCTCCATAATCGTCTTTCGCCGTTTTCTTCTTTTGATCTCAAGGCAAAAGTCAAAAGTCAAAAGGAATAGCTAATTTGGGCTTTTTCCTTTTTCCTTTTTCCTTTTTTCCTTTTTTACCGTCAGCCCCGACGCACTACCAAACGCCGAGTCGATTTTAGATTTTAGATTTTAGATTTTACTTGCAGCATTTAATCTGGGAGTTTGAACAAAAGTCTAAAATTTTAGGATCTCCACGACTTAATTCGGGGACGTTTTTGGGCGGGTTCAGCGCCGGCGCACTACCAAACGCCGATCGGGTTCATGTCCTTGACTGTAAGTTTCTAGATCCTCAAATTCGCTCAAAAAGCCGTGGACTTGACGGCGTTCTGCCGAAGACAAAGATTTTAGTTCAATTTCAGATCCTGTCGATCGCGCTCGATCTGCTGCATACTCAGCCATCGAGCGCAATTCCTCTTGGCGGCGGATGCGATAGCCATCGAGTTCAACTGTATAAGGAATGGACTCATCTGATTCGTTACCTATGTTGGCAACCGCGTTGCACAGGTACTGAATCGCATCTAGTACATCACCGTCAGGCCCTACTAAGATAGCAACTTGTTCGGGAGTCAGATTGCTTCGATCTATTGTCATCCAATAGCAATCTTTTTGTTGTTCGCATACCACTTCTGAGGGAAGTGCGGACAGTTTTAGAAGTTCTTCTAACCATTGCTGTCCGCGCTGCATTTGAGATTCTTTCATTGTTAAAATCAAGCCTTTTTCTTAGAACGCTTGGGTTCAAAGGGAAGTACATCTAATCCCTGTTCTTTTTGGGTTTTCGCCTCTGCTTCATCCACAATTTTTTGAAGATTTTCCGGCAGCGGTTCTTTGGACAAAATAAACGCTTGAACTGTTTGGAAGATGTTAGCAATCAGCATATACATCAACACGCCAGCGGGCAGCGGGAAGAACAAAAACATCCCCGAAAATATGACTGGTGTCAGTTTGTTGACTGTCGCCTGTTGGGGGTTGTCGTTTGGCCCTTGTGCTTGTCCCGAAAGGGTTTGGTTGATGTACAAACTGATGCCGAAGCCCAGGATCATCACCAAAATATCCCAGTGGATTTTACCGTCTGGGTCGATCGCGCCAACGCGACCTAGAGCTTCAATAAACAGGAATCCTTTGTTGGCGGCCAATCCGGGGATTATGCCTTCAACAGTGACTTCGCCGGGCGCTAAGGCTGTGATGTTGCCCTGTTCGTCTACCTTGACGAGTTCTTCGCCTTTGATAACTTTCCAGCGAGGTTCAAGGTCTATTTCGGTTTTATTTTCTGCCGCTATGGCTTGGAGAGCTTTGCCCTCTGAGGTTTGAAAATTTATTTTGGTTGTGTCGCCGACTGCGAGTTTGTTGCCGCCTGGAATCACGCCCACAATTGGAGCGTGAAAAGTACCTGTGAAGTAAATATTTTGGGGCGGCGTAGCAAAAGCTTGCGGTTGAACAGTTTCGATTTGTTCTTTCGGGACAATTTCAATGTTGACGTTGTAATTTATGTCAGAAAATGGCGAACCCCTGAGTGTTGCAAACAGTGCAAACAGCACTGGCATTTGCAGCACCAACGGGAAGCATCCGGCTAGAGGATTGCCAAATTCTTTGTATACCTGGCTCATTTCCTCCTGCTGTTTGGCAGGATTGTCTTTATAGAGTTTTTGAATTTGATCTACTCGCTCTTTCATCAACGGCTGCGCTACTTTCATGCGTCGCATATTGCGAAGAGAGCCTGCGTTGAGAGGATAAAGAGCAAAGCGAATCACCAGCGTCAGAGCTACGATCGCTAAACCGTAGCTTGGCACGATCCCGTAGAAAAAATCCAGGATCGGCAGCATGAGGTTGTTGGAGAGAAACGAGATACCAAAATCCATTCGCTTGTTCGTTAATTTAGCTGCTCTTTGTTTGCTGTTGAGAATATTTGCACCCGCTGAAGGCGGGCTGCCTCAACTTTTTGGCTTTTGTCTCTATCTTAGGACATTGCCTGTCGATCGACCGCCCCGCCTGCGGTTTTTTGCAATCAATTGCCCAACATTCGCACTGATTTCACATAAAAAGCGGACACTAGCGCCCGACTTCTGTCATCAGCCACCCCAAATTTTAGATTTTTGTTCGAGATTCCAGAGGCATCTGTCACCGTCAATTTTTCAATCTAAAATCGACTGATTTGGGCTTCAAATCAGGGTGAAAGCGTTGCGGTTATTTAGCCTTTAGCCGCGTTGGCTTTTTGAGCTGCTGCGGGGAGTTTTTCGTTAATGTAGTCATACACGGCTCGGAATTTCGGAATCGATCGCAATTCTAAGCGGCTGCCATTTTTCATTGTCAGCACCATGTCACCGTAACTCCCGAAACCGCGAGGTACGGTGACAATTTTGACTATATCTGAGTAGATAACGTCTGTGCGATCGCGTCCCATCCAACCGCTAGTTACAGAGACGCGGCGGCTGGTGATCCGGTAGCGCAGCCACAGAGCCCGAACAATTGCTCCTACTGCCAGGGGGATTCCCACGACAGTCAGCCCTAGGAGCAAGTTGATTATCAAGTCTGCAGGCGCGGGGCCGCCTTCATAATATACTTCCTCTCGAATTCCCATCTAGTACCTCGGCTTCTACCAACAACTGCTCTAATTCTTGCAGAATTTCTGCATAATTGCACTCTTGTGCGATCGGACGCACGACAATTACTAAATCCCACCCGAATTTTAATCGAGGCAATAGCTCTCGCAAAGCTGCCCGAATCTGGCGCTTAATCCGGTTGCGGACTACAGCGCGCTTGCTCACCTTAAGGCTGATAGAAATGCCTGTACGAGTGGGCGGCACCGATTTCTCGGCTGTCGGTTTGCTCAATTCGACGCTTTTGGGTTTGTGCAGAGCTCTCAAGCTCAAATGAGCGGAGTTGCGGCGCATTCCCTTGCGGTAAACGGCGCTGAAGTCTTTTCGGTGCTTGAGTCGGTTTGTAGGAGGCAACATGGTGGCTGCTCGTTGAGGCTTCTCAACAAGCGTGCAATGCTAGACTGCTAGGCGGTGGCGACCTTTGCTGCGGCGGGCCTTGATTATCAATCGACCGTTTACGGTACGCATTCTGGCGCGAAAACCGGACGTTCTTTTTCTTTTGCGGCTGGTTCCGTGCAGGGTTTGCTGTGTCATTTCGATTTCTCCCGGCTTGTTACTTTACTTTAGATTAATATTCACAATCTTCTAGTTTACCATAGAGTTGTTCAGTTTACAATTAATTTTAAATTTATGATATTAGTTTGTGGGTAATTCCCAGAAACCCGGTTTCTTTCGAGATATTTCGTATCCCAATTAAGATTATTCCAGAAACCGGGTTTCTTAGCCTGTGGGTAATTCCCAGAAAAAGGTAATATGGATGTAGTTTTTGGAGGGTTAGGGATATGACTCCACAACCTAATGGAAAAGTGACTATCGTCCGCACAGAAAGGGGGCTTACGATCGCGGGGACACGCATAACCCTTTATGATGTAATAGATCGTTCGTGATGTATTTAATCTTAAGGATGAGCATATTTGTGCTGCTCTTTCTTACATAGAAGCGCATCAGACAGAGGTAGAAGCTGAGTATCAAGAAGTTTTGAAATCAGCCGCAGAAACTCGGCAGTATTGGGAAGAGCGCAACCGCGAACGCTTTGCTCGCATCGCTGCAACTCCCCCTCGCTCTGAATATAAAGCTGTGCGAGTCAAACTTCAGGAACGAAGAGCGCAGCGGGAAGCAACAAAGCAATGATGATTCTGGCTGACTACAATTTGAATCGGCAAGCTCTCTTGCTTTCTGGAAGTCTGGTGGCAGGAGGGTGGTTAGATATTGCTCCTATTCGATGAGTGACATTTCAAGACATTGGCTTACCATCTAATAGCGACGATCGAGTCGTTTGGCGATTCGCTCAATCTAATCAGATGCTTTTATTGACGGCAAACCGTAATGCAAAGGGTGAAGACTCTCTGGAACAGGTGATGCGGGAAGAAAATGAGCCAACTTCATTTCCAATTATTACCATTGGCGATCCGGATCGGGTTAACGAATATGATTATCGAGAGCGTTGTGTAGAAAAGCTTGTAGAAATCGCGATCGATATCCAAGACTATATGGGAGCAGGTCGGTTATTTATTCCGCAAACATATCTATTTAAGTTGATGACTAGAACAATTGTCAGTTCACCGATATAAAATAGACCTCTTGCAAAATTCCTTTTAATCAAATTTTGGGACGGGCTAGGAGCAACGTCCCACAAGAAAAAAGATTTTTGTGGGATGGGTACGCGAGCCCGTCCTAACTATTTTTGCAAGAAGTCTAATAAAGATAGCTTTTTTCAGTGCGACGGCTTAAGTGTTTGGGTCGAATCGTGCGGCGAACTTGATTAAGGAAGGAAGATTCTGATGGCGAGTAAGAAGGGGTTGGCATTACATCATTAAGCTGCGGCATTTTTGGATTATAGTGGGTATTGTACCGCAACTGCGATACAATTATAAGTTATCTCGCATTTAATCTCATAAATTTACACGTATGAATCTACCTGATTGGCTTTATGAGAAACCAGCACTACCAACCGAGGAGACATTCGATCGCTTTGTCAAGAGTTTTGAAGGGCAAAAGATTTCTGACCTTCTCTCTGGCAATCCTTCATTTCAAAATGCTGATTATCTTTTTCCCAATGAGAATATTATTGCAGAGTTGAAAACATTACAAACTGATTTTGGAACAACCGACTCATTTCGAGCTAAGCACATCGAGCTTGTCAAGAAGTATGTCTCGGAAAGCCGGATGACTCTCAGTGCAATTTTTCAGAGTGCAGAACAGCCAGAGGAGTATATAGGAGATATACTTCGCCTGTTTCGACCTGCTTTAAGTCGAATTCTTAAGAAAGCAAACAAGCAACTAAAAGAAACCAAGAGAGAACTAAATCTTCCAAACACACCGGGAATACTACTTCTAATAAATGACGATTTTCTTTCTCTTGAACCTCGATTTATCACGAGGATAATATGTGAAATTTTATCTCACTCGTATACATCTATAGATGCCTTCGTTTATTTAACACTTAACCACTACGTTGATATTCCGGGTAATAATTATGCAAACCTTCTGTGGATTCCTGTTTACAGTGAGAGATCGCCAGATTAGCTAACAGGTTTTGTAAACAAGTTAGGTAGCCAATGGTTTCAATTTCTGGAGACGGAGACTGGAGAATTTGACAACAGAATTGTGACAGACGATCCAGCCAGCATTTTACAAGCAAAAGCTATTCCACGAAGCCCAGACGAGAGCTAACAATTCAAATGCAACAGACGGTTGAGAGCCGCTAGTGCTGAGTTCGAGCCTGTCTGCCGCTGATTTGAGCCGTTAGCCTGCACAAGGTCTAGGATCTAGTCTTTGAACAGGTGTTTTTAGAACTGTGTAGCTAAGTAATTCTAAATCTTTAGTTTTGGAATTCAGCAAAAGATTTATTTTGAATAGGGGGGTAAGCCTAGCGATCTAATTTAAATCACTAAAGGTTACGACCAAAGTTGGTATCACAGCTTATTTAGACTTTCCACCGCTGTCTGATGAAGATTTAGTCATGAATGCTGAGGGCTTTTTTCTGGAACTAGACGAGCCAGAAATAGCGTAGGAGTAGTCCCGATCGCGGTGAAGTAAAGACGATGTTCCGGAAAACTAAGACCGCTATCTCAATCGCCAGAATCCACTGCATCCAGCAATCGATCGGGATCGATACCTTGCGATCGCAGCATTTCCTCTAATCGTTCTACACGTTGCTGGGCTTGCTCCTTGGCCAGTCGCTCTTGCTCCTTGGCTTGCCGCTCTTGCTCCTTGGCCAGTCGCTCTTGTTCCTTCGCCTGCCGCTCTTGCTCTGTGCGTTGTCTTTCCCGCTCTTCGGGGCTTAGTTCGCGATCGCCCGCTGCGTCGAACCACGTCAAAATTTCCTGGGACAAGCCACCTACCATACCCCGATAGCGCCCAATTCCCAACCCCACCTCCGGCATCCAGTAAGGTTCGCCAATTTGTAGTTGATAAACGCCATTTTCGAGCTTGTACAGTTCAAAGGGTTGATGGCGATCGCGCTGCCAAAATTCCGGGTTATAAATTAGGTAATACAGCACGCCTAACTCGGCGTAGAGCTGCAGTTTTTCGTCATATTCGCCTCCGGGACGGTGGGACACCATCTCCAACACAAAAATCGGCACTACCTCGTTTTCTTCCCAAGTGGCATAGCTGCGCCGCGATTTTCCTCCCTTCTTGCGCTCTACTCCCAGACTCAGGAAACCATCGGGAACCACGGGCACTTTTGGACTCACGCCAGTAGTGTGATACACCGCCATATCTACGCCGAAGTACCAGTCCATCCGCGCTGACCAGAGGTAAATCAATGACAGCAGCAACAAATTGGGTAAGAGGTTCTGGTCTTCGTTATCCACGGGCGTATCGTCCGAACAGGGCAGGTCGGCAGTGCTGGGCAAATTTTGCAACAGAAGCTTGGAAATCACCGGAGGAACCGCCAGAGACACTTAAGTTTATACTATTGTACCGTAGCTAACATTCAAGGAAACACAGTTAAATTCATCCGTGTATCCGTGTCAAAATCCGTGTAGAGCCTTCCCTTATTTCAGTTCCACATTTACCGTAGCAGACATCCCCGGTGCGATCCGAGATTCGTAGCCTTTAATGCTTTCGGCATCAAACACAACTTTCACCGGAATCCGCTGCACTACTTTGGTGAAGTTTCCCGTCGCATTGTCGGGAGGCAATAGGGAGAATTGAGCGCCAGAAGCTGGCGAAAAACTATCGAGATGACCTTCAAATTTGCGGTTGCCAAAAGCATCTAATTTGATTTCAACTTTTTGGCCTGGTTTCATGTTGGCCAGTTGCGTTTCTTTGAAGTTGGCAATTACCCACAAATCCTTGCTGACGATCGCCATTAACGGAGTTCCCGGCTGCACCCGCTGCCCGACTTCAACCGATTTGCGGCCGATTTGTCCGGCGGCTGGTGCGGTGATATTCGTGTAAGAAAGTTGCAGTTGAGCGTCTTTAACCGCAGCTTCCGATTGGGCGATCGCAGCCTTAGCAGCATCATACTGCGATCGGCTGACTTTAGTTTGCTCGCCCGTAGCCTGAGCTTGTTGCAACCCGCCCTGGGATGCAGCGAGTTTCGCTTCGGCGGTACTGATACCTTCTTGGGCTACGGCGACTTTAGCTCGAGCGCTGGCGACGCCGACTTTGGCTTGCGCGACTTGAGCTTCGGCTTGTTTTACCCCTTCTCTAGCTTGGGCTACTGCTGCTTGGGCTTCGGTTACGCCTTCCTTGGCTTGGGCTAAGCGCGCTCTAGCTTGGGCAATTCCTTGTTGGGCTGCGGTGGTTTGGCCTCGGGCTACTTCGTAGGCGGCTCTGGCTGCGTCTAGTTGCTGGCGGGCGATCGCACCTTCTTCTTGCAAGCTTTCGTACCGTTTGTAATCTGCTTGCGCTTTCACTAGCTGAGCTCGCGCTTGCACTAGCTGAGCTTGCGCGGCTGCAATACCGGCTTCGGCTTCCGTCACTTTGGCTTGTGCTTGGGGAATTCCAGCTTCGGCTTGGGTGACTTTGGCGATTGCTGCGGGCACCCCGGCTTCGGCTTGGGCGACTGCAGCTTCGGCGGCGGGTACGCCTTGTTGGGCTTCTTTAATTGCGGCTTGGGCGGTGGAAATGCCAGCATTGGCGGTGCTAATATCTCCTCGGGCTTGGGCTGTTTTGCCTTGGCTGGTTTGAGAGGCGAGGGCAATATTGGCGATTGCTGCTTCGGCTTGGCGGCGGGCGTTTTCTAAGGCTGCTTGGGATTGTTGCAGTTTAACTTGGTAGTCGCGGGGGTCGAGTTTAATCAGCGGTTGTCCGCGTTTGACTTGTTGATTGTCTTGCACTAAGACTTCGGCGACTGTACCGTTGATGCGACTGCTGACTTGGTGGATGTGTCCGGCAACTGTGGCGTTTTCGGTTTCTTCGTGGATGGATGCGTATTGCCAGTAATTGTAGCCGAGGCTGCCTGCTGCGATCGCCCCTATGCCCAATACAGCGAAAATCAGTGGTTTCTTGGACTTTTTCTTGGGTGTTTCCGACGGCTGCAGGGGTGGTTGAATTTCTGTTTCTGGGCCGGTTTTAAGTTCGGCGCTGACTTCTGTTTCTGGGGCGGGGATTACTGGTAGGCTTTTGGCTTCTGTATCGCCGATCGTCTTTTCTAATACAGCTACTCCTTTGCCGTTGCCGTTAAATTCTGCTGAGTTGATTTCGTTTGTGTCTTTCACGGTATTTGACTCCTGATACTTTAGTAAGATGTCGTTTGTTTAGAGTACGTAGTTTTTATTTAGTAAGACGGCTTTTTTGGTGCTATCAAATAGGGTGCGTAGTATTGAGCTGTTATTTGTAATGTAGTTGAGGTAGATGTTGCAGCGCTTCACTCGCAAGAGCGATTTGTCGGTTTAGGAAAGATTAACGATCGCCCGATCGACCAGTTGGGAAAAGAGTTGTCGATCGGCTTCTGGAATGCCTTCCATAGATCGCTCGCGGGTTTCAGCTACCAGCGGGGGCAGTACGTCTTGCAGTTGGGAACCAGAGTCTGTCAGCCAAATGCGCCATATACGCCGATCGCGCGTGTCTCTTTCCCGGCGGACTAGGCCTCTTTCTTCCATGCGATCGATCACTCCTGTCAGCGTGCCGCCTACCTGTTGCAGTTTGTCGCCAATGCTGGAAGTTGGCAAACCGTCTTCTTGCCACAAGCAGCACAGTACCAGCCAGTGAAAAGGTGTTAACCCAAAGGGTTCGAGTACCTCTTGCAGCCTGCGAGTCCCTAGCTGCCCCAGCAGTTTGAGCCGGTAGCCGAGGCTGTAGGGGGCGAGAACGTCGTGCCACTGAGCTAGATTTGTGCGATCGACAGTGGATGTAGTAACCATCTGCTTATTACTTAGTGTTCGTACTATTAGTGTAAGATGTATTTTGGGAGTTGTCAAGCAAGTGCAAACAGATTTTTTGAGGGCGACAGCTATGCTAAAACCGGGAATCGGCCGGGACTTAAGTCCCAGGCTAAAAGCTGAAGTCGGTTGAAACTCACATCTTGCATCATTCGTGTGCTCTTAAAAACCGGGTTTCTGAACGAGAGATATAGGTTGTGATGCTAAATTTGCGGTCAGAAACCCGGTTTTTGCCACAGGTGCTCTTCTATCAGTTGAAACCCAGATGTTGCACCATTCGTGTGGAAGCTTTTTATGGACGGGCTCTCCTGCCCATCCCACAAGAAATTCACTCTTTGTGGAACGGGCTTCTAGCCCGTTGACAATGGTGCAAGATATCAGTTGAAACAGACTAAAAAATTCAAGCTTAACTGATGGGATGTTCGATAGATCGAAACTGCCACTGCTTTTTAGTGAACTTTAAGTGGACTTTAGCTGTACCGGCAGATTCCCGGCGCACTCTGGGCCTGCGGCGCTGCGGAGGATGTGCAGCTTTCAAGATGTCCGCACCCTCAACCCCCCAGTATCGGATCTCCGTCCAGGGAAGAGTGTTTACAATTCTTAATTGTTCTTAAACTAGAAAGAGTAAATCTAGTTTCCGATCGAAATTTATGCTGCTTCCCGCCGACAAACGCACCAAGTTAGACGACACCGACGACAACTTGTTCTATTCCTATCCCCGATTTGTGACTCATGTAGATGACGGGTTTATTCAGCAATTAACCGATTTGTATCGGGAACGGCTGAAACCGAATACTCGGATTTTTGATATGATGAGCAGTTGGGTGTCTCACTTGCCGGAAGAAATGGAATTTGCCCATGTCGAAGGCCACGGCATGAATCAAGAGGAGTTGGCAAAAAATCCCAGACTGAATCATTATTTCCTGCAGAATTTGAACGCAAATCCTAAATTGCCGCTGCCCGATGCAGAGTTTGACGCTGTTGTCAACTGCGTTTCCGTGCAGTATTTGCAGCACCCGGATGCGATTTTTGCCGAGATTCACCGCATTCTCAAGCCCGGAGGCGCGGCAATTATCAGCTTTTCCAACCGGATGTTTTATCAAAAAGCAATTGCTGCTTGGCGGGAAGGTTCGGAGGGCGATCGGGTAAAATTGGTCGAGAGTTACTTTGATTCTGTCAAAGGAGCGAATATACCCGGATTTAGTAAGCCGGAAGTAGTTACTAAACAGTCTAACTTGCCGAGTTTTATGCAAATGCTGGGGATGGGAGGCGGCGATCCGTTTTATGCGGTAATTGCCTATCGCCAAAGTTAGGTTTTTTTGAGGTTCGATCGTTCGGAATTCAAGTTTTCCTAAAAATCAAAAGACTTGGATTCGGAACGATCGAACTTGCCCGCAGTTGAATTGTACACATTCTGGCTTTTATAGAACCCATTTAACATCTTTGAGTTTTTGGGGGTGAGATTTACGCAAGGGGCGAGAAACCGGGTATTCTTGGAGTTTTTGGTTGGGTGACGAGAAATATAGAGAGAAACCCGGTTTCTGAGATTTACATAGATATCAAATGGGTTCTATAGCCATTCCGCGTCACCGCAAGCAAGCAAAAGATCCTTCAACTTAACAATAGCTTCAGCATCCGGTACATCGGTTGACGCGAGCGCTTTTTCAAATTGCCAGCCGAGACAGTGTAGTGGGACAATATTGATATCCCGTCCAATTGTCTCACCTATGAATAACTGGCCGAAGTTCCTCCCCCATCCTGCATCATGGGCCAGAGGGTTTGCCTTAAGCAGCGGCTTTTGGCTGATTGTTTCGTTACTGCCTGGAGCTTATTACTATTCTTCCTACGGATTGAGAGCAGCCTACAGGCTCGCCTACAACAACTCTGGCGAAGGTGCGATCGCATTTGCTTGGGCGTGCCAAATACCGTTATTTGCCTTCTACCATTGGGGGTTAACTAAAGTTACCGAGTGGGTGGAAATCCGCCGCCACAACCAGCCGCCCCCGACTGTATCGGCTTGGCTGCATTGGAGAGAAGGTATCGTCGCATTTCTGACGCTGCCTGCTGCCATCGTTATGGGAATTCCGGCGATCGCACTTTTGATGCTGCCGGTGCGCGGATCTTCGGGGGCGATCGTTGCTTTAATTTTAGGAACTGCTATATCTTCTGCTTATTTGTATCACTTCCGCGTTGCAAAGCTGTTTAAAATTCTGCTCAAATTCTTCTGGATATTCTATGCAAATTTGCTCAAAACTTTGCAAATTTTATTGGTGCCAGCAGCAACAGGCACGCCGTTTTTTATTCTAACTATTGTCACTGCCACAATGGTGCCGAGACAGCTAATGCCGCTGACAATATTTGTGTTAGTTGTTTGCGTGTTGCTGAGCGGGATTGTGGGATATGCAGCCTTGCAATATTGGTCGGCACATTTGGTTAATTGGGCTGGGACATGGTGGCCTGTTGGTTCCCCCGGTTACAGCCGGATTCAAGCGAGAAAAGCCTGGAAACACAACAAAACAGCAATTAGCCAATCTTTTGTGCGGCACTCAACCAGTTGGCATTTAGCGGCTAATGACGGGACTTATTTAATTTATTTCTATTTGATAGCGCTCGGATTCAGCGCGATCGGTTATTTTTGGTTTGGAGAACACTCAGAATGGTTAGAGACAGAAGAAGAGATGTTAGGATCTGCAACGGCGCTAGCTTGGGTGGCGCTGTGGCATTTCTGGGGGTGGCAGAGCGAAGTAGCAATTGCTAGCAGCCAGCCCTCAACTAAAACTTCAAACAAAAGGCGATCGTCCAATTCTCGTTTACCGGCTGCCGATCCGGTTGAAGTCGAACTCAATCAGATGTCGGCAGAGTTGGGCAATACTCGGATGAGACCTGTAAGAAAGTCACAATCACCAACTCAAAAGTCACAATCACCAACTCAAAAGTCACAATCACCAACTCAAAAGTCACAATCACCAACTCAAAAGTCACAATCACCAACTCAAAAGTCAAAGTCAGAACAGCCTCAATGGTATGTATTCCGCAGCGGTAAAGCCGAGGGGCCTTATACCAAAGACCAATTGCGAGATGTGCAGAAAATTACCGATCGTACTAAAGTGCGGCGGGGCCAAACCGAGTGGCAGCGCGCTGGTGAAATTTCAGAATTAGCGCTGTTTCTCACTCAAAAATAAGGCGCGATCGAATCCTTCGGTTGAGTTTATTTATGGGGATGTTTTCCCACAAACCTGCTGTTTTCCTCCTGCTGCCTTGAGAACCCGCGAAAGTTGGGGTGTCAAATGTGGGTTCAAAAGTTCGATCTTTAGGAATCCAAGTCCTGCGTACACACACTCTCGATCGCCAGTAATATCTTTTCCGGCTGCATCGGAATCATAAAATCGAGTCAACAGTTAACACTCAACCATTCAGTTTTTCGACCCGCCAGTCAACTCTCAACAATCACCTGACGGTGCAACCGGAATTGATATAACTAACCGAACTTGGTATAATAAAATACTAACGACCGATGACTGACAATAATTAATTAGGATTGGGATTTGAGTCATAACCAACAGCGCATTTCCCCTGTTGAGCGGGATTGGGAGTCGGGTTTGTTGCTACTTTAGAAACGGCATCTTGTTCTTGAATCCATCCGATTTCTCCCGCTTGCAGCTTGGCCATTTCTACTGCAACTGTTGGCTGGATTTTGGGGGAAGGCGAGGGACTTGCCGCAGCGGGAGATGGGCGGATATCGGGTTGCGAAACAGCAGAAAAATCTTTATTTGACTGGGGTTTGGGAGGGTTGGACGCTATTTCCGGAACCGAACAAACTTTCAGTTCCAGCCAATTGCCTTGAGGCGTAAGCTGTTTGTTTGTCACCTGCAAGACGCTGCCTGCAGGGACTGTTCCTTTGACGGTCAACTCACCGATTGCGGTTCGCAAATCCAACCGCTCCCCCTGATTTCCCAATTCCCCAGCCGCAGAACTTTTGATTTCTATAAACGAGCCTTTTTCTAAATAATTAACCGGAGAAGGTGTAGATTCAACTGTTTTCTCCGGCTCGCTTCGAGCATTAATCAAACCGCGTCTACCGAAAATCGATTCCCCGGCAGTATCGATCGCCCGACCCACCGGAGGAATGAAAAAATAAGCAAATACACCTCCTAAACCTAACAAAAAAACTATTTTCACCAGCAGCGAAAATAGACTTTTGCCTTTGTCCGGCGGGTGTACCAACTGCGTTTTTAGTTGAGAATTACCCTCAAAAAGGGCTGTACTGCCGGTCAAATCGGTTGGCATATCTTCGCTGTCGGCAATTGGTTCGATCGGCACATCTAATGGTGCGACCGACAATTCTGTCAAAGTATTGCCATTTTCTTTTAAATGTGCTTGACAGTGAATCAAAGCCACAGTGACATTATCGTGACCGTTTCTAGTATTAGCAATCTCGATGAGTCGATCGCGCGCCTTCGCCACATCAATGCTACCGTCGAGAATCGGCAAAATTTCCGCTTCCCAACATTCCTCAACCCGGTCTTTATCGCTCAAACCGTCGGAACACAGCAGCAAAACGCAATCCTCATCCACCGGAAAGCGCTGCACCGTTGGGTGCAGGGTGTTCGAGGAAGTAATGCCCAAAGCTTGAATCAGAGCGCCGGCGGCGACTTGTTCCAAAGCATCCCGGTACAGCGAGTAACCCAAACGCACCTCGCGACAAGCTACATCGTCATCGAGAGTAACTTGATAGCAACCGGTGCGGGTAATCAAGTAAGCCCTGCTGTCTCCGACGTGGGCGACGTAGAGTTCGTGAATGTGAGCTAAACCCATAACTAAGGTCGTTCCCATCCGCTGGCGACCTTGGCGGTGTTCGCTGTCGTTGCGGCTGGCTATCTTGTCGTTAGCAGCACAGGCGGCCCGTTCGAGCTTGGAAGTCAGACTCAGCGGGTCCCAATTAGCTTGATGCAGGGGAAGAAGCTGCAACTTTTCTTGAAGCACGGCAATTGCCAATTCCGAAGCGACTTCGCCGCCGTCTTGTCCGCCGATGCCGTCGCAGACGATCGCGCAAGCCGACGATCCCGGGGAGCCCGCGAACACAGTATCGCTGGGGGGATAGCAAGCATCTTCGTTGTGATCCCGCGCTCTACCGACATCGGTGCCGGTAGCAATCTCAATGTGACGATCGTAAGAGCGGCCGCATTTTGCCAGAGCTTTATCCAACTGGCCCATCAGTTGTTCGCCGTGGCGCACTTGACCGGCGACCATTTGCTGGCAAAGCTGCCTCAAAAAATTGGCGCACGTCGGGTGAGCGTCGTCGATCCACTGCTGCCACAATTTGCCCAACTGCGACAAACTAGGCGGTTTGCGATCCGGCTGCAATTCCAGAAACTGCACTAATTGCCCGGACACCCGCAGCAGTTCTGGAGTCAGCAGTGTCGAAGCCACGCCCTGAGCGATACAAGGCTGCCACAACTGGGCAATTTGCCACAGCCAATTTAGCTGTCGCATTGCGGAGGCTCCTTTCCAGGACTCCGCCAATTCCGGCCTTAAAGATTCCGTTAGCTTGGCAATAGGCGCGTTTTCCAGCAGCCAGATATCTCCAGAGAGTTTGCTCGTCTGGGACGATACGAGTCCGTATACTTGAGGTACGTGCAACTGATAGGCAAACAGTCTCAAGTAAGGAACGATCGCACTTGGAATCTCTTCGGGCAGTTCCGGCAAGTGTTCGGGTTGAGTATCGACAAGAAGCCGATCGCGCTTGACCAAATAGCGACCCGCGATCAGATCGCCTGGTTTGCACGCTTTGATCCCTTCACCTACAGCCCACAAGTAGTGTTTTGGCACAGAGTTTTGCATAAGGGTTCCTGACGCCTTTGGGCGAGCGTGACTATTTTAGCGCTTGAACCTCGACGGGTTAATATGTGGCGATTATATGACACCCCCGCTTTTTGTGCAGGCGGGGATTATTAAGACTCAGCAGTCTTAATATATTGATTTTTCTGGCTTCCCCGCTCGCCACCCGGCACTTTTTGGTGCGCGGCGACATTTTATGACAATGTTTTAGGCTTGACTTTCCCCCAGTCTAGCGGTAGATTTTAATGTCTTGTAATGACAAAAACAGTCTACCATTTTGTTGACCCCTAATAAATCTGGCGATCGGCTTTCAGGATGCGACGGCCGTGCAAGCTGTTGAGTTTTTAACCATGCCCCTACATGAGTCCAGCGCCTCTGGCGATAATTTGCCCGATCCGAAGCTGCTACCTCCTTTTGAGGTAGACGAAATGCTGATTAGGATTCAGCGTTCTCACGGTTACTATTACAAAGTGATGAATCTCGAAGTTTGGGCGCTGGTGGAAACCTTAGATCAGGTGTTTCCTGGCGCTTGGGGTCATTTTATGACTAACCGCCAAGTTGCGGTAAAGCAGTTTTTGGATCGCGATCCCAATTGTGCGATCGATCCGAATGACAGTGGGAAAGACGCAGAAACCAAGGGAACTGAAGAATAAGGACCGGGGAAATTCGGCGTAATCGCAGCAGTGGGGGAATGGAATTGTCAAGAATTTAACGGTTCAATGTTGAGGTTGGAGGGTAGAAAGAAGAGGAAATAGGGATGATTTTTCCCCTCAGACTCTTTCCCACTCTTCCCTCTCTCCCAATCCCTATCGCACCCTTTCCCCCTCTCCGACTTTCCCTTTAGAGGTGAATTTTGGCATCAACTCGGGGAAGTCCCATGCTGTAATTGACAGCGCGGGTGTTGAGGTTGTAGCTGATTTGGCCTTTTTGCAAGAACGATCGCACCAAATGCTCCAATTCCGAACCAATCCGGCGGAGGTTGTACTCTGTCAAGTCTTCGCCCTCGTAGGAGTCTACGAGTTGGTCGAATTTGGCATATACCTGTTTGACTGACTCGTCATTCCAGTTGAGTTCGTTGTCCGGGTCAATGTCCAGTGTCAAAAGGTCGTTGCTGGGTACGAGTTCGTTGTCTTCGAGAATGGCGGTGTATATGCGAATATGGCGGGTTGTGGACTTGAGCTGCATGAGTTCTTATGTGTAAAGATTTTTTCCTGAACTTATTGTAATGGCTAGGAGAGACGCGGGGAACTGGGGAAGAGGAAGAGTAAACCGCGAAGAGGCGTAGGGCGCGTTAGGAAGTGAGGGAAAAAGGGGCTAGCGGGCGATCGTCAATTTCTCGGAATCCCGAAATCTTTTAATTGTTGCGCCGTCCAATTTTTGTAATATTCAGTTTTCTCTAAAGCATCAGAAGCCGGCTTCAGCTTAGAATTTACTTGAACGGTGAAGCCCGGATACGGCATCCTCCTAGTATGAAGCCCGTCAATATTAAAATTTTCTTCGGGATGAGTGTGAAAAGCTAGCAATCCCAACTCAGAAATCTGAGTGTTTAATTTGTCCATCAACTCTTGAGTTTGTGGCGCACTAATCGCAGTTTTATCGGGATTAATTACTACCATTATTTCAAATTCGGAATTAGCAAATTCATGAATTGATTTCATGATAGTAGAATCTGCCTCAAACTGAGTTAGCGCTGAAAAACGCTCAATTTTGAATAAAATTTGATTGGCCAAGCGTACTTTTTTAGCGAAGGGACAAATCGGTAAATCGTTGAAAACTGGATGCGGCAACTCGACAAACTCGGTCATCCATCTGAGGATAGATTCTATAATTTCCGTGTCAGATTCACTCATCTCAAATCTATAATATTGGACATTTAACCCTAATTATACTCAAACTCACAGCCTTTAAATTTAGTACGCACCAGGCCAGAAACCGGGTTTTTTCGAGATATTGCGTTTGGGCGCGCCGATGCGGGCAAAAACCCGGTTTCTCGGAGTCACAGCCCTTAATTCCAGTACGCGCCGGGCCAGAAACCGGGTTTTTTGCGACAATATTTGGTTTCTTTGCGCGATCGATAAAAAACCCGGTTTCTCCGAGTCACAGCGCTTAAATCCAGAAATATAAGGACTGAAGTCCTTAGTACAAAAATCGCACTTTCATTTATTCGTGAATTGTCCCGTCTGGCATAATTGCACCTGCGAGTTTAGCACTTGTCATATTTGCTCCAACCCAGTTGGCATCTTTCAGGTTAGCTTTCTCTAGGTTTGCATAACTCAAATTTGCTCCGCACAGGTTTGCTGAAGTTAAGTTTACTCCACTCAAGTTAGCATTTTGAAAGCTAACTCCAGACAGGTTTAAGCCTGCCAAGTTTTGACCGCTCAGATTAGCTTGAGCAAGACTAGATCCGATCAAGCTTACCGCTTTCAAATTTACGTTTTTCAGGTTTGCTCCATCAAGGTTTACTGCAACTAAACTTACCCCATTCAGCTTGACCCCCCTTAGATCAGCATAAGATAGGCTAACTTTAGTTACTTTGGCTTGACTTAAATCTGCTCCTATCAAATTAGCGTTATTTAAATTTGCCTGAGTTAGGTTGGCACTGCTTAAATTGGCTGTAGTCAAGTTCGCACTATGCAATTGTGTCTCGCTCAATTTTGCTTGACTTAAATTTGCTTGAATTAGTCTTGCATAATTCAAATTTGCCTTAGTTCAGTTTGCACCACTAAAATTAGCTTGAATTAAATCGGCTTGTTGCAGGTTTGTGGATTTCAAGTTTGCCCCTTGCAGGTTAGCTCCAATCAAGTTTGCCTTCACTAGCTTGGCATTACTCAGGTTGGCATTGCTCAGGTTTGCTTGACTGAAACTAATGGGATATTCCAGAGTTTTGCCGCTCAAATCGACTCCTGCTAAGTTGATCCCTGTAAAATCCCGTTCTCCCTGGTTATACCGCCGTAAAAATTCCTCAGCAGTGATAGCAAATTCCTGATTTTTTGAAACAGAATCATCAACATCCTTAACAGAATCATCAACATCCTTATCAGCTTCCAAGTTATCCGCATTTACAGGATTAGCAACAGACTCTCTCGCTGCTTTTTCCTGCAATTGCTTGTCTACCCGATCGCTAAATCGCCTCAAAACCTCAGCATCGTCAACCTTTTCACCAGCATTCGAGCTTTTATCAACCGCATTCTCAACATAATACTTGTCCACAAAACTTTGCAACCCAGCATTATATCCCTGTCCTACCGCCTGAAACCTCCATTCGCCATTCTTTCTGTACAAACGTCCAAATTCCAAAGCCGTTTCTTGAGAAAATATCTGATTTAAATTGTACCGAACCAATTCATTTCCAGTTTCGGAATTGTAAAGCCGGATAAAAGCATTTGTAACTTGACTAAAACTTTGATTTTTTTCCTGTCCCTCGTGAAGAGTCACAACAAATACAATTTCCTGAATCGCCGAATTGATTTTACTCAAATCCAGATAAACCGTCTCATCATCTCCCTCAACTTGTCCATTCCTGCTGTCACCCGAATGTCGCACCGCACCGTCCGGCGATGTCAGATTGTTGTAAAATATAAAATATTTTTCATCGGGAATGCGACCGTCAGCGCCTAACATAAACACAGATGCGTCAATGTCGCAGTTTTGTGCTGTCTGGCTGACTTGCCATCCCAGGGCGATCGCAATTTTACTGAAATCAGAAGTTTCTTTAGAAAGATTGAACCTTTCACCTTTGGTTAATTCGATGCTCATTCCCTTGCCTCAGAAATGCTATTCATTATCTCATCTATAGCACTTATCAGAAAGATGAGGTATGCCTTATGCCCTATGCCCACGGAACCCTATGCCCGATGCTTTTAGCCCACATTCCGCACCCTAACTGTCACATGGGGATGGAGGTGGGTTCTGTGGCAGCGATTGGTGGCGTTTGCTAGGTCATTCTGAGTACAAATACTTAAGCAAGTGCTGTTTGAGACACAAGCTGACCCTCACGCGTCGAATCGGACAGTAGCAATCAGCGGGAGTAACTTCCGTGCAGTTTTGAGAGAAAGAGTAAAATAGTTAGAGTAAAAAGTCAGGGTTCTAGCGTTGTTTCAATTAACCAGTGCCATAAAAATTCATGAAAAAAGCTCCTGAAGTGACAGTCCAAAACCTAGACCACTTGGGTTTAGTAGCCGGCATCATCGATCAAATAGGAATCGTAGAAAAAATTAATGAAATCGTCGGTTGCCAACCGGGAGAAATAGTAAGTCCCGGTCATGCTGTCAAAGCAATGCTCCTGAATGGACTAGGGTTAGTATCAGCACCATTATATTTATTCTCAAAGTTTTTTGAAGGTAAAGCAACCGAACATTTAATCGGTAAAGGAATTAAACCAGAGCACTTAAATGACGACCGTTTAGGCAGAGTATTAGACAAGCTGTATTTAAGTGGATTGAGTCAAATTTTTACAATAATTGCCTTAGAGGCTGCCGAAAAATTTCATGTGTGTTTAGATACGGTTCACTTAGACTCAAGCTCATTCCACCTGCATGGGGAATATAAAAATTCGCTCCCCTCCGTATTGTTACTAGCTGAATCAGAAAATCAGGGTGAGAATTGGGAAGTAATTATGAATACTGATGAAGTACCATTGCCAATATATATTACTT
>NZ_JADEXD010000269.1 GCF_015207285.1 Tychonema sp. LEGE 07203 | reverse complement strand
TTGTGCAACAAAAGGCTCTAGATTTACTGGGCGTTTCTCTGATTTGTACCCAGTAAAACGGGGGTCAAAATCCTGGGAAGGCTTTCCCTACATACTCCGATGCCTTTTGTCAATGGGGGAAGTTCAGTTTAACAGTTTGTTTTTATTGACTTCTGATTTCAAAAGATATTCGGTTTTATCGCATTCTGAGACAATTATTTCAATCTCTTTATCTCCAAAAATGGCTTTGATTTGTTCGAAAAAGTTACTATCTAGTTCGCTGGCTTTTAAACGATAAACTGTTGACATCGTTTTTACCTATTTTTGATTGCGTTAAGATGATTAATATTGCCTTTAAATACAGTAGTTTGAAGTTGACAATAAGGGCTGGCCAAATTACCAGCCCTTAATTTGTTTTAGCGTTTTACCAACTTCTTAGAAAGCTTCCGCAAGCGAATTGATTTCGGTGTTACTTCCACCAATTCATCCTGACCGATGTACTCCAAAGCGCGCTCCAAACTCATATCGACTGGTGCTTGCAATTGCGCCAATTCTTCACCGCCAGATGCGCGGTGGTTTGTCAACTGCTTCGACTTGCAGATATTCAGCTCCATGTCTTCATCTCGGTTGTTTTCTCCGATAATCATCCCTCTGTAAACCTTGGTTCCAGGGGTAATGAAAAATACGCCGCGGTCTTCAGCATTTTTCAGTGAATAAGTAGTTGCAGTTCCTTCTTCAAAGGAAATTAATACTCCGTTGCGGCGGGCAACGATGTCTGCACCGATGGGGCGATAGTCGAGGAAGCTGTGATTCATAATTCCTGCGCCGCGAGTCAAGCGCATAAACTCGCCTCGGAATCCAATCAAACCGCGAGCGGGGACTGAAAATTCGATTTGGGTGCGGCCGGTGCTGCTGACGTGCATATCTTGCATTTCTGCTTTCCGCTGACCGAGGCGTTCGATGCAGCCGCCGACTGCTTCTTCGGGTACGTCTAATACCAAACATTCATAGGGCTCGCAGGGACGACCGCCGACTTCGCGGAAGATTACTTGCGGCTGGGATACTTGGAATTCGTATCCTTCGCGGCGCATATTTTCGATTAGGATTCCGAGGTGAAGTTCGCCGCGTCCTGATACGAGGAATTTGTCGGGAGAGTCGGTTTCTTCTACGCGCAGGGCGACGTTGGTTTCGAGTTCTCGCATTAGCCGATCGCGAATTTGGCGCGATGTGACCAAACTGCCTTCTTGACCGCAGAACGGCGAATCGTTCACCGAGAAAGTCATCTGCAAAGTCGGTTCGTCTACCTTGATTAAAGGTAGGGCTTGCGGGTCGTTGGGACAGGTAATTGTCTCGCCAATATACGCATCAGAAAAACCGGCAACGGCGACAATATTGCCAGCGGAAGATTCTGGGATATCAATGCGTTTGAGGCCTTCAAAGCCCATCAATTTGCTGACTTTTGACTTGACAAGCGCGCCGCTTTCTGTGATTAAAACTGCTTGTTGACCGATTTTAATCGTGCCGTTGTGGATGCGGCCGATGACGATGCGACCGACGTATTCTGAGTAATCTAAGGTGGTTACTTGCAGTTGTAATGGCTTGTTGGGGTCGCCGACTGGGGGTGGTACGTGGTCTAGGATTTCTTCAAAGAGGGGCTTCATATCTAGCCCTTCGTCTTCGAGGTGTTTTTTGGCGTAACCGCTTAAGCCGGAACCGAAGAGGTAGGGAAATTCGCACTGATCGTCGTCAGCTCCTAGTTCGAGGAAGAGATCCAAAACTTTATCGACGGCTTTGTGGGGCTCGGCTCGATCGCGATCGATCTTGTTGACAAAGACGATCGGGCGCAGTCCCTTTTCGAGGGCTTTTTTGAGTACGAACCGGGTTTGTGGCATCGGGCCTTCGTTGGCATCTACGATCAGCAAACAACCGTCTACCATGCCGAGAACTCGTTCGACTTCACCGCCGAAGTCCGCGTGTCCGGGGGTATCGACGATGTTGATCAGGGTTTCTCCGTACCTGACGGCGGTATTTTTGGAAAGAATTGTGATGCCGCGTTCGCGCTCGATGTCGTTGGAGTCCATGACGCAATCTGGGATGTCTTCACCTTCGCGAAAGATTCCGGACTGTCGGAGGAGAGCGTCTACAAGGGTGGTTTTGCCGTGATCGACGTGAGCGATGATGGCTACATTGCGAATGGGAAGACTCATAAGGCGTCTGGGACGTTAAACGAATTTAACTAAAGATTTCTTAATAATTGTAGCGCATGGAGTCAAGGGGCGATCGGGCGCGACTGTATAATCAAAGCGCTGACCCGCTAAAATTGAAACTATGGAAGCGCAACCCAGAGAGATTAAGCGTTATATCAAACAAAATGGCACAGTTCCATTTGCCGAATGGTTTGGCTCTCTGCGAGATGTTAACGCTAAAATCAGGATTGATAAGAGGCTTGAGCGGGTTAGCAGTGGCAATTTGGGAGACTGTCGCTCAGTTGGCGAAGGAGTTTGCGAACTTAAAATCGACTATGGCCCGGGCTACCGAGTCTACTTTGGACAAGTGGGATCTGCGATCGTGCTTCTGCTGTGCGGTGGGGATAAAAGCACTCAAGACGAAGACATTAGCAAAGCTAAAAAATATTGGAGAGATTATGAAAGACGCCAAAATGCCGGCTAGTGATAGCTATCATCCCTTTAAAATTTCCAATCTCAAAGATCCCAATTATTCTGCTGCTTACCTTTCTCTGATCTTTGGAGAAGAGGAAGAGGGAGATTTGGAATTAAAAGTTATGCTCTCAGCTATGAGAGATATATTTGAGGCTCTTGGCGAACCAAATATGTCGGCTGATGATGCCTCGTTGCATTTGGAAAAGTTAGATACTTTGTTGTCGGGAGACGGAATTGCGACAATTTATGGTTTAGCCCATTGGCTGAAGGCTTTGGGATTGAAGTTAACGGTTGCGGTTGATGAAGGGGAGAAAGGGGAAGAGGAAGATTCTGTTAGTGATGTTGAGTTGGCCCAAGTTGGTAATGTTTGATATCTTGCAGTGGCAAAAACCGGGTTTCTGACGGCAAAAACCGCATCACAACCTATATCTTTCGTTCAGAAACCCGGTTTTTAAGAGGTTGTTGAAAAGGGTGCTCTTCTGTCAGTAATATTTGACCGGGCGCTAACTTCCCAAACGTGGTTTTTCAAGTTTTTTTTGATTTCACTGGAGCTAAAATTGGCGCGGACGTTTGATGTGCCGATCGCACAATTGTGAGATTTTGCCCAAAAGTAGCAAATTACACTTAAAATAAACCAGTGCCAACCAGTTAGACCAAAACCGGCGGCATCGCGGCCCAAGTAAAACAGATTCGAGAGTTGGCGGAGGAGAAAGGGCGAAGTCAGAAAGAGATGATATGTACTCAGCGGCAATTGTAGCTGTTCGATCGCCCGTATCGGTCTACAATTTTTAACGTTGAGCCTTATTGAAGTGCAGGAGTGGAGCTGGCTTGGATAACGCTAGTCTGTCGAGAAAACCCCCGCAAGCCTCGGAGCTTGCCTCTGACGAAATTCCAGAAGCAGTGCGAGACCACCCATACCCAGAAGCAGGAGCGAGCCAGTCCAAGAAAAAAGGGCTGATTTGGAAACTGCTAGGGTTGGCCGCATTAGCCTTTGGGGTCAGCATTTGGCTGCACCTCAACTTTAACTTTTTCCCAGCCACCAGTCAGGCAGAGCAAAGTCAAAAAAACCCAGCAGCCGCGAGTTCGCCTTCGGGATCTGCCGCGAGTCCAACTACAAAATCAAAACCCGCAACCCCAGACAACCTGCTGGGGCACTTGCCTTACCCAGAAGCACCAGCCGCAGACTTGGTAAATGTCACCTCCGACGGTAGTATCAAACTCCGCAAAGCCGCAGCAGCAAAATATCAAGAAATGGCCAACGCCGCCGCCTACTCAGGGATCTATTTCGCCCCCATATCAGGCTTTCGCTCCGTAGAAGACCAACAACACGTATTTTTTGACGTGAAAGCCGAACGCAGGCAAAACGCCAGCAAGCGAGCCGAAGTCAGCGCTCCGCCTGGATATAGCGAACATCACACCGGTTACGCGATCGACATCGGCGACGGCTCCGCCCCCGAAACTAACCTCAGTCAAAGCTTTGACAGTACCCAAGCATTCAAGTGGCTAGAAGCCAACGCTCCCGCCTTCAGCTTTGAAATGTCCTTCCCCAAAAACAACCGCCAAGGCGTTAGTTACGAGCCTTGGCACTGGCGGTTTGTGGGCGACAGGCAAAGCCTCGAAACTTTTTACAAAGCTCATTCGATGAAAAAGTAGAAGAAAGAAGGAAGAAGGAAGAAGGAAGAAGGAAGAAGTCATTAGTCATCAGTCATTAGTCATTAGTCATTAGTCATGTTTTGCTGTCCCCGCCGAGCTTTGGGTCCAACGTCATCAGTCCGATGTCCGTCGGAAGAGGGAAGAAGGAATATTTTCCACATCTCCCACTCTCCCGCTCTCCCACTCTCCCCCTCTCCCCCTCTCCCACTCTCCCAC
>NZ_JADEXD010000052.1 GCF_015207285.1 Tychonema sp. LEGE 07203 | reverse complement strand
AAAATTTGTTAATTACCGCTAGCGACAAACCCGTTGCCTTGGCTGGGGTAATGGGCGGCGAAGATACCGAAGTTCACGAAGGAACTCAAAATTTGGTCTTGGAAGCAGCGATTTTTGACCAAGCAACGATTAGGCGTTCTGCCCGCGCTCAAGGCCTCCGCAGCGAGGCATCGATCCGCTACGAACGGGGGGTGAATCAGGCGGCTTTGACGACGGTGTGCGATCGCGCTGTCGCCCTAATTTTGCAGTGGGCAGGTGGTGCTGCGACGGTGCAGAAAACGGCGAGTTCCGGGGAAAATTTGAGTTTTTCGCGGACGATTGAATTGCGTCTGGATCGAATTAATCTGGTTTTGGGGCAGTTAAAAAGAGGAGAAACTGGCGGTTGTCAATATTTGGAACCGGAAGAGGTGAAAAATATCCTCACAGCCTTGGGATGCGAAGTTGTTGCGACAGAAAAAGCACGGGTTTTTGCGATAACTGTTCCTGCTTACCGTTACCGCGATTTAGAGAGGGAAATTGATTTAATTGAAGAAGTGGCCAGACTTCACGGTTACGACAATTTCTGCGATACTTTACCCAGCAAAACCGAACCTGGTTATTTATCTCTAGAATACGCGCAAGTGCGGAATGTGCGATCGGCTTTTCGGGCGGCCGGTTTGACAGAATTGATGCACTATTCTTTGGTGAAAACTGAGGGAGACAATCAGGTTGTGCTGGCTAATCCGCTGTTTGTCGAGTATTCGGCTTTGCGGACTGAGATGCTGTCGGGTTTGATTGATGCTTTTGGGTACAATTTGGAGCAGGGAAACGGCGCGCTTAACGGTTTTGAGGTGGGCCGCATTTTCTGGAAAGATGGGGATGTAATGAAAGAGTCAGATGCCGTTGCGGGGATTATTGGCGGCGACCCGACTGCGTGGAAATGGCAACAGGGCGGGCGCGATCGACCTTTGACTTGGTTTGAAGCGAAGGGCGTTTTAGAAAGCGCGTTTCAAGCCTTGGGTTTGGCGGTGGAATATCAACAAAATGATGGTAAGCAAGATGTTTATCCTATTAATGGCGGGCAAGATGCCCGCCCCACAAGGCTGCATCCGGGGCGCACAGCCGCCCTATCGTTAAACGGGAAACCGTTGGGAATCTTTGGACAGTTACACCCGCAATTGCAGCAGGAAAAAAGTTTGCCCGAGCAGGTTTACGTGTTTCAATTAGATTTAGCGGTGTTGTTGGATGAGTTAGGGCGATCGAGCAATTCGACTCGCAAGTTTGCGGGTTATTCGAGTTTCCCCGCTTCTGACAGGGATATTGCATTTTTTGCACCGATGGAGGTTGCGGTTGTGGAGATGCAGGCTGCGATGAAAAAGGCGGCTGGTAGTTTGCTTGCTTCCGTGGAATTGTTCGACGAGTATCGCGGGGAAAACGTACCGGCGGGACAACGCAGTTTAGCATTTCGGTTGATTTATCGATCGGGCGATCGAACCCTCAGCGAAACCGATGTCGAACCAGCCCAGCAAAAAGTCCGCGATGTTTTAGTCGAGAAATTCGGCGTCAGTCTGAGAAGCTAACTGTATGGGCGGTGTCAAAAAGACTGAGAAACCGAGTTTCTTGCAACAATTACCGCCGCCCAACCAATATATTCATAGAAACCCGGTTTCTGCCACCAAGCCCATTCTAGACTCACTGGAAAAATCAATAATTTAAAAAAGTAACATCCTCCCGATCCTCGCACAGCAGATTCTTTTTTGCTACCATCTTTACTATCTGCCCTGCCAATAATTCTACCCGTTCATCTTCCTCAAAAACACCAATGTCCGTCATCCAGTTTTATTCTTGAACTGTCAGCAGACAAAGGTCTAATAAAGTCATACTTGCCTCCTCCTATCTAACAAACCTCTCTCTTCTTCCCCTCTCTTCCTCTGCGCCCTCTGCGCCCTCTGCGGTTAATCAATCTTATCCTAAAAAAAATCGTTAAATCCTGCTACTCTTATTGTACAATAAATTTTAAACAAATTCATCTAAGGCTCAAAACCGTGACCAAATATGTAATGTGGGGAAGTTACTGCCAAGACGTTCTCGAAAAACGCGCACCATTTCGAGACGATCATTTGGCTGGACTTGCCAAGCAGAAGGAATCGGGAGTATTAATTACCATCGGCCCCACCAAAGACTTAACAAAAGTTTTCGCGATTTACGAAGCCGCCGACGAAACCCAAGTGCGAGACTTAGTTGAAACCGATGCTTATTGGGTAAATGGGATTTGGACTGAATACAACGTCAAAGAGTGGATTCAAGCATTTTAAAGGAATTAACAGGGTGAACATCTTAAGACTAGGCGACGACGAACTCGTGCCAGCAGATTATAGCGATTTGCTGGACAAAATTTTAAAACATTTGCAGGCTAAAAACCCGTTTAACATATCCGATGACAAGCGCCGTCTGATTGTCGATATTGACAGCATTGCTGCGGATATTTCCCAAATGCAAGTACGGCAACCCTTGGGTTCTTTAGAACGTCAAGCACACTCTGCCACTGTCAACTTTCCGCAGCAAGTCGAAGAGCATTTTGGCACTCAAGTCAGGCAAATTCAACAATCTTTGCAACAGCAATTAGCCTCTAAATTGCCCCAAAATACTTCTGTTGAAAAATTCATCGCTAGTTTGATTAGTCCTTTAGATTCACCCTCTTTTCGCGGAAGCGGCCAAGAGTTAGGCTTCAAATACGATTTTGGCAAACGCCACACTCCTTTAGAAAAAGAAAGGCTAACTTTGCAAAATTCAGGTTCTGGCAGCCGTGCGACATTAAAATTTCACAAGTTGACAGTTACTGTCCGAAATACTGATATTTTTGAGCAAGAACTCAAGCAAGGTTTGGAAAATTACATCAATGAAAATGCCGAGACTAACGATGACAAACAAGCACTTAACGATCTTCTTGATGAGATGGTTAAAAATCCCGACTCTGATTTTCACAAATTGATCCGACTGGTAGACAAAGAAACTCTGGGAAAAATCCAAAAAGAAGCTAAAATTACTTATTTGGAGTATCTCCTAGAACACATCCGCCCCAGCAGCACAGATACCGCAGGCATCATCTATTTAGAAGATTTGATCCGCCGCCTCAGATTGATGGAAGATTTCATCAACGACGACAATAAAACAGATGGTGATTATCAGGTTAATTATGCTGGCATTTCAGTTAATTACAGAGAGATTTTTGCCAGAGCGGAAGTTTTAGATGCACTGCCAATTATTCCGATTGTAGCAGGTTGCTTGGGAGAAAGCACCGACAGTTCTCAAAGCGAACGTAAATTTATATTTGGTCTCAAAGTCAAATTCGATAACTCAGTTCAATCGCGTGGTGGAAAGGACGTATTTGAATATTATCTGAACCTGCTAAATCCAGACAGTGAAGAACACAAAGCAGAATTTGAGGAAGATTCTAACCCCGAAACATTTGTACGCAAGGTGTTAAAAATTGCATTTTTATATCACTTTATTTTTGCATCTCCCCACACTCCAGAAACGGAAAATTATAACCCTGAATTAGAACTTGAGTTTAATCCTATTCCTAGTTTTGAGCATTTAATCAAAACAGTATTGAGTCGCGATAATGAGGAAGTCAAAAAGAGACTTTTCCGAAATTTTGTGAATAGGTTTAACGAAGTCAATGTTAAATATAAAATAAACCATCTGAGAAAACTGTTGAGAAGCTTTCTGGAACGGCAGACAATTTTGCCCGATCGCACAGAAACAAGACACATCAACCTCAAAATGGGTCTAGTACAGGATATTGACAATATTTTGAATCAGCGTAAATTTTTTAATGATATTATGGAGCGAAACTACAAGCAAACGCTTCATTATATTACTGTCAAAGAACCCAGTGTCGATTGCCTATCTATTTGTCAGCTACCAGTCAATATTACTGTAGAAGATGTCCGCTATTTCCCAACTGACGATCGCCAAAATTTCAGCATGGAATACAACATCAAAGATGTTGATATTTTGCCTGTACTTTTTGCACCCAAAGCCGATCGTTCCAGAGAAATTCACAAAAAACATTTTCAGACAAAATTAATCTTGTTTCCCTATGACAACAAGCGACTACACAGCGGTGCAAAAAATTTGCAACCTGCGGCGATTTTTGTTTATAAATTTACCGTGTTGCTGCTATCTTATATCTGTCTGAGAATTTTGCTAAAAAATACAGACAAAAACTTATTTATTCCGATGGTGAGACTTCACGAAGGCGACAATAAAAACCCTTCGCCGTCAGAAGAATTTATTGCTAAGCTTTCTAAAACATTGTCTCACATTTTGAGTGAAAAACAGCGCTCAACTTCTCAGGGATTTCGGATTGTGAAAACACCAAACGGTTACACAATTCGTAACGGTTTGAGTTCCATGTATTCTATCCTTCCCAAAAAGTTTTATTTCGAGAACCTGCAGCTAGCTCCTGAGTTGGACAAGTTAGCAATTATTGTCGTTTCCAGCCGCGATAGCGATGCAAAAAAAGGCGATCGCAACCGATTTCAAAGACAAGCCTGTTTAATTGGAGAAGTTGTGGGAATCAATCGCTTAGATGACACCACAATTCAAGTCGAATTACTGAAAACACTTTCCGAGAATTACAGTGTCAGCCGCCTTTATACTGAACCTGTAATTCTGGAAGATGTCATGAGTCAGCTTTACCGACAAGGATATCGGAATTTTGCATATATTTCCCAAGCACCTTACATGAGTACGCTGCACATTACCAAGACTGATGAAGATGAGGAATTGTCTTTCATGTCCAAAAAATTGCTCCGAACTTTGAAAGGAGAGCGGCGGGATATTAAAATTTATCCGATATTTTTTGATAAATACTATGTTCGCAGTTTCCTAGGCGATAAAGGAAAATCTTTTTACATTCAAGATACAATGGAGCTGGAAAATTTGTTTGCTGATACCAATCAACAAGCTGTGATGTTTTTTAACTTGTTTAACGGCATTAAAGTTAAGGAGGAGAAAAATTTTTATAACGGTGTGATTTCCTACTCGACGCTGTTGCACATATACGGAGGTGTTTTGGACGATCGAGACATTCACGAAGGTTTGATTTATGATGGTGAAATCAAAAATACTTTGCTGCACTATTTAACCATGTTTCACTTTTCTCGGTATGAAGCCCGTCAAAATATTAGTTTAAAGCTCGATCCTTACGAGCGGATTATTGGCGATGAATCGGTTGGTACTTTGTCTGTATTCAGTCATGCTGGCGGTAGTGCGGATTTTAATTCCTTGGCTTTTTTGAATAAGGTAAGAGAAGTATTGAATGTCAGCGAGGGAGGTACACAATAATGATTGGTGAAGATTTTGGACGGCTGTTTGAGGTTGGCTTCAATATTGGGATTTTGGCATATATTCAGCGAGAAAAGATAGCTCACAATTTTGGAGATTCTTATCGATTGGATTTGCAGCAACTCAAGTTGCCAAAGATGATGGCGGAAATTACTAGGGAAGCGAATCTGCTGGCTAGTTTAGATGCTAAAATTGTTGAGAAATGGAGCTTATTTTTTGTTCAAAAAGGCTTTATTGGTGGGTTGAATTTTTTTCGGGAGTATCTCAAATCTACGGGCTGGAATTTAAACAGAGCGCAAATTTTGTACTGTCAGTGCAGTTTTAGCGATGCTAACAGTATTAGAACTTATAATAAAGAAAATCAAAATGCAGGGTTTAAACAGGTATTATCTCAGTTAAAAACTGCCAGTCATAGTTTATCGGAGGAGGAAATTAATCGGTACATCCGCCGCTACTCGAAAAAAGGCGAGTTTTTGCAAGCTGATACGCTGATTTTGTTGCAGAATGGTAGAGATTTTAGAATTCTGTGCGTTGATTTATCTGTGTTTGCTCCCCCGTTTGTTTCGGGAAAAGTCGAGAATCTGAACGAAATAGAGGTGATGCGGAAGTCTTTGCTCGCAGAAATTAGCTATTTGCGATCGAAAAGTGTTTTTTCTAATTTGCGAATCGATACAAGCACTTTAGGGATAAATTTTTCGGAGGATTTAAGCCGCTATTTTACGGCTTTTAAGTATAAAGATAAGGAAAGCACTAAGTTGATTCAAGCGGGTAGCTACGCTGATAGCTTTTACGGTTTTCTGCAAACAACTAATATTATTCCGGCTGGTGCTGAGGTTTTGTTGAATGTTGTCGGTTATAGCGATCGCACAATTAACGCAATTTCCCTCCGCAATGATAAAATTGACCTCTTAGCGACTTGTGCCAAAATTTACAAGCACGAAACTCGAAAAGAAGAAATTAGCGATGCTCGCGCTGATGTTTTAGATACAATTCAATGCAACGCGGCTCGCAGTTTTCAGCAAGGCAAAAAGTTTGTTGATGCTTTGTTAACAATCGGCAAAAGTTCGACACCTGTATGTCATGCAGAGCGAATCGATAACTTTGTCAGCTCCCTAGATATTATATCAGATAAATTGGCAGATGATTTGGGAATTTCTCGCGGGCTGCATCTGAGAAACGCTCATGCTGAATTGATTGCGAAATCGCTGCAATCTGAGGAAGTTTATATTTTTTTAACGGGGAATCCGGGAATTGGGAAAACAACGGCGATCGCACATTTTCTGAAAACTCATGTAAACGATGGGTTTCTATTTCTTTACGTCAGTCCCCGCAAGCAAGTTAATTTAGATATTATCGAAAAATTTATCGATCGCCAAACAGGTTTATTGTGCGACGACAGCTTGTTTTGTATAAACACGAGTGCCGACATTATCGCCAACAATGCCGGAAAATGCACCGTCAATTACGCAGCTAACAATTATCACGAAAATTTCCAGCAAACAACTGTTAGCTTTATCAAAAACGGCGCTGAAACACTGCGGGAGCAATATCACAAGTCGCAACTCGAAAAAAAGGGAGAAACGGTAATTAAACCCAGTAATTCTAAGACTAATGGAGTGCTAAATAGCGTTTCTCAAGCAATACATTCGCTGATTCGCTGCCAGACATCGAACAATATCGTAGCTGCGGTTTCTATCCAATCTGTGAAGGTGACAGAAACCAATCAAAATACTCTCCAGCATTTAGAAAAAATATTTCAAGATACTTACAACAAACAGAATAAACAAGTCATTCCTGCTAAAATGCAAGAAATATCCAGCCGGATCAAACACATCTTTATTATGATAGATGAAATTACCGGAGACGACGGCGGGGTTGAGTTTCTGCACGGAATTGGCAAGCTGGTTAACAAATATCAGTTGCACGACCCAAAACACGGTTTTAATACTAAAATTATTGTAGCAGATGCTTCGATTGTTGACCCGGATGTCATCAAACAACACCTCAGCGATACTTCGCCGGAACCGGATAAAATATATTTCAAAAAACTGCCAAAAAAAGCCGAGGAAATCCCGCCTTTACAGGTTGTTCCTTTTGAATTTAAACGGTTGGCTGCTACTGTCATCAATACAAATTCCTATCCCGCTAGCAGTTTAGATATAATTTATAAAGTTTTTGTAGAGGCTGTGAAATTTACTGAAGATACTTCTTTGCATCTTAAGAATAATTTAGTGAAATCTGTGCAGGCGGAAATAGTTGCAGATATCGATCGCCGATTAGCAATACCTGGTGTGGAACAAATTATTGTATACATTCAGGATAAGCGAAGATTGGCAGAATTGATCGAGAAAATCCAAAATCAGCGGGAATTTAAGCGCTATACCGATTATCTGGAAGTGCACGCGAATATCTCGGAAGAGGAAAAACAGCAGATACAAAAGTGCAAAAATCTGGTTAAGGTAATTTTCATGACTGCATCGGGAAGTCGCGGCTTGTCTTTCCCGAAAACTAAGCATATTTTAGTTGATATTCCCCGCTTTCAGATTGAGAAAAATCTGATGGAGGTGATTCAGGTAATTTATCGGGGGCGCGGGGAAGATGATGATGGTAATACTCTGGATGGTGAAGCTAAGGAGTTGGTTTTTTACTTGTCGGATACGGCATTTTACTATGCTGACGATCCGAAACTTTCGCTACAGGAAAGCAAGTTAAATTTGTTGAATTTGCTGCTAATTCTGAAGACTGCGGTGATGACGCGGATTTTGGGATACGGATATTTGGGTAGGGAAAAGTTTTTGATGATTCCGATTGGCGGTAAGTCGGTTTCGGCTGTGGGCGATACTTTTAGCAGCAAGATGGCGAGTCTAATTAAGGTTTTGAAAAGCGAACACCGCAGCCACCCTGGAAATATGTTGCTAGCGGAGGTTTCTGCGGGGCTGGAAGAGCTTTTGAGCCGCGGGGAGTTTGTTTTGCAAAATTCTGATTATTCTCCTAAAACGGGCGATTCTTACTTGGAAATGCGGGAGGATTTTAATCGGAAGTTTTTGCAGGCGTGCAATCCTCTTGAGGGTTTGCTTGGTTGGGGTAATCTGGAAATTGGTCACGTTTGCGGTAGTTTTTTGGTGGTTCCTTTGGCGGCTAAGAGTTTGGAGGAAAACTACCAGATGCGGCTGAATGGGGAAATTAAGAAATGTTTGGAGAATCAGTTGCTGAAAAAAATGGAGACGATCGCAAATAGTAAATCCTCTCCTGAGAATGTAAAATCGGCTATTCGGGGTGGCGCGATCGAGCTTTTGCAATTTCTCAGCGGCGATGTGGAGAAAACTCAGTATTTCCAGCAGCAAAGCCAGCAGTTCGATCGCTATTATGCTATACCTTTGTTTGCTTTTGTCAGCGGGGATGCGATGCAGGAATATTTTGCTGACACCAAGCTGGAGGAACCCGAGGATCTGATGTTTCGGGATATTTTGTCGGCTGCCGTGCGATCGACCTATCCGATAGACAGTATAATCCCGATCGGACACAAGTATCGCGAATTCCCGTTTATCGTGTTTAGAAGCTACAGTTTAGAACAAAGCCGGGAAAAGATGTTTACCGATAAGTATCTTTTGAGCTCCAGCGAGTTGAACGCCCTCAATTTGATTTTGTCAAAAGATGCCAATTAATCCATCCATCTGCGTTCATCTCCGTCCATCTGCCTTCATCTGCGGTTAAAGACTCTCTGCCGCTAACTACCGTATAATAACCAAAAAGGAACAAAACTCACTTCAAAAAAATATGGCAGTCAAAGTAGGAGATACGGCACCGGATTTTACCTTAACTTCGCAAACTGGCGCATCAGTCAGCCTCAAGGATTTTCGAGGTCAAAAAAACGTCATCGTCTACTTTTACCCGAAGGACGATACACCGGGATGCACGGCGGAAGCTTGCGCTTTTCGGGATAGTTACGAAGCGTTCAAAGATGCAGGTGCGGAAGTCATCGGAATCAGCGAAGATTCGCAGCAATCTCACGAGAAATTTGCCTCAAAATATCAGTTACCCTTTGTTTTGTTGAGCGATACGGGGAACAAAGTTCGGCAGTTGTACGGCGTTCCAGCTACACTGTGGATTATGCCCGGTCGAGTTACTTATGCGATCGACAAACAAGGTGTTGTCAGGCACATTTTTGATTCGATGCTAGATTTTAAAGCTCACATTTCGGAATCGATTAAGACATTGGAAGCGATCGAGAGTTAGGCGGATTGGTAACTCCATCGGGGCGGGTTTCACCAACAATTCATCTGAGAAACCAACAATATAATAAACCCGCCCCCACCCAAGGACAAAACCGCATCAAGATTTTGCCAAAGCCGAGATCCCCTAGATACTGTCAGGACTGGTTTCATGACAAGATTGTATCACCTGTTGAAGAAATGTTTGTAGATAATTTGTTGGGCCCGCCTCACGCGCATTCCTCCTGTCACTCCAGGGAGTACCGTTAGACTGCGGGAGTCCTGCTGATGCGGTTGAAATCAGTTGTTGTGGGCGATGACCTCGCTTTTGGGAGATTTACAGATGTGCAATTACTCATAAAGATAATTAATCCAGAACAGATAGCCGTGCTGCACAAGTTACAGCAGGCAAACTTTTTTTAGCGGACAATGACGGTAGACAGCTTTCAAAGCAAGGAGAATTTTATGCGTGCAGTGCTGATGGCTGGGGGGTCGGGAACGAGGCTTAGACCCCTAACGTGCGATTTGCCTAAACCGATGGTGCCGATTCTCAATCGCCCGATCGCAGAACACATTATCAATTTGCTAAAAAAGCATAAGATTACGGAAGTTATTGCTACCCTGCACTACCTTCCTGATGTGATGCGCGAATATTTTACTGACGGGGCAGAGTTTGGCGTTCAAATGACTTACGCTGTGGAGGAAGACCAACCGCTGGGTACGGCTGGTTGCGTGAAAAATATTGCTGAATTGCTCGATCGCACTTTTCTGGTGATTAGCGGCGACAGCATCACAGACTTCGACTTGACAGAAGCGATCGAATTTCACCACCGCAAGCAATCCAAAGCCACGTTAATTTTAACTCGCGTTCCCAACCCGATGGAATTTGGAGTGGTGATTGCTGACGAAAATTACCGCATCAACCGCTTTCTGGAAAAGCCTTCTAGCAGCGAAATTTTTTCCGATACCATCAATACCGGCATCTACATTTTAGAACCGGAAGTCTTGGATTACCTGCCGGCCAATCAAAAATGCGACTTCTCGAAGGACTTGTTTCCCCTGCTGCTGGAAAAAAACGAGCCGATGTACGGTTACATCGCCGAGGGTTACTGGTGCGATGTCGGCCAGCTAGATGTTTACCGGGAAGCTCAGTACGATGCGCTGCGGCGAAAAGTCAATCTGGATTTGAGTTACTACAGCGAAGTTCGATCGGGACTTTGGGTAGGTCAAAATACTTTTATTGACGATAGCGCGATCGTTGAAGAACCCGCAATGATCGGCAACAATTGCCGTATCGGAGCCCGAGTTAAAATCAATGCCGGTACCGTGATCGGAGATAACGTCACAGTGGGGGCCGACGCTAACCTCAAACGTCCGATCGTCTGGAACGGAGCAATTATCGGCGAAGACGTTCACGTCAGGGCCTGCGTGATTTGCCGCAGCACCCGGATCGACAGGCGCGCCCACATCCTCGAAGGTGCTGTGGTCGGTTCAATGTCGATCGTCGGAGAAGAAGCGCAAATCGGCCCTGGCGTGCGCGTCTGGCCGAGCAAAAATGTTGAATCCGGCGCTCTGTTAAATCAAAATTTAATTTGGGGAGAACAAGCTAAGCGGAATTTATTCGGTCAGCGGGGCGTTCAAGGACTGGCAAATGTGGATGTTACCCCGGAATTTGCGGTGAAATTGGGCGCGGCTTACGGCTCGACTTTGAAACCGGGGACTTCGGTATCGGTTTCTCGCGATCAGCGCAGTATTTCGCGGATGGTTTCGAGGTCTTTGATTGCGGGTTTGATGTCGGTGGGAATTAATGTGGTGAATTTGGAATCGACGGCTATTCCGATCGCCCGCACCGTCGTCTCTAGTATATCCATTGCTGGGGGCATTCACGTCCGCATTTCGCCCGATCGTTCCGACCACATTTTAATTGAATTCTTTGATATCAAAGGCATCAATATTACTAAATCGGCTGAGAAAAAAATCGAGGGGGCTTATTTTAAGGAAGATTTGCGGCGAGCTCTAATTCCCGAAATTGGAGAGATGTCGTACTTCAACCAAGCTCTCGACGTTTACAACCGCCTTTTTGAGCGGCAGATGAATGTTGAGGCAATACGATACAGCAATTCTAAGGTGGTAATCGATTACGTTTACGCAGTTTCTGGAGCAATTCTGCCACAAATGCTCGCCAAGTTCGGCTGCGATGCGGTGGTGCTCAATGCCAGTCTCAAGCAGACTTCTCTGAGCAACGGGGAACGGGAATATTTGCTCGACCAACTCGGCCGAGTAGTGAAAGCACTCAGCGCTAATTTTGGGGTGCAGGTGTCGGCTAACGGCGAACAGCTCATTTTGGTAGATGAGTCTGGGATAGGGATTCGCGGGGAAATGCTGACGGCGCTGATGGTGAATTTAATGCTGACTGCTAATCCGAAAGGTACAGTAGTAGTATCGGTGAATGCGTCTTCGGCGGTGGAGGCGATCGCCCGCCGCTATCAAAGCAAGGTAATCCGCACGAAGGCGAACCCAACTGCTTTGATGGAAGCCGCTAACAGGAACCCGAATGTGGTTTTGGGCGGTAGCGGCAGTATGGGTTTTATTTTCCCGCAGTTGCATCCGGGGTTTGACGGAATGTTCTGCATTGCTAAAGTGATAGAAATGATGACGATTCAGGAGCGATCGCTCGGACAGATCAAAGCCGAACTTCCCCGCGTCACCCACCGCAGTTACAGCGTCCGCTGTCCTTGGACGGTAAAAGGTTCGCTAATGCGGTATTTGGTAGAAACTCATTCGCCCGATCGTTTAGAATTAGTAGATGGAGTGAAGATTTTTAACTACAGCGACGACAATTGGGTATTAGTTTTGCCCGATGCTAGCGAACCAACCGTTCATATCTTTGCCAACAGCGAAGACCGAGATTGGGTATCGGAAACTTTGAAGGAGTACCGCGCTCTGGTTAACGATTTTGTCACCCAAACCGAGGCCGCGGTTCTCCAAGATACATTTGGTAGCGGTAATGACTAATGAGTCAGCAGTCAGCAGTCAGCAGTCATTGGTAATTGGTAATTGGTAATTGGTAATTGGTAATTGGTAATTTGTACGATTTCGCCGTCGAAGTATTAGTTATTGGTTGTTAAAACAAACAACTAATCACTAACCAATGCCCTGTTTGACCAATGCCCGATGCCCTGCGCGGGCCGATGCCCTGCGCGGGCCAATCCCCAATCCCCAATCCCCAATCCCAATGACTAATGACTAATGACTGCTGACTAATGACTACTGACCAATGCCCAATGCCCCATTCCCATTCCCAATGACAAATGACAACTGACAACTGACAACTGACAACTGACAACTGACAACTGACAACTGACAAATTAAGTTATGAATAGCTGCATTTTAATGGCGGAAATAATTCAACAACCGCAACTCCGTTATACTCCAGACAATCAACTTCAAATCGCTGAGATGCTGGTGCAGTTTCCAGGCCCAAAACCTGAAGATCCCCCAGAACATTTGAAAGTGATAGGATGGGGCAATTTTGCTCAAGAAATTCACCAGAAATATCGCGAGGGCGATCGGGTGATTATTGAAGGCCGGCTTGGTATGAATACGATCGAAAGAGATGGTATTAAAGAAAAGCGCGCTGAACTGACAGCCCAAAGGATTTACAGTGTCGGTGCCGAGGCCGCGAGTGCTGCTCCCGCAACTAGAAATGCCCCGGAACAGGCTCAAATTCGCGACAGCGCCCCGGCGAACGTGCCGAGCAATGTGGTTCCTTTAGGCTCGCGCAACCGCAGTTCTAGCAGCCCTCCAGCCGGCGCTAACCGCCCGTCTAATTCTGATTGGAACTCGCAGCCTTTAAATTACGATTCCGATCGCTCTTCGAGTTCGTCTAACGAGCCGGAAAATCCCGATTACGATCCGATTCCGTTTTAAAAATTAGGATGCGTCACTTTACGAGCGAACTCAAAACTTCGCTGTTCTATCGAAAGTGACGCATCTTAATTTAAGAGCGATCGAACTTCAGGAAAAAAAGGGTTCTCAGAAGGTAGAGATTGCGGTAGGGAAACGGATATCCCTTAATGCAGACCTATAGAATATATTGGTATAGCCTTTCTGTGCTCTGGTATGAGGTGCTAGGAGTGGCCGAACAGACCCGCGCAGGGCATACCTCACAACGATCTCGAACCGCTATACAATTTTTACAGATCGATCGTCAGAATTTTTTTCTTGCTTTTTTCGTCGCGCAGCACGACTGTATTGTAGGGTGATGTATCCGTTCCCATCGGAATTGGCATCTTAAAGCTGGGAACTTTATGCTTGAGTTCGCCTAAATCGATGCTTTTCGTTAGATTGCCATCTGTTGCCAGATAAGCGGTAAGTTCGCCTTGATAATCTTCAATCAAAAAGTCTCTGAAGAAAACGACTTCCCCACCCTCGGCATCCATAGCAAGGATGACCGTACCGCTAAACGCTGCGCCTTTTTTTTCTTCATCAACCGTCGCCATTTTAATTTCTGAGGGGTCTTGACCGGACATATCTGCCATAAGTTTTTTCTCCCGAGCGGATCGCAATTAACTAACAAGAATCTTACCTGACGCTAGGGGCGATCGCAAAACTCTTAGGAGGTATTTCTGCATAGGTCTTGCTTCTCTCTCAGGTTAGAGAAGGGCGCGGTCTCGTATTATACCACCAATTTTCTCAATTCTTCAGTCTGTAATTACAGACCGTTAAAATTATCTCTACAATACGCCCAAGTCTCGCAAACACCGCCGCGTTAATTCGATTCGATATTTGGCATTCTTAGTCTGCAGTTTTTAAGTGATTGGGTGCAGAATTAAGCTGGATGTTTTTGATGATTTAAGACCGATCGCACGATCGAGTTATTGAAAAGTTGACAGCGACGCACCCTACACATTCGTGAAGCGAAGCTATCCCGTAGGGAATCGCACGATTTCCACTCCAAAAACGCGAGCAAACTGTGCGACAACGATCGATCGCACTCGATCGACCTCAATTCCCGGTATAAATTGTTCCAAACTACCAACCGGTCGATCGGGAATCCCGCAAGGTACAATTTGCCCAAAACCTGTTAGATCCGGACACACATTTAAGGCAAAACCGTGCATCGTAATCCAGCGGCTGACTTTAATCCCGATCGCCCCCACCTTGATGCCATCCACCCAAACCCCAGTCATGCCCGCAACCCGCGAACCCTTCAGCCCGCAAACTTCCAGCACTCCCAACAGCACTTCCTCCAACTGTCGCAAATACCAGTGCAAATCCTGTCGGTGACGGCGCAAATTTAAAATTGGATAGCCCACCAACTGGCCCGGACAGTGGTAAGTCACCTCACCGCCCCGCTCAACTCGGTGCAATTCCGGCCCAGTTCGATCGGGGTCAAATTTCAGAAATTCCAACTTTGCTCCCAATCCCAAAGTGTAAACCGGCGGATGTTCCAGCAAAATCAGCACATCAGGCAAATCAGGATTTTCCCGGCGCTCTTGCACCAGTTTTTGCTGGATTTCCCAAGCTTGGGAGTAGGGCACTTGTCCCCAATCGAAGAGCCAGCAGGGTTGTACATTTAGGTGTTGAGGGATAATAGGGGAAAGCATGAAAAAAATCAATAGTGTTTTTACGGAATATTGATGCAGTTTAAATCAAGAATTGTCAACATATAAAAAAAATTGAAAGAAAAGTGTTTTGTTGAATACATAATGCTATTGTATAAACTATACCCAAGTTACAGAAGGGAGGGAGCTCTATGAAGCTTGTTATCCAGGGTAAAAATATAGAAATCACCGATGCGATTCGCGAGTATGTCAACCAAAAGATTGAAAAGGCAGTTAGCCATTTTCAAACTTTGACTACAGAAGTCGATATTCATCTGTCGGTGGCTCGTAACCCCAGGATCAATCCTAAGCACACTGCTGAGGTGACAATTTATGCTAACGGTAGCGTGATTCGGGCTGAAGAAAGCACGGAAAGCCTTTATGCCAGCATCGATTTGGTTGCCGACAAGATCGCTCGTCAACTGCGGAAATTTAAGGAAAAACGCCACGACAATAAAATCCAGAGCAGTCCCAAAACAATTGCGGTGGTTGATGAACATCCTGTAGCAGAGGATTTGATTGGCGATCGAACTCCCGAACTTCCTGCCGAGGTAGTGCGGACTAAGTATTTTGCCATGCCTCCAATGACTGTGCAAGAAGCCTTGGAACAATTGCAGGTTATAGATCACGATTTCTATATGTTCCGTAATTCCGAAACAAACGAAATTAACGTGCTCTACGAACGCAAGACTCGCGGTGGCTATGGAGTGATCCAACCGCGCAACGGCAACGGCAACGGTAATAGCAAACATGGCAAAACTGCTGAAAGTGCTGCACATGAAAAATCTAGTGTTGGCAAAAGCTAGATAATTTCTAATTGTTAATGGCTGCAAGTCGTTAGCAACAAAAAACTAAAGTCCTTACTACAAACTCGCAGTTCGTGGTAAGGACTTTAGTTTTTTATTAGATGATTCGGCGGTTGAAACCAGGTTTACATAAACTTTCGTCGGCCCCAAAGCCGACTGGTTCGTAAAGAATCTCCAAAACCAGGATTTGGTATTATTTAATATTTGGCTTTTTAGCATCGATCTGGGTAAACTCACACCTACAAAAACTGTGGCAAAGTTTTTGATTATTGGTATTAGTAAAAAAGTATCGCTACAGTCTAGGCGATTGCTCTCCCGCAACGCAATCACAAACTTAGCTAACTGAACCCTATTGCCTTGTTAGCTATATCTCGCGGCTAAATCTCTGGCTGCTTGTCGGTGTTTTTCTACTAAACTCGGCGGCGAAAGCACTTGTACGTTTTCCATATGTTTGTTCACCCAGAGGCTGAATTCGTTCAGGGAGCGATCGGGCAAATCTATCCAATAATCAACATACAGCAAATCGCCAAAACTATCCCTCGGCCCTTCTTTAATCTTTTGTCGCGGATGCCGCCGATCGCCCTCTAGAATAAATCCTACTACTTTCTGAAAAAATCGCACCTTTACTTTTTGCAACTTCAGCGTTCCCTGCAATTCTGCCTGCTGTTGCTCTGGCTTGCCCAAGAACAGCCCCCAGCCGTTTTTTAACAACTTTTGAGCTATTTTCAGACTTTGTAGCTGTGCGGCTGAACCGCGCCCTTCTGCATCGATAATTTCGCAGTAGTCAGTAAAGCGATTCACCCGTTCTACGGTTAAATGTCCGTTTTCGCAATATTGGCAAATCAGGTACCAGGCGATGTCGTGATAAATCAGTTGCAGGGGCCAGATTCGCCGGAAACCGAGATGGCTTTTACCGTAATAATTGCTTTGACGGTAAAGTTCGATCGCCTGGCCGCGAACTATGGCTGTTTCTACGATGTCTAATTTGTGAAATAGGGTATTGCGATGTTCTTGGCGATCGATCATTTCGACAGGATCGGTGTAAATAATCGCCCGATTCAGGTGTTCGCGAACCGGATAAAACAATTCGCCTTTGAGTTCGATATCCAATCCGCGCAAAAGTTTAGTGAGTTTTTCACAAATTCTGCGGGCTTGGGGATTTCCCTGATATTTGGCAATAGATGCTATTGCTTGAAATGCGAATATTAGTTCTTCGCGATTCATTGCGCCGGTGCCGAGATAGTAGCCGAAGCGATACATTCGTTTGTCGAGGATGCCGTAGCGGCGCAAGGTTTCTAAGTCTTTGCGGATTGTGGGAGTTGCGGGATAGTTTTCGGGAAATTGGATGTTGAATTCGGCGGCAATTTTCTGCAATTGCGATTGCACTTCTAGTAAAGCGTCGTGATATTTACTGTCGGAGGTTTCGGTGTCGGAGTGTCCGATTCCGGGATGGTTTACTAATGTGGCGATGAGGAGCATGATGCGATCGAACGTTAGTCGATCGGCGTAGGGGTGAGGGGTCGGTTTTTTAGCCATGATGGGTGGATATCAGTAAGTCGCTGAAATTTCAAGTAAAAGATAATATTGACATAAGAACATATAAATGGCTGGAGACTATATGTTTATATAGCTTTGTGCTTTGAAATAATTTTTATAAATATTGTGAATTTGAAGACGTGAAGCTGGCTCGGCTGGTATAGTAAGTTCAGTCAGATTTAAGCAGTTGGCTGCTTGAGACACTACCAGCAGCATTCAGGTGGGCATTGCCCGCCTTAAAATTTAATTTATGTGTGCATACACCGCGATCGCCTTTGCACCCGTTCAAGGCTTTATCGAGAAGTCCCGCAAACTCCGAGATTTATTTGGGGCTTCACTGATTCTGTCTTATCTGAGTTGGAAGCTAGTTAAACAAGCGGAAAACTCAGGTTTCAATGTCATTTCTCCCGGTTCCCCGAACATCCAAAAAGGAATGCCCAATCGGATACTTCTGAAAGGGGAAGGGGAATTTTTCAGAAATGACGTGACCAATACTCTTCAAAAGTCATGGCAAGAAATATTAAATGAATGTCGAGTTTGGATAGAAAGAGAAGTACCTCCTAAAGAACAATATTACTGGCAACAAGAATGGATGCGATGGGGTTTGTACACTTGGGAAATATTTTGGGGACACGGAGATTCCATAGAATCTGCGATGAAGGATTTAGAAACTCGCAAATTGCGGCGTGATTGGACGGCGATTAATTGGATTGGGGACAGTTCGAGTTTGACTGGCACCGATGCGATCGCCTGGCCGCGTTTAGGTTTGGAACATTCAAATCCAGGGCGGCAATTATCCAGTCCAGAAAAAGCTGAACTTAAGGATTTCTATCAGCGTCTCTCCTGTGTTTTAGAGAATCTTCCCCCTGATGGCAAACCAGAAGGAAAATTTCTCGCCCCTAATGAAAGATTGAGCATTCCTGAGTTAGTCAAGCGGTTGGTAACTCGCGAAGATATTGCTAAGAGTCTCGATATGGAAACTCTGCAAAAAAAAGGGTATGAACAAGGATTTAGCGATTTGATTCGGATGCCGGAAGAGGGAGTTGGACAGTGGACTGGTTGGTTTATGGGAGATGGCGATCGAGTTGGCAAAAAACTTCAGGACATTGCTCAAAAAGAAGGAGATAAAGGTCTAAAAAACTTCAGCGAAGCTATGCGAGATTGGGGAAAGAAATTTATGGAGAATTTCCCCGAAGACCTAGGGCGAGTTGTTTATGCAGGCGGTGACGATTTCCTCGGCATAATTTACAGCAGCAAGCCCGAAAAGCCGCCAGATCCTATAGAGGCCTTAGAATGGTTAATGGGATTGTCAGATAAATGGAAAGAGCACGGTCAGGATATTAATTTAAGTGTTGGTTTTGTTTGGGCTGGTCACAGCGTACCGCAGCGAGATGTGCTTCAACACTGTCGGGAGGCAGAAAAAAGAGCGAAAAGTTTGGGGCGCGATCGGGTTACAATTCGAGTGGTCTTTAACAGCGGTCAATTTGTGCAGTGGACCTGTCCTTGGGATTACTTGCACATTCTCAAACAATACAAAGACCGCGACGGCAAAACCTGGGATCAAAAGCCCAACTGGAGTCATGTTTACAAGGATTTAGCTCATCTAAAAAATCGTCATGCTATTAGTTTTGATCCCAAGGAAAAAAAACCAGATGACCGATTGGCTTTAAGTTTGTTTCAGCTTTACTTTAATGACAGAGAGCATTTGGAACAAAACTGCAAGTGTATCGTTGGAGATTTTCCAAATGAACTAACGAAGGAACTTATTTACTGGATTAGTGACTTAATAAATGTGGGGTGGCAGCTATGTTCAAATATCTCATCACTATAAGTCCTTTAGGATTTATGTACGGTAGTTCTGGCGGATTTTTATCACCCGAAAACCTGGTCGGACTTTCTGGGGCAAAATTCCCTCCAGAAGCTGCTACTCTCTCCGGTCTATTTTTCAGCGCCAACAAAGTTAAGTCTTATATTTGTCCAAAAGAACTTAGCAAAAAGTTGTTTGTGGCTGGGCCATTCTGGGCAAAATCCGACGATCCAGAATACTTTTATGTCCCGATTCCGTGGCACAAAGTTATTGCTAAACAAGGCGTGGATGAATGGAAAATAAAAACAGGAAAATGGGAACGCGAATCTAAAGATTTAGAGCCAGATTATCGCTGGCAAACCGTTAATTCGTGGAAAGATAAGCCTGCTGATATCAAGAGAAATGGGGATGCGGCCGATCGTCCTTGGACATACGTCCCTATCTTGCATCCCAAAACAAAAGATGATGAACGCTGCACTTTAGCAGAAGATGGTTTGTTTCTGGAAAATGCCGTGCAGATGGATGATGAATATTGTCTGGTTTATCTCTCAACTCATCCTTTAGCAGACGGTTGGTATCGGTTTGGTGGGGAAAATCATTTAGTAGAAATCAAGAGTGTTTTACTGGATGATAACAGTCCCATTTTCAAACTTTTACGCCAACCAATTCAGCGATCGTTTGCTTTAATCACGCCGGGAGTTTGGGGTTCTAATAAATTTTCATTCCGGTATCCCAAAAATGAAGATTTCTCCAAAAAACGACCGGAGATGCTCACAGATAAACCCATTTCCTATCGGTACCGTGCGAAAGGACAAATGGGACGGGGACGCTATGCAGTTCCACCTGGAACAGTCTATTTTCTCAGAGAACCTTTAGATCAAACTTGGTGGGATTTTCCAGAAACTTGGTTTCCCAAAGAAGGTTTTAGCCTGAAACAAGTTGGATGCGGTTTGTGTTTGCCAGTAGAAATTCAAGGAGTTGAATAATGTACAAAAAAGCTTACGGTATTATTGAAACCCTTGCTCCCGTTCATGTGGGAGCAACGGCTGGAGAAGAAAGCGGCAACTTAAACTTAATTTTCCGCGACCAGTTTACCCAAACTGGCATTATTCCAGGCAGTTCGATTCGGGGCAGATTGCGATCGGAAATTCGCCGCAGTCTGGGAGAAACGGAAGCTAATAAATGGTACGGTCAAGAAGCAGAATCTGGAAAACCAGACAGTACAACCGAGTCTGTAGTTAAGTTTGAATACGCTTCACTGCTGTGGTTGCCAGTGTTTTGTCCCGGTCAACCAATTGTCTGGGTAACTTGTCCTCGTTTGCTGAAACGCTATCAGCGAACTGCAGGAGATTCGGTCAAATTAAAAGATGGTACGTTACTCAAAACAGCAAAACTTCCAGCTAATTACACAGGTTCTCAAACCTTAAAAGCTCTCGACATAAATGGCAAACCAAAGCTATTTTTCAACTTCGGCTTTTTGACGGTTGACAAAACTGCGGATTTGTCTGCTTGGTTTCCTTTAGAAGAGGAATTGCCAGCCGTTGTTGTTGCTGATGATGAAATTGCCATGATTCACGATATGGCCCTTTATCGCCAGAGTCGAGTTGCCTTAGAGAAAGAAGAAAAGAAGACTGTAAAAGGAGCTTTTTTTAATACTGAAGCTTTGCCAGAAGGTACAATTTTAGTATTTCCGATCGCCCTCAAAGACAACCAAGAGACATGGCAACCTTTTGGCGCTGCTAGCGGTGCAGACATTTATCTCGGCGGTTTAGAATCAATTGGTTTCGGTCACTGCTATCTAACCTTAAAGGAGGTATAATTTATGGCTTGGGAATCTTACAAATTAGACCAAGAGGCTCACGATTTAGTTATCAAATACTGCGACAAAAAAGAGGCTCTCAATCAAGCATACAAAATGCGCGTTGCAGTCGCTTACGGTTTAGAGCGATTTTGGGGAGAACAGTTTCGGTTAGTCAAGGATAAAGATAAGGCTGATTATTGGCGGGATACTTGGAAGGCGCTAGTCAAAATCATGGCAAATGCTGGTGTTAAAATTCCCAATGATGATGTTAGTTCTGGCGATACAGCAGCCATTAAAATTATGGCAAATAAACTGTGGGATTTTCCCGTAGAACAGCGCAAAGTAGCTATAGCTGTGCTGACTCAACTTTGCGACAGCATGGTTTGGTGGACTCAGCGCTACAAATAATCGGGTAATACTAACGACAATTCTGGAGGTGAAGAAGATGAGTGATAGCGATCGCGTTCCTTTGATGTTTCGATCTCAATTGGAAGGAAGGGGCAAAATTCAGTACGCCGGCGATGCTGGTCCCGCTTCTGAATGGGTGGAACAATGGTTAGAATGCTGTCCTCCCGTCCCCGAAAACGCCGATGAAAGCGTTCCCCTTTACAAACGAGGTCGAACTAAATCACTTGTAAAAATGCCTGAATTCGGGCAAGGAGTGGAAACAAAACAATACACCATTAGCTGGCGTTTAGTTACAAACAGTGGACAAGATGAAGGCATGATTCGACCCATAATTGGCGCGAAAGGTTTGCCATTTTATCCTGGTTCTAGCATGAAAGGGGCTTTCTGGCGATCGTGTCCTCCTGAAAAACGAGAAGGATACTGCGGGGGAGAGGTTGTACAGGACGGACAGCGTAGTGCAAAACCAGGAATTTTGCGCTTTCACGGCGGCTTCCCCGCTGATATGTCTTGGGGAGAAAAAGAGCGTTTAGTCGATGTCGTTCACTCTCAGCAAAAGCGCCAAGTGATGGAAAATGCCGTCACCAGCGCTAACGTGCAAATCTCGCTTTATCAGTGTAAATTACAATTTGGCATTTCCAGCAACAAGCAGCTTGGAAAACAAGAATGGGAGGAAATTTGGCAAATTTGGGAAAAAGCTTTAGGGCACGGAATTGGTTCTAGGGTAAGTGCAGGTTATGGTCGCATGGCAGAGGTAAAAAGTGCCGATCGCATCTTACTTTCTGTCAATTTGAGCGGCTGCGGGTTAACGTCGCAACTACTGAATAGAACCCCAGAATTTCGACCCAATATGTTTAAAGCTGCGCTGCGGGGTCATACTTTGCGGTTGTTGGCAGGGGTTACGGATGCCAATACAGCACAACTGTTAACAAAAAAACTTTGGGGAGGAATTATTGAAACACGCGATGATACAGGGGCAATTATCGGGCAGTTGGGGATTAACTTTACTGCTGAAGAACTCGATTTTGGTGAACACAAATATTATCCGGCGAGGAATCCGGTAGTCATGCCTACCTACGATTTACAGGCAGGAAGACTGGACATTGTGAATCTAAATAATAGGTATCCGCAGAAGGAGTTAAAAAAGTTTGTCACTTATTTAATTAAATTTTCTCTCTTGCTTGGCGGTTTTGGCAAGTCGTGGCGGCGGGTCGATCACAGCCTGTTTTTCCCTGAGTATTTTAAGAGAAATGACAAACCTGCGATCGGCTGCCACTGGAAGTTTAATGAAAGTTCAAAAAATTTGTACGTCACGGCTGCTAATCCTGACCTCAGCAATATTACTAAATTTCTGGCAGAGGGTCAGCAGAGAGCAATAGAATGGTTAACAGTTAATCATTTAGAACCTAGTCATCAGGTTATGGCGTGGCGTGAAGTCTGGCATCCCGAAAAAGTGGAAGTTTGGGGAAGAATCGCTGAGGATCAGCATAGCAGCGAAGCAATTAAATGGTTTCACGAACCGTACTCAAAAAATCAGTCTATTAAGCAAAGCGATTTGACGGGAAAACTAAATAACATCGGTCGCATTTGGCACCGGATGTGTCCCCGCTATTTCACAACTAAAAACGGAGAATTGAGACAAAAGAGGCAAGAGTATGTAGAGCTTTTGACTATTTTTCCAGATAAATCGGACAAAACTCAAGATTTTCTTGAGTTTTTACAGAATCAGAGCGACTTTATCAAACTTTGGCCAACTGAGGAATAATTATGAATATCTGGATTGTGACAACTGGTAGCAGCGATGTCAAGCTCAAAAGCGATATCAATCTCAAAATTGATGAACACTGGCAAACTTTGTTTAGAAAGATGAGAGATCAATTATACGATCGCCGTTTTGCACCTACACGACCGCCTAACACTGATGATGGCGAGCCTTTTATTGTACCAGCTAGAGCGATGGGGATGGTTTATGGCAGCCAGTTGACAGATGAATATTATCAAGATTTGCACTTGCCGCTGCTGGATGCTTTTTCGGCAAAGCTGCTAGAACAAGGCAGAACAAATCCTGACAGAATAATTGTGATTTTGACCGATCAGGAAGCAGTTTTTGAGGAGGAAGACAGGAAGATAGACAAAAGCCCCTATTGGCAAGATACTTGTACTCTCAAGCCGATATTTGAGCAATATTTTCGCGAAAACTTTCCTAAAGTTAAATCTATTGATTACTTGACATTGAAACCAGAATTTCAAGATGAGGGATTAGATAGTTGGAATAAAGCACTGTTGCTGGTTCAGCAAGCTTTATCTAGTGTAGAGTTTGATAGAAATGCAAATATCTATGTCAGTCATCAAGCGGGAACTCCAGCTATTTCTTCGGCTGTTCAATTTAATTGTTTAGCAAAATTTGGTAAAAAAGTCAAGTTTTTGGTTAGCAATGAGTATGAAGAAAGGTTAGCAGAGAAGGGTTATTTCATCGAAAGCTCTACTTATTTGCAGGGGATGCTAGTCCAAGAGGCGAAAGCGTTATTAAAGCGTTACGACTACCAGGGAGTTGAACGCATCTTAAACCCTTACTGGAAAGATGCTTCCGAGCCGCTATTGCTGGAAATTCGCGACTTGTTAGCAATGGCTGTACAGTGGAATTTTGCTAAGTTTGAAGATTGTGGTAAGGCTAGGGGAGATGTTGCAAAGGAGCGTTTAGAGCAGTGGTGGTGGATGGGTTATGAGGCTGCTTATTTAGGCGTGATTCGTTTAAGGCAGGGAAACACGGTTGAGGCTCTATTTCACAGTTTTCGGGCTGTGGAAGGATCGATCAAAAAATGGGCCTTAGAAAAGTATAAGCTACAAATTAAATACTCTAATCTAACGCAGCCAAATACGGCATATTTTCATGATGTGAATTTGCCTCATAATTTACGGAATTGGTTTGATGATAACAAGCATCAACGCTTCGGAACTGTGGGATTATTTGGTAAACCACTGTTTGATTTACTAAAAGCATCTTATTCAGCAGAATGGAATCTAAACCCTCACATTCAAATTTTTGCTAGCAATACAAGGGATGAAAGAAATTCTACTTTTCATTCCTTGAGCGGTTTGCAGGAAGAAGATGTTTTTAAGGCTTGGAATACTAAAAGTAGAGAGGAATGGGAATCACGAGTTTTGGGCTGCTTAAATTTTGTTTCACAGCAAAAATTTGTTTCTTTAAAATCAGCTAGTTTGATGGCTAAAGTGCATGATGAATTGGTAAATGCGATCGCCCCCAACAACCTCCAAACCTAAAATCGCCCAGTTATCCATCCGCTGGGGGTTGAAACCCCCCGGCTACCTCACAAGCTTAACTAAAATTTTCACCGTCACCGTGCATCTACAACCAAAATTGACCATCCATATTCAACCCAAAATAACACAACTATGTACATCACATCCCGCGCATCCACAATCCGCAACTTCTCCCTAGCCGCTGTCAACGGCACCATCACTCTGATCATCCTCCTCATCGCACCCCTGGGATTAGCCGCCGTAATTTCTAACACATTTCTTGTCACAGTAGCTACTTTTTTCGCATCCACCATTTCCGACCAAATCGTCCGCTACCTCCAACCCTCCCGCGCCCAAGAAATCCCGAATTCCCTAGATTCTACCCCGGAATCATCGAAATTTCTCCCCCGCGATTCGCAAAGTTTAGAACAAAAATAAATCGATCTATCTCGATCTAAATGCTGTAGGGGCGGGTTCACCAACAATAGTTAAAACTCACCAACCATCTAGATAAACCCGCCCCCACACAACCAATAACTCGAACCAAATACTGTAGGGGCGGGTTCACCAACAATATTTGGAACTCACAAACCATCTAGATAAACCCGCCCCCACACAACAGATAACCTACATCAACGTTGATTTATATAGGATGCGAAAAATATAGATTTAGATTTGTTTTTGGGTGGGGCGGGTTTAGTTTTCCTGTCAATTAGTGGCGATTATTGTTGGTAAACCCGCCCCTAGGATGATTCTGGCAATAGCAGTTTATTTTTTATTGCTTATGCGTACTGTCTACGTTTCTCAACCGGGTTGTTACGTTTCCTTGCACCAAGAAATGCTGGTTATCAAAAAAGGCGAATCTGTACTCGGTGAAATTCAGCTTCCTTTGCTGGAACAATTGCTGATTTTTGGTCAATCTCAAGTGACAACTCAGACTATTAGAACTTGTTTGTGGCGGAGTATTCCGATCGCCTATCTTTCGCGCATGGGTTACTGTTACGGGCGAATTATGCCGATCGAGCGCGGCTACCGCCAACTTTCTCGCTACCAGCAACAGTTGTGTTTTGCGGAACGATTGCAGGTGGCCAGACGCATCGTGCAGGCTAAGCTGAAAAACAGCCGGGTTATCCTGATGCGGCAGCAGCGCCGACAAGCTTCTGATGTTATCGCTTTTGCGATCGACTGTTTGGAACATTTAATCAAAAAAGCTGGGGAGGCTGAAACTATTGAGAAGTTGATGGGGATGGAAGGTGCGGGGGCTGCTCAGTATTTTTCGGCTTTTGAAGAGTGTTTGAGCAATCCTGATTTTGTGTTTGTCGGCAGGTCGCGCCGCCCTCCTGGTAATCCGGTTAATGCTATGCTGAGTTTTGGCTATCAAGTTCTCTGGAATCATTTATTGAGTTTGATTGAGTTGCAAGGTTTAGACCCTTATTCGGCTTGTTTGCATCAGGGAACGGAACGCCATGCAGCTTTGGCTTCGGATTTGATTGAGGAATTTCGGGCTCCTATTATTGATTCGTTAGTTACTTATTTAGTTAACCGCCGATTTGTGGATGCTGGCAGCGATTTTGTCTACAGTAATGGCGGATGTTTCTTAAATGATGCTGGCAGGCGCAAATACCTCAAAGCTTTTTTGGAGCGTATGGAGGAGGAAATTGAAACGAATTCTGGGAAGCAGCCTAAGTGGGATTTGCTGAACCAACAAATCAAAGCCTACAAACAATTTGTTTATAACCCAACGGAGCTTTACAAACCTTATCAAATTCGTTAAACCTTGCTTTTCTATGTGGTGATTTACGATATTCCTGACAACAAACGGCGCTCTAAAGTGCATGATTTGTTGGAAGGTTACGGGACTTGGGTGCAGTATAGCGCTTTTGAGTGCGTGCTCAGTCGAGCTAAGTTTGATGAATTGCGATCGCGAATTGAGCAAAAGGTAAATCTCGAAGAGGATAGCATCCGGTTTTATCCGGTGTCGCGCCATACTTTGGGACAGGTGGAGGTTTTGGGAGTGGGAGCGCCGATCGCAAAAGCACCTGGTTCGGTGATTATTTAGCTAATGCTGCGAGGCTGGCGGTAAATTAGCTCAAACGACCTTTTTTCGTCGCGAGCCTCGCAGGCACACTGGGTAAGGGTTTCAGGGATTATTCTGAGCGAACACAGGTGTGAGTTTGACAAAATTTATCTGAGCCTCGCAAATGGCGTCTAGACACCTTGCGCTGTCTTGGGTGTATGATAGAGGACTCCCCACTCGCTGGGGAAACTAATTGAATGGAAACTTGTTTAAGCTTTAATATTAGAATTTTAAAAAGCGCTCCCCACTCGCTGGGGAAACTAATTGAATGGAAACTTGAGTTACTGCAAGCTGTTGATTGAGTGTGTTTGGCGAGATTTCTCCCCACTCGCTGGGGAAACTAATTGAATGGAAACTCTTTGTTGTCGATAATGGCAAGCGATAGAAATCCTAATTCTCCCCACTCGCTGGGGAAACTAATTGAATGGAAACCGCACAAGAACGGCCACACTTATCCGTCCGTGTATGGCCGCTCCCCACTCGCTGGGGAAACTAATTGAATGGAAACTTTGCTCCACGAATATAGCCCCCGGAAGTATTCACTCTCCTCCCCACTCGCTGGGGAAACTAATTGAATGGAAACAATATTTCAGCAAGCCATTGACGTGAACCACAAAGACTCCCCACTCGCTGGGGAAACTAATTGAATGGAAACTTTATTAGCTACTTGTTGCCTGTTTAATTTAAGACTCCCCACTCGCTGGGGAAACTAATTGAATGGAAACTGCATAGCAGCTAAGTGCTTCAAAATGTGGGGATTCTCCCCACTCGCTGGGGAAACTAATTGAATGGAAACTAGAGTAGGAGTAACCGTGTTTCCAGTTTCAGTAACTCCCCACTCGCTGGGGAAACTAATTGAATGGAAACATGATACTTCTGTTCCAGTAGAGACTAGACAGTCATCTCCCCACTCGCTGGGGAAACTAATTGAATGGAAACTCTAAAGTAACTAATTCTTTAAGCTGAGTAGACATCTCCCCACTCGCTGGGGAAACTAATTGAATGGAAACGTTTTTCGAGGTCTTTTTGAAATTCAACCATTTTCACTCCCCACTCGCTGGGGAAACTAATTGAATGGAAACGTGTTGACTTGCTTCTTCTTCTTCTTCTTCTCTCCCCACTCGCTGGGGAAACTAATTGAATGGAAACCTTTGATTGCGGGGAATGACGATTCTATCTTTAGTATTACTCTCCCCACTCGCTGGGGAAACTAATTGAATGGAAACCTCAATGAGTTATCAGGAACAATAAACTGATTCTTAATAGCTCTCCCCACTCGCTGGGGAAACTAATTGAATGGAAACTGGCTTGGGCTGACTGTGAGGAGTTAGATATTTTACTCCCCACTCGCTGGGGAAACTAATTGAATGGAAACGTCTTCGAGCATTTCGCGGTAGTACGGGCGATAGCGGCCTCCCCACTCCTCCCCACTCGCTGGGGAAACTAATTGAATGGAAACGATAGACTGTTTGGGTCAATAAGGAACTTGCGACCGTCATCCCCACTCGCTGGGGAAACTAATTGAATGGAAACTTAAGATAATTAGCTCCTTTCCTAATAGAAGTTACACTCCCCACTCGCTGGGGAAACTAATTGAATGGAAACAATTATCTAGCACTCCCCCGTTTTCAAATATGAATTCTCCCCACTCGCTGGGGAAACTAATTGAATGGAAACGAGGAGTATTTTAAAGTAGTTCACAAGAAGAAAAAAATAAACTCCCCACTCGCTGGGGAAACTAATTGAATGGAAACTTGATTGGATTCCGACACCATCTATTAACCGATATAGGCTCCCCACTCGCTGGGGAAACTAATTGAATGGAAACCGAAATTACGGATGACGGGAAGAATTTATTTGTCAGTCCTACTCCCCACTCGCTGGGGAAACTAATTGAATGGAAACTTCGTGTCCCAAATCTTTGGGTGTCAAACCGAACGGCATACAAATCAGCCTCCCCACTCGCTGGGGAAACTAATTGAATGGAAACAGTTGAGGCGGAAGCGGTCACAGAGGTGGTTCCAGACTCCCCACTCGCTGGGGAAACTAATTGAATGGAAACACTTGAACGTCGGATAAAGACCAGCCTGAGTCGTAATCGACTCCCCACTCGCTGGGGAAACTAATTGAATGGAAACTCGGTCAAGTTGTCAGTAAATATCAAAAGGAACTCTCCCCACTCGCTGGGGAAACTAATTGAATGGAAACTATTATGTCCTCCATTTATTTATTGCTTTTCTTTGTCGTCTCCCCACTCGCTGGGGAAACTAATTGAATGGAAACCGTACCAAAAACATCGACTTCTTACTAAAGATTTCTCCCCACTCGCTGGGGAAACTAATTGAATGGAAACATAGTTTAGGAGTTTTGCAATTCCGATGAAATCACTCCCCACTCGCTGGGGAAACTAATTGAATGGAAACTTTCAGTTCCGGCAGGTGCTTGTATTTTTAGATGGCCTCCCCACTCGCTGGGGAAACTAATTGAATGGAAACAAGAAACAGGCAATATTAGAGGCAAATATGGCTGAGGTCTCCCCACTCGCTGGGGAAACTAATTGAATGGAAACTTGAGCGAATTTAGCTGTTAACAGTTGCATAATTTTTGAGTTCTCCCCACTCGCTGGGGAAACTAATTGAATGGAAACTTCGAGGATGTCTGCGATGCGCGAGTGTTTTTCTCCGGCCTCCCCACTCGCTGGGGAAACTAATTGAATGGAAACGTTAGCACAAGGCTTAGTCCGCACCACAGCCAACGGTGAGGAACAGGCTCCCCACTCGCTGGGGAAACTAATTGAATGGAAACGCCTTTAACGCCGTCTACTTCGATTTCAATCTCGCTCCCCACTCGCTGGGGAAACTAATTGAATGGAAACCCGCGCCGTTGGGGGCCTGTATGCTGCCAATGACCTCCCCACTCGCTGGGGAAACTAATTGAATGGAAACTGCACCGTTTGCCCGACTATTTATCACATCAAATTTTCCCTCCCCACTCGCTGGGGAAACTAATTGAATGGAAACCCAAATCCCGGTCTAAAATAACTTTTATAATCGTAGGCTCCCCACTCGCTGGGGAAACTAATTGAATGGAAACTTGATTTTTTGGCAATCATAAATTGATTTAAGTCGATTAACTCCCCACTCGCTGGGGAAACTAATTGAATGGAAACAATAACCATACAGTTCGTAGTTTTTCATCCATTACTCTCCCCACTCGCTGGGGAAACTAATTGAATGGAAACTTTAAGAGCTTCCTCAGTGTAATTATTCTTGTACGAGTTATCCTCTCCCCACTCGCTGGGGAAACTAATTGAATGGAAACTTCTCTAGCTTGGAACACCTTTCCCGTACTTGAGAAACACCATTCACTCCCCACTCGCTGGGGAAACTAATTGAATGGAAACATCTTGAATAGATCATCCCAAGTATCCGAAGACTCCCCACTCGCTGGGGAAACTAATTGAATGGAAACCAAGCCTCGACACTACCGCCCCTGATACCATCTCTTAACTCCCCACTCGCTGGGGAAACTAATTGAATGGAAACAAGACAGTGTTTGCTGGGATAAGCTTTACACCTTGTACCCCGCCTCCCCACTCGCTGGGGAAACTAATTGAATGGAAACGCCAAGCGCTGAAAGGTTGGTCTGGTTGATAGGAAACTACCTCCCCACTCGCTGGGGAAACTAATTGAATGGAAACTGTATGATCGAGGTGGAGTTTCGACGCTTCAACCACGCATCACACTCCCCACTCGCTGGGGAAACTAATTGAATGGAAACCCCTACACGTATGGGCTTCCTATTCCCATTCTTGCTCCCCACTCGCTGGGGAAACTAATTGAATGGAAACTAAATTCAAGCAGTTTTCTGCGTTCGACCGCATCGACCTCCCCACTCGCTGGGGAAACTAATTGAATGGAAACACTAAAACGGTTATCTTGTCTTTTACGACCATAAAGTAGACTCCCCACTCGCTGGGGAAACTAATTGAATGGAAACGTCGATATTCCAGTAGATAGCAAATACTCCGTTAACGCCGACTTGCCTCCCCACTCGCTGGGGAAACTAATTGAATGGAAACAAGTATCAGCTTTGGAGACCCCCGTCCGACTTACTAGAGCTGTGGGGCTCCCCACTCGCTGGGGAAACTAATTGAATGGAAACAAGTATCAGCTTCAGTATAACCTGCTACCATTGACTCCCCACTCGCTGGGGAAACTAATTGAATGGAAACATTATCAAACAGTGGGCAATACTCGTCCCATTTAACTCCCCACTCGCTGGGGAAACTAATTGAATGGAAACCATATAAAGTAGTGGAAGCTCTAATACATCGAAACCACCCATCCTCCCCACTCGCTGGGGAAACTAATTGAATGGAAACCTTCTCTCAAAGGTTTCATTAATTCATCTACTTCTTTTCTCCCCACTCGCTGGGGAAACTAATTGAATGGAAACTAAACGTTGTTGTAAATGTGGTGGTGTTCGACTCCCCACTCGCTGGGGAAACTAATTGAATGGAAACACCGCAAGACTTTCAAGCGTCAACTCTTGATTATTAACTCCCCACTCGCTGGGGAAACTAATTGAATGGAAACATTTGCTATAAGCATTTATACCTAAGCTTTTTAACTCCCCACTCGCTGGGGAAACTAATTGAATGGAAACTGCTACTGCTAAATCAAAGCTATATCTCCACTCAGCTCCCCACTCGCTGGGGAAACTAATTGAATGGAAACACTAAAGCAGGAGTGTAACCCTTTTTAGCAGATACAATTTTTAAACTCCCCACTCGCTGGGGAAACTAATTGAATGGAAACTTAGATAATCTGATATTGGAGCCATAAATCTAATTATTTTAGTCTCCCCACTCGCTGGGGAAACTAATTGAATGGAAACATAGAAGTGCCGAGCCAGACATTAGGTAGGGGAAACTCCCCACTCGCTGGGGAAACTAATTGAATGGAAACTTAATTTTACGCCCGATTCACTTTGAGTTAAAAACCAGACTCCCCACTCGCTGGGGAAACTAATTGAATGGAAACCTCTCTGGGTGAGCGGTAAAAACCTTTGCTGACTTCTCCCCACTCGCTGGGGAAACTAATTGAATGGAAACTTGCTTTTCCGAAAACCCTTGGTATATTTTGACGAGCTTAAACAGTTTACCCCGAACTCTTTCTATCTATGCCGCTCGATGGGGTATCGAAACAATGTTTCGCGATTTAAAAACTGGAGGCTATAATCTCGAAAATACAAAAGTTAACGAGCGTCGCTTAAGGGCGCTGGTTTTACTCATTTCTATTGCTTATACTCTAGCCACTTTACAGGGTGCTTCTTTACAACATCGAACTGTTGTTGAGTATATTTGTCGTCCTACTGAAACCGGACGTTTAACAGAGCGTTATAGCACTTTTTGGATGGGATTGCACGCTCCTGATTGGGGCCAATCTTTCCATGATTGGTCGGATTTAGCCGCGGTACTGATGAATCTTAAACCCCACAAACGACTCAATTTTAAACAAGGACTTCACGCTCTATCCCCGATCGAGAGTGCCTTGTAGCCTTGTTGTCACCCCTTGAGGTTATTTTATTTTATTTGACCACAGCTATCGCAGTTTCGCAAGAGGTCTAAAGTCGGCGCTGGCCGACTTTAGAAAATTGGTTCGCAGCATCGGAAGGCAAGTCCTAATAAAAAATCCGAGGACTAAACTCCTCACTACAAACATTTTTTATTAAGGGTAATTGACCGGACACGATCTCAAAGAACACGATAGGTGAAAACTGGATTTGATATTAATAACGCGGGACAGTTCGATCGACCACCATTGAGTAAGCATCGATGCCGCCAACGATATTTTTAACGTTGGTAAATCCTCGATCGGTCAACCACTGGCACATTTGAGCCGATCGCACTCCGTGGTGACACAGCACTAGGGTTTCTGTATCGCTCAAAAGTCGATGGTCAATTTCAGCAGACCATTCGGCAAACTCGCTCAGCGGAAAAGCTGCAAATCCCGGCAGCGCCGCGAGTTCAATTTCGTAAGGTTCCCGCACATCCACAAGCTGCAATTTCTCAGCATTGGTGGTTTCTGCTAATCGGCGACCTAATTCTTCGACGGTAATTTGAGCAAAATTTTGTGACATTTGATTATAAAAAAGTTGTCAGTTGTCAGTTGTCAGTTGTCAGTTGTCAGTTGTCAGTTGTTAGTTGTCAGTTGTCAGTTGTCAGTTGTTAGTTGTCAGTTGTCAGTTGTCAGTTGTTAGTTGTTAGTTGTTGGTTGTTATTAGCTTTCCTGTCAACAGTCAGCAGTCAACAGTCAACAGTCAACAGTCAGCAGTCAACAGTTAACAGTCAACAGTTAACAGTTAACAGTCAACAGTTAACAGTCAACTGCCAACAGTGATTAATTAAGTCGCGAAGGCGGTGGCAGCGGTGGCATTAGCTCCACAGGAGGCGTGGGTGCAGGGCGCCCGTCCAACTGGCTCACTCTGTCCCTGGGATCGAGACAAGTTGCGAGTAACCTGTCAGTAGGAAAGTCGAGCTTGCCGCTCAAGCCGACGACGCATTCAGCAAACTGTTGTGGTAATAAACTGCGGCGGCACCCGTCGAGAACTAACAGGGGAGCTGCTGGTTGAGTTTTAGTTTTGCTGTTAATATTCACTACGCAAGTAGCAAGTTCGTCGGGACGCCTCACCCGCCGACAGCTAGAAAGCGCTTCTATACCAGAGATATTGGTTTTGCGGTTGATTTGGAGGGCGCATTTAGATATGTCGCGGGGATGGAGAGCGTCGGCACAAGCGGAGGCTGCTGTCTCTGCCCCCACTCCGGCTTCGATTAGTTCCAAGGCGCAGACGCGATAGGCATTCCTGGTGCGAGGGAATCTAATAGTGATGGCTGATGCTGGTGAGATTGGCACTGCACAGGCTAACAAACCGAGTGCTGCTAGCTGGGTGCCGAGAGCCAAGATCCAGCGCCCGGTAGAGCTTGAGCTTGTCGGTGCGGGCTTTGGGGAAGGATGGACGAAAAAATTGCGCTTGTGCATGGCTGAGCGAGTTGTGAGTTTTTTGGGGGATTGGGGCGATCGAGCGATGGCTGTTCTTCTCAGAATTTACCGCACATTACCGATCGCTGCGGTCGATCGATCTTTTTATTGATATTTGTGGGAATTTTGACCGTTACAAACATATAATATAGAGTCTGCATAAAATTGCATACAGAGATTAGAGAGGAAAATAAATGTCTCGATATCGAGGCCCCCGATTAAGAATCGTCCGTCGCCTGAAAGAGTTGCCGGGTTTAACCCGCAAAACCCCCAGACGGGATTATCCGCCCGGACAGCACGGTCAAAGCCGCAAAAAGCTCTCTGAGTATGCGGTTCGCTTGCAAGAAAAGCAAAAACTCCGTTTCAATTACGGTGTGACGGAACGCCAATTGCTCCGTTACGTCCGCAAAGCCCGCCGTGCCACGGGCTCCACAGGTCAAGTGTTACTGCAATTTTTGGAAATGCGCTTGGACAATACTGTGTTTCGGATGGGAATGGCTCCAACCATTCCGTCCGCTAGACAATTGGTAAATCACGGTCACATCACTGTTAACGATCGTGAAGTCAATATCGCCAGCTATCAGTGCAAGCCTGGTGATGTGGTTGCTGTGAAAAATAGAGAGCGCTCGCGCACGATGGTAGAAGCTAATCTCAAAGACCCTGGTTTGGCTCACTTGCCGAATCACTTGGAATTTGACAAGCAAAAACTGATCGGCAAAGTTAACGGCGTTATCGAACGCGAATGGATTGCTCTTCAGATTAACGAACTGCTAGTGGTTGAATACTACTCGCGTCAAGCTTAATTTATTAGTCATCAGTCGTTGGTCGTTAGTCATGAGTTGGTTGCTAGCAGAATAATTAATAATTGGGTAGCAACCCAGTTATTGATTAATTGCTACTCAATAATGAGGACTGAAGACTGAGGACTAATTTTTGAGAAATAGCTGTGCTGAAGGCTCAAAAAAAGCTTTCAACGGTCAACGATTAACTGTTAATCGTTGACCGTTGTTATATTAGAGCTATTGCAAAATAATTTTATGCTATAGGTCTAATATAACAACGGTTCGATCGCGTTGTCAGGTATGCCCGCTCCCGGCCAGCGGCACCTCCTATGAGAGCTCGAAATGCTATGGCAAAGGCTCCCTAGAGCATCAACCTCTTGGGAGATATTAATTTGCCGATCGTAAAAACTAGGTTTTAGGGCTTAACAAGGAAGCTGTCGCAGCATTTCGCCTGCGAAAAATTGGTCTAATTCCCGATCGAATAAGTCGCCCCAGGGGCCAAAACAAATTTCGCGGGAACTCCTCCACTCGGCTCTCAAATCTTTAGAACTAGCTAAATCCATAGCATGAAAGACGATCGACTTGCCCAGTATAGCTGCTAACTCCAAACCTCGGACAAGCGCGGCAATGCCCTCTGGGGCGACACCATCGACTTGCTGCAAATCCACAACAACTCTCAGGGTGGCTCTTTCCAAAGCTTGCTCCAAATTAATTTGGAAATCTAGAACGGCGATGCCGCCGAGACAGCCCTTGGGTTGCAAAACAATCGTGTTGGATGGGGCGGTTTCTGGAGCGAGTTGAGCGGTTGAATCAGAAACAAATTCAGGCGTGAGGTTAGTGGCGCTCTTCATCTTTCTTCCTCCTGGGAGACCGCGACCACAACTGTACTCAGTACGGGGTAGATGGGGCGAAAAATTATGCAAGGTGTGTCGAAGGTAGCTATCACCATCTGGTTTTTTAAATTTGCTTGCAGTATTTGTACTTAATTCGTGGAATCAGTTTGTTGCTCTGGGAGGGGCTGGGGATTCATATCAATTCCGGTTGCACTCAAACATGATTGTTGATTGTTGACTGTTGACTGTTGACTGTTGACTGTTGCCATAAGCCATAAGCCATAAGCCATAAGCCCTCTTTCGCCAATGCCCGTGACTGTTGAGTGTTAACTTTTGACTACATTTTATGATTCCGATGCAACCGGAAACGAGATCGCGAGCTCGATAGCTTGGTACGCGGGGGATTTTGGGTGTTTTGCGAACATTTGCTACGATTGTGCCGGACTTCGGAGTAGGTTGTGGGCTCACGCGCTTCTCAAAAAATGTTGGTGGCGAAAAGGTAACTGGCAGGACAAAATTATCGCTTGACAAAAATCACTGCCCGTGCAATGGTAGCAAACCATAGAAATAAGCTTAAATGTTTGAGGGGTATCACTGCTACTGCGTGATGCCGATCGCCAGCAAATTTACGTATTTTTGCATTCGACCGTGACAAAAACTCAACCTTTATCCGGGTATACACTGCCAGTATTTGCCTGTGCAGCAGCACTTGCAGCTTTGCGGTGCTTGCGTGGAGGTATTCAGTATGTAGATACTGTATCAGTAGATTTACTGGAACCGCAAGTAACGGCAGAAATTCCGATCGAACAAGCATCTGTGCTAAAAACGGATACTGCTCTAGGCGTGACTCGCTCCGATCCGGGAGACAACCTCGATTTGACTCGCAATACGCCCGTTTGGGCAATGGTGGAATTGCAGAGGGGAGAGGGGGAGAATGGGGGAGAG
>NZ_JADEXD010000051.1 GCF_015207285.1 Tychonema sp. LEGE 07203 | reverse complement strand
ATTTAGCGCTACTTTATGAAATTGGTATCAGTTAGTCTTGGACGCACGCGAGCCACAAAGCCGGTTTCTTTAACCATCGCTAGCACAGTCAACCATTCGCACGTGAGATATCCCCTTTGCGGTGCGGGACGATCGCACTCCTAAAAACGCTTTTTTTTTACACTTCCAAAGAGCTGCAGCAGCCAAATGCGCCGTTAATACCACAGCCAAAAGATGCAACTTTCGCAAAACTCTAAACCTTGAATTCATCAGTCATTCTCAAAAATCAAAAACCTTCAATCCGAAAATAGCAAATGGTACAACCGCACCAAAACCATGCAAGACAAATCCCCGCAGCACCGTCAAAAACACGCCACTCAGAAAAAACTTAAAACAGCTCTCTTTTACTGTTTGACAGCAATATTTTTCTGCTGGAGTAACGCCAACCTCCCTACAATTGCCCAAAACACAAACCGGGGCGGACTCAACGGGTCAGAAATGAGAGATATTCTCGATCGCGGAGACCTCAGCGAAGCCGTCACCCGAATCGAAAACGACTGGGAAGAAGACTATCAAAAATACTTGGAACAAGACTTTGCCGCCCGAACAAAAACCGCAGAAGCAATATCAAAAACTCTTTCCCGCCTAGCAGTTCAAACCCAGAAAAAACCAGCTTTAATTTACGCCATTCCGCGCACAGACCAACTAGAATTAATCTTAATACTGCCCGATCGCCCGCCAATTCTCCGCAGCGTCCCGTCAGCCAAACAAGAGACACTGCTCTCAGCAGTCAAAGAATTCAGCAGCGAAATCACCAACCCAGTAAAACTCAACACCACCAGCTATCTAAAACCGGCGCAACAACTTTATGAATGGATAATTGCCCCCCTAGAAACAGATTTGCAAACAGCAAAAATTGAAACCTTGCTGTTTTGCGTCGGCGAAGGTTTGCGAACCGTACCCCTAGCAGCAATGCACGACGGAAAGCAATTTTTGATCCAAAAATACAGCCTCGCCCGCATCCCCGCCTTCAAATTCACCGACAGTAACTACGCCAACCTCAGAAACACCAAAGTCTTAGCAATGGGAGCATCAATTTTCTCAGAAACGGCGAACAAACAACCGCTACCGGCAGTCCCGTTAGAATTAAGCGCGATCGCCCGACAGTGGCCCGGTGAATCCTTTCTCAACGAAGATTTCACCATAGTAAACTTGCAATCCCAGCGCGTGCAACAAAGATACGGCATCATCCACCTCGCCACCCACGCCGAATTCCGCCCCGGAACCCCAGATAACTCCTACATTCAATTTTGGGACACCAGACTCAGACTCGATCAAATGAGAGATTTAAAATGGAACAATCCGCCGCTGGAACTGTTAGTATTGAGCGCCTGTCGAACCGCCTTGGGAGACAAAGAAGCAGAACTCGGATTTGCCGGTTTAGCGTTGCAATCGGGAGCAAAATCAGCTTTAGCCAGCTTGTGGTACGTGTCAGATGCGGGGACTCTGGCGCTGATGACAGAGTTTTACCAGCAGTTAAAAACAAACACGCCAAAAGATCCTCCTATGATTAAAGCTGAAGCACTCAGGCAAGCACAAATTGCTGCGATCGAAGGTAAAGTCACCATAGATAACGGTCAACTGCGAAGTTCTAGGGGCGAAACTTTTTTACCTCTGTCTATCCCCAAACTCGACAGCAAAGATTTATCCCATCCCTACTATTGGGCAGCTTTCAGCACGATCGGCAGTCCTTGGTAAATTCTGACTGAAAATGGCTAAGTTAAAATAACGTTATCCCTCCTCTAATGCAACCATTCTCCGATCGCATATGACCGAAGCAGCCACGATCAACACTCAACTCATCGATACCCTCACCCAAATTATCCTCGCTCTCACCGAGGAAGAGCGCCACATCCTGATCCATAAACTTCTAACTCCAAATCAAACTTCAGACACTACAAAGGCCGATCGAGAAACTCTGAAGCAGGAAATCGCGATCGGCGCAGGGCAGCTTCAGACAGGACAATATACAGATTACGATGACTCTTGTCTGCCGAATCTTCTGGTGACAATCAAACAACGCGGGCAACAACGCCTAAAACAAAAGTAAGTACCTGTGAATCGTTATCGCCTTTCCCAGCAAGCCGAAAAAGATTTAGAAGATATATGGATTTATTTGGGACAGCAGGATGAAATTGCCGCCGATCGCCAACTGGCGCGACTGCTAGATCGTTTTCCCATGCTTGCCCAATTTCCGAATATGGGGCGACAGCGAAATGAACTCCTCACAGGATTGAGAAGTTTTCCTGTCAAACCTTACATTATTTTCTACATAATTCTCCTAGAAAGAGTCGAGATTGTAAGAGTCCTGCATCAATCGCGGGATATAGAAGGACAATTTTAGCGAGCGAGGCAAATGCCGACTTCTCGATCGCCTATCTATCTTTCTGAACGTAACTCTTGACCGATCGAGGTGATAAACTGTAGAACATATAGTAATTCAATTCCTGTAGCTGCAAAAAAACCACCTACCGCAAACCTTTCAGCAACATAGCGGGGGGTCTTCTAGAGAAAAGAAAAGATGAAAAAATTAGAATTTTTGCTGCAGAAAGAGGGCGATCGCGCCTGGTTGCCCCTAGAAACCGCCGACGTGGAAATTCTAGAAGGCAGATATCGCGTGGTTGCTCGCATCCAGCACCCCAACACCGACATCGAAATTCGCGTCACCTACACATCCTTCGACGAAGTTGCCCCCCAGCGGAAAGTTCAAAGCCGATCGGCGCGCACCAACCCCGAAGGATTAGTCGTGATCCTGCCCTACACCAGGCTCAAGCCCGGAATGTGGGAACTTTCCTGCTTGCCAGATCCCCGATCGACACCGGCCAAAGCTTGGCAGTACGGCGTGCAATTGGAAGTATTGCCTGCAGAATCGGAAACCTCCGAACTCCTACCGCCGACGATCGACCAAACCGCACCCGCAACCACCGCCCCAGACTCAAAAAACCCAAATTTTGCCGGTCGCCAAAGCCAACAAATTGCAGCAACAGTCGATCGTCGGGCAACCCAACCCCCGGCCCCACCAGCACCGCAGCCGACCAAAATCTACGAATTCCCCACTCCCCAAACCCCCGATCCTCAGCCCAAATCCCCAATCAAACTCGAACTCGCGCTCGATCGAGAAACCTTCGTCACAAAACTCGGCAGCCCCTTAATAATTTCCGGGAAAATAGACATTCCCCAACCCTCCCAAACAACCAGAAAAACAGCAACTCTCATCCCCGAAGCACAAACAGAAGAACTCAAAAAACTCATCGGTTCAGCACAAATACAAATCTATTTGCGCGATCCCCAAACCTCAAAAATACTCGCCCAAATCCAGCAGCAGATGCCAGAACAAGCTCCCCCCTGCATCTTTGCCTGCGTCACCTACATCCCCACCGAGTGCCAAAGCCGCCTAATTTTAGGAGAAGCAATTCTCAGCAGCGGCGGCGTTACCCTAGCCACCAAACTATTCACAATTACAGCTCGTTTAGAGCATCTTCTAGAAGCAATCAAAGACAATTTCGTCGAAGAAAAGCATCAAGCCGAACTCTCCCCAACAGCCTCAAAACAGCCTCGGAGTGCCACAAATCTATCCTTTCTCAAGCTAGTAGAAAAATCCTTAGAACCTCCATCGCCCGCCGAAGCCTCAACAAATAAACCTGCAACCAAGGAACCCCTACCCCCTCAACTGAGTTCCCGCCAGACTCCAAGTACAGGCGGTCTAGAATTGCCTGCATTCGGTAACAAACTGCCCTCGGGCAGCCGATCGCAATTGCTTGCAGAAATCTCCAATCCCCCTCAAACCGTCGCCAGGGCGATCGACCCAGACACCAAACCTTCAGACCCGCCAACCGCCCCTGAAACGGCCGAAGATAGAGCGATCGACCAAAAAGCCCAAAACACCCCAGAACCAGAAAACCCAGCCCCAGAAACCGAGCCACCCGCCTCAAAACAGGCATTTCAGACCCTAAACGTCCAGAATAGATTTTGGTCGCGACTGAATTCCCTAGCCAGCAACGGCGAATCCCCCGAATGGCTCAAAGCAACCACCCTGTCGCCAACTCCAAAAGCCGCCAATAGCAGCGACACCATAGCCGTAGAGGCAGAAAGCAGCCCAACTCAGCAGCAACAGACAACAGGCAAAACAATTGCCGAACCCACATATATTGGCCCAGAATCCAGAGAATTTGTAGTTTTTGACGAACCCCCGCAACCAAAAACAGTTGCTCAAAAAAATACAAAACTCGAAACAGAAGCAACGGGGCCAACTCCCTACGTTTTGCCAGAAGACGAATTAGTACCGATGCCCGTCTTAGAATTGCCGCGCGCCGAAATCCTCGCGGGCCAAACTGTAAAAGTGCAAGTGCAACTGCCAGAATTAATGCCCCGGATTTATGTAAAAATTTGGGTATTCGATCGGCAAAGCTACCTGATTCTCGACGGGCCGCGCTGGATTACCGAATTTACAGCTAACGGCTTGGGAAATGTGCGATCGAGTATCGAGTTAGAGATTCCCTACGGCTGCATGGAAGTCGAATTTGAGGCGATCGCCGTCGAAATGCAAACTCAGCGAGAAAGCCACAAAATCAGCGTACACCGCCAAGTTTTGCCCCCAGCCGGCCCCCTTTTGCCCCTAGATGAGTGAACCCTAGCCCTGTATTCATCTCTCTCTGCTCTTTCTCTGCGTTCTCTGCGTTCTCTGCGGTAAAATAATTCCGAAATTAGAAATCGTAGCCAGTAGCCAACCCGGATGGGGTATGGCTGGAAAAAAGTCAGGAATTAGAGGCGAGAAATCTAAATCAGCGTACAGCGCCAAGTTTTGCCCGTAGATGAGTGAACCCTAGCCCTGTATTCATCTCTCTCTGGTCTTTCTCTGCGTTCTCTGCGTTCTCTGCGGTAAAATAATTCCGAAATTAGAAATCGTAGCCAGTAGCCAACCCGGATTTGGTATTGCTGCAAAAAAGTCAGGAATTAGTTCGGAATAATAAAATCGAGTCAACAGTTAACACTCAACCATTCAGTTTTTCGACCCGCCCGTCAACAGTCAACAGTCAACAGTCAACAGTTAACAGTCAACAGTCAACAGTCAACAATTCCGGAGAAGTGCAACCGGAATTGATATTATCTACTTACCAGCCAACTGCCGAAACTTCTTCTTAAACTTATTCTTGTACAGGTAGATCGATCGCTGCCAATCCTCAAACTGCAGCGACATCTGGGCCGCCAAACCCGTGCGGTTCCAAACATCCTCCTGACACTTGCGGCGGCAAAAATTCATCGGTTCCGAGTAAACTTTAGATGTCGATAAACTCGGCTTCGGGCCGCACCAGTGAATCACAGTCGCCTCAGCCCGATCGCCCGCAGGCCCGCTTGACTCAACCGGAAACCGCTTTTTCACAAAATCCCGGTCAAAATCCGGCACCAAAAACTGCATATCCACACTTTGCACCCGCAGCCGATTTTCCCAGGCCGCCCGGAAAATCATAAAATTCAAAAAACCCATTTCTCCGTACTTAAATATCCCCGGATTTGCCGCCGTAAAATCTAAAATTTCTACGTATTCTTCCAAATTAAAAATGCCGCGTTTAGCAAAAAAAGTTCCGGTGCAGAAATAATTGGCTCGGTATTGCGACCAGTTAAAACTGGGAAAATGTTTTTCAACACCCGGAATGTCGAAGAAAAACTTGGAAATATCTGCATCCGAATTTTCCTGACAAGGTTGGTCTACAATAAAATCAAATTCCTTAAAATTAGCAAACTTGAGAACATCGCCCCAGACGATGGTATCGGCATCCAAAACCAGAAAATTTGACCAAGGACTTTCCCAGAAGGCAATCATCTTAGTTTTGCCCCAACCAAAACTTCTTTTTCTGAGAACCTCTTCGGACACTGTTGTGCGATCGATTACTTGCACCCCGTAGGACTTTTCCAAAGCACTCACAGAAAACGTACCGTCAATCAACAGACAAATCGGCACATCTCCCAAGAAATATCGGATGCTAGCACAGCAACCCTTAGCAAACAGATAATCTTGGTCGCAGCAAGCAATAATAATACCAAAATCTTCCATAACCCCTCATTCTTTTACTAAAACTTCCACCCACAGCCTTTGGTTTTTTTTGTTCGGACAGCAGCTTGATTTTTGAGTCCAGCATTTACGCCAGCTTAGCATTAAAATTCTGCGATCGCCCACAAAAACATCGTTCAAACCGCTAGAAAATTTGGGTAGAGTTGGTATCTCAAACAACACAGCATTCCCGGCGCGATCGGATGTTAAGGAACACCAATTGCAGCCGCACTCAGAACACCCAAAAATTGTGTTAAAGTAGTGGTGAATTAAACCGGGCGACAGATTGTCTCAAAAAGGACGATCGCCCAACGAAGTCCCGACTGCTGGAACCGTCAGAAAAGCCAAATTGGTCAAGCCTGAAATTAGGCTTTTCTAGGGTACATCTACAAGTACGAAAGTCCGCTGGGTTCCCAGCAGCCCGAAAGTAGCCCCCCCAAAGGTCGCGAGGTTTAAAGTTAGGTTAAAAAGCTTGACATATTGGGATCGAAAGCTGTATAAGAGAGGCGACAAGCAGACGAGATCGTACCTGTAACTGTCTGTTAAGTCTGGCGCAACCAAAAACTTTGGGCTGCTGTCAGTTTGAGTCAGATGGTGGTCGCTCCCCTACAAGCAGTTCTCGATCGCCCGTACAGCTACTCAAACTAATCTGGCGATCGAGAGATGAAATTAGTGGGTGATGGTATAATCAACTGTATTGTGGGCTTGACCTGAATTGATGCCCTTGCCGTAGAAAAGCCCAGCCCTACGTTCAAGCGGGAACTAGACACCCCTACTGTGAATCAGCAGCTATGGATAGGTTCTATATTGGCAGTTATTCTCAGCAGGCAAGCAACCACAAAAAACGACCAGTTGGGAATTGCCGATCGAGTTCATATAGAGTGTGAAGGTGTGAGGAAAATGAACAGAACTTTTTGGAATTTACTGCTAGTATCCCCCGCTATACTGGGGCTATCATCAGTCGTCAGTACCGCTGCCCTAGCAGCCGAAGCGACCGCAACCGCTGAAGCCAACCAGCTAGCCGCAGTAAAGTCATCCGCATCAAAAATAGCAGAAGCAGTTGCAGAACCAGTTGCAGCAGCAGTTGCAGAACCAGTTGCAGCAGCCCCTGCCGCCCCAGAAAAGCTAGCTTTAAACAGCACTGCTCCGGAAACCCAAACCCCGGCCAACTTGGACGGCGCACAAAACCAGCCTGAAAAACTGGCAAAAATTGCACCGGAAACCAGCGCAACAGCACTGCAAGCAACAGCCAGCGACATCGAGTCAGCAGCCGCAATCGCACCCGCGACAACAGCGACTGAACCCCTAGCTGCTGCGAATACAGCCCAACCTGCGCCCCAAGCATCAGACTTGGCAGTGGAAAGCACCCAGACAGAAACCGCTGCGAAAATTCAAGTGCCAGCCGCCGCCGCTGTCCCCCCAGCTACTACCCCAGCTACTAAGGTAGAAATTGCTCAGACAGTACCCGGAGGAATGGGCGGTTCGATCGTTCCAGCAGCACCCCAAGCTTTGCCGGCACAACAGTCAGGAACCATGTCCCAAGTGACATCGGTCTCTCAACTATCCGACGTGCGGCCGACAGACTGGGCATTCCAAGCCCTGCAATCCCTAGTCGAACGCTACGGTTGTATCGCAGGCTATCCCGACGGCACCTACCGCGGCAACCGCGCCCTGACACGCTACGAATTCGCAGCCGGCCTCAACGCCTGCTTAGACCAAGTAACCAAACTAATTGGCTCCTCAACAGGTACCTTCGTCACCAAAGACGACTTAGCAATCCTGCAACGCCTGCAAGAAGAATTTGCAGCCGAACTCGCTACCCTGCGCGGACGAGTAGACGGCCTAGAAGCCCGCACCGCAGAACTCGAAGCCAACCAATTCTCCACCACCACCAAACTGGCCGGAGAAGCCATTTTTGCCGTCAGCGACACCTTCGGAGATGGTGTTGGGCTGCGGGACGACAAAACTGTCACCAACCTCGGCTACCGGGTGCGGTTGAACTTCAACACCAGCTTCACCGGTCGAGACTTGCTCAGAACCCGCTTGCAAGCAGTCAACGTCCCCAACTACGGAGCAGCAACCGCTACGGGTACTAACATGACTCGCCTGCCCTTTGATGGGGGTGATAACAGCAATTTCTCACTAGACGAAGTGTACTACCGTTTCCCAGTCGGTGCTGCTACAGTCTTTGTCGGTCCTAAAGGACTTGACCTGGATGAAATTGCAGACACGGTAACACCCTTTAACTCTACCGGTACAGGCTCAATTTCCCGATTTGGAGTTCGCAACCCGGCCGTGTTCCGCGGGCCGCAAGGAGCGGGCGCAAGTGTAAGTTTCAACTTGGGCAGCCTCCGAGCTACCGCAGCCTATCTGGCCGGCGACAGCGATGCTCCCGACCCCGCAAACGGCAGGGGCGTTTTCAATGGTTCTTTCAGCGCTTTGGGTCAGATCGGCTTTTTTAGCAAACCGTTTGATTTGGGCCTGACTTACACCCGGAAATACAATCGGGCAGGCGATGTGGGCATCATGGGCAGTACGGGCAGTGCCTTGGCTAACCGACCCTTCGGTCAATCAGCCACTGGCTCTGATAACTTTGGCGTGCAAGTTAACTTCAAACCCAGCCGCCGCTTTCAGATTGGCGGTTGGTACGGTTACACCAAGGCTGAACAACTGCGGAATTCCAACAACGAGGCTACCATCCAGAATGGTGCTATCACTTTGGCCCTGGCAGATGTTGGCCGGCAAGGCAACCTCCTCGGTTTTGTCTTTGGTGTACCGCCAAAAGTTACCGAGAGCGATGTCGCCAGAAACCGCAACACCTCTTATCACTTGGAGGGTTTCTATCGCTTCCAAGTCAATGACTTTATCTCAGTGACACCGGGCGTTTATGTGATTATGAATCCCGAACACAACAACAACAACGACGATATCTGGGTCGGACTCCTCCGTACAACCTTTAGTTTCTAAGGTTTCCTAAATCTAGTTAAAACTAAAAGCGGCAGGTGACTGCCGCTTTTAGTTATTGGTCAGTTGTCAGTTGTTAGTTGTTAGGAAAGCAGTTGTTAGTTGACAGGAAAGCAGTTGGCAGTTGTTGGTTTGTAGGGGCGGTGGATGGTGCGGGCGGGCCCTCTTAGTTGTTAGTTGTTAGGAAAGCAGTTGTCAGTTGGCAGTTGTTAGTTGTTAGTTGTTAGTTGTTAGTTGGTAGTTCTCAACAGTCAACAGTCAACAGTCAACAGTCAACAGTTAACAGTCAACAGTCAACCCTCAACAAGATTATGAATTTTGGCGGCAAATCCCGAATACGGAGGTGTAGCCGTGCAGAAACGTGCTGCCGCCCACGGGGCCGATTTCGCCGTTGCAGAAAAAGCCGCTCAGGGGAATGTTTTTGATGTACCTGCCGAACAGTCGCGAGTCAAAGTTCGATTGACCGTAAAGCCCTTCGCCGCGCCCCAGACAAGAGAACATCAATGCGCCGGCGCTGGATGTACCCCTGTACTCAGCATCCCGCTGATAGCGGTCGAGCAGCATTTCTAGGTCTTCTGCGGAGGTGCGCGCGTCCCGCAGGTGGAATTGGATGCGCTGTCCGGGACGGACTCGATCGCCGATCGCAATTGCCCCCACTTTCGGATCTACTCCCAACAGATTGCGGATTAAAAAATCTCCCGGCTCTAATCTCAGCTTGAATTCATCGCTGACTAAGCCGACAAATAACGAGTGCTGCGCTAATTCTCGGTCTGCTTCGCTCAAGGTTTGAACTAACTCTCGCAGGGCCTCTAAGGGCGATCGCTCGATGCCCCCGCTGCCAATATCGTCGGTTTGTTCTTCGAGTTTCAGCAAAATATTGCGCTCTCCTTCCGTCACCCGATACGGATGCCCGATCGGCCGACAGCCTTGAGCGACGATCGTTTCCAAAACTATATTGCCGCTCAAAGCCAGTCCCACCGTCCCTTCCCGGTAAAGCTGATAGTCGCAAAACAGCGCCGCACCCCTGCCCGCACCGTCCCCGCCTGCGAGTCCCCCTATCTTCGGCGCGCCGGGATACGCATAATCTAGCCCTTGCAGCAAATCGTTAATTTTTGCCGAAAAGGGGTCTGCCAAGATGATAAACTGCGGTTCTTCGCCGGCCGGCACGCCCAACAAATCCACCCAAGTATCCGGGGGACTGTCTAAGTCCGGCAGTTCTTCTGCACCGACGTGAAATGTTCTGACATTCACTCCCGGCAAGCGGGCCAGAGTCAGGGTGACGGCTGGAGAACCCTCCACTTCTTCGGTGAGACCGCCCCGGTTCGTGCCGATGACCCCTCCCCCGCCGCAGCCTAGAATCGCTGGCACCGGCAGCAGTTCTTGCACTAAAGGCATCAGCCGAGAATACTCGCTGGCAAAGGCAGATGAAATAAATATCAGCGCTAAATCGGCCGGGCCTTCTAATTGGCGATCGGCTTGTTCTACAACTTCTTTCAGGGCTGATTCCAAAGACGGACGGGTTGATAAAGCGCTGACCCATTGCATTTGGTTTTGCTTGTCCATAGGGCGAATTTCTCTATAAAACTATCTCTATACATTAGGCTAACCGGAACTGGCCGCTGGCGGGACGTTTTTGTTCGCCGATCGACTCTCGATCGCCTTTGTTGTGTTAACATAAATTAACATCAGTGTCCGATCGGTTCGTTAAGTGTGGAATGCAGTCTACCGCTAAATCTTAAAAGATCGAGCTCAATAGAGTTTGACACCCCAATATCGTGTAATGTTTTCAACAAAACTAAGCTTGGCTCGACCTGCATAGATGCCTGAGTCGCACAATCTGCCAACAGGCTCTGAAAGCAGAAAGTAGAGACGGCTGCTGCGATCGCAGTTATCAATGTGTTTCTATCTGGGCTGCTGCAACAGCACTCTCAAGCTATTATTAGCTGGGGTCGCTAAACCGAAACTGCAAATCGAACACAAGCTAACATTCAAAAAGAAAACCTTTCTCATTTACCGCATTTTTTTTATGACAACAACACCCCCAGGCAACATCGAATCAAAAATTGAAGAAGAACTAGAAAGCGCTCGTACCGTCTGTGACGTCAAGGGCGCAACTTCCGGGGAATGTGCCGCAGCGTGGGACGCAGTTGAAGAACTGCAAGCAGAAGCTTCCCACCAAAAGCAAGTCAAACCTAAAAATTCCTTGGATAAATTTTGCGACGACAACCCTGACGCTGCTGAATGCCGCATCTACGAGGAATAAACGAGCAATTTAGCTCCTTGTCTTCCCTCCCGCACCGAAATCTAAATTTCGGTGCGGGATTCTTTCACCAGTCGATCGAGCTGTCGGGCATCTAAATTGTATTTTTTGCGCGGGCGATCGGGCTAGTCCCACAAAAATTCGATCGAACTTGACTGTACAATTTAAATACACTTGTGCTTACCGGGGAAAACGTTCCAACTAAGTTTGGCAAAAGTGCAGCAGCAAATAAAACATTAAGAGCCTGTTCCAATTGCTGATTTTTGAGCATTTTTATAGTAAAATTTGTCACAAATAAGCGAGTATATTTTCCCAAAGATGTTAAGTCTTGTATTGGCAGCCACTGGGCCTTGGTTTCAACCACTTGTGTGGATGGATTACCGCTTGTCTGTGCTATTAACCATTTCGATCCCGCTGGTAGTGCTGATTTGGGCTGTTTTTGCAAAAGCGGACGCGATCGCCCGTTTGTTGATGATTTATTGGCGGGTAGCCAGTTTGTTGGCAATTACACTTTACCTGATGATGGCCGCGCTGCCTCTGAGCTTTGTATCGTCAGTGATAGCGAGAGCCTTGATTCCTGCTTGTCTGTGGTTTTGGGAGGATCTAAACGAAGAAATTGCCGATCGCCCCCAATCCTCTTTGAAGCTGGCCTTTACAGCTTGGCGGTGGGCGATTACTGTTTACAGCGGTTTGGGCGCTATAGCTCAAATTCCCTTCTTAACCTGCGCCTTTCAATCTCAAATTCAGGTAATTGACGAACCTTTTTGCCGCGTTTGGTTAGACCCGCCTTGGCTGTACAAGCAAATGTTTCACGCTGGAGCAAACCCTCAATTTTTGGGATTGTTGGCTCTGACAGGTTTAGCGATTTATGTAATTTACTTGTCATACTTTGTGCTAATTAGACTCGGAAAACAGGGCAGGTCGGCTACCGGAAATTAAGTCAATCTAAAGTAACTATTTGCCTCCGAGATTTCAGCTAAAACTCTCAACAAAAAACTCAACAATTCTAACTCAAAAAGACCGAACCGCATCTACGAAAAAACCAAACCAACCAGAGGGTAGCTGACGTAAAACCGCCCAAAAACCGATACCGTGCCGCGTACTCCTGTCGTGGAGATTTTAAAATTTTAGAGTATTGTTCAAGCTCCCAGATTTATCTGTAGAGTAAATCTAAAATCTACTAAAATCTAAAATTTAAAATCGACTGACAGTAATGTTATTGGAAAAGACTGCGATGGATAGCAAACAGGCATATTTACAGTGCTTAGAAAAGCTGATTTGGGCAATGGGTCGCCTCAAAGCAGAAGTACAACCAAATGAACTCGCTCGGATTGCCGAACTGATAGTTCAGCCGATGACCGGCTCCTGGCGATTTTTTCACACTCCCGAACATATTTTTGATGTAGGGGGAAATGAAGATGCGATCGAAGTTTTGGCCGCCTTATTTCACGATATCGTTTACGTGCAAGTCGATCGCAGCATTAACTTTAACGTCAGCTACTACGTCGCTCCTGTTACAAAAGAAGTTAACAAACAGCTACAGATTCGGGAGCAATCTGAACTCTCGGCAGATCCTAGCTTCGAGATGGTAATGCTCGTATTCGGTTTTGTACCCGGAGAAGTGCTCAACCCCTTCTCAGGACAAAACGAATTTCTCAGTGCTTTGGTAGCAACAAAAGCTCTAGAACCATTTCTCAAACGCGAGCAATTACTTCAAATTGCAGCCTGCATTGAAGCAACAATTCCATTTCGCGCCGCCGAGCAGGGAATAACGGTAAGCCAGCGCCTTTACGACCGCTTGCAAGCAATAAATAGCCTGTTCAACCTCAGTTTGACTGACGAGCAAATGCGGGAAACGGTCAAAAAAGCTGTGCGAATTTCTAACCGAGATGTAATCAGTTTTGCTCACCAGAGTTCAGCCCATTTTTTGGCAAATACCTGGAATTTACTCCCGGAAACCAATCACAACCTCACCTGCTGCGGTTATTACACGGTTCGCGACTACCGAGTTGCTCTGCTGAAAATGGAGGGTTTTCTGAGTTATCTCCAGCCAGAGGTGATTTTCCGGCAGTTTGAGGGATGTCCGGACGATCGCACCTATCAGCGCTGGCAAACTACTGCTAAGTACAATCTAGAAATTGCCAAGCTTTATTTGGGGTGCAAACTAGCTGCTATCGCCCTGCTGGAAGCTCTTTCTTCAGGTTTGGGAATCGATGTTTCTCTGGCGATGATGATGGGAGAAATTCCCGAACGAGCAGCCGGGTGCGTGCGCCTGGAAAGCTTTTTTCCAGAAACGGAAAAACCTTACAAACCTCAAAATAATTTAGAATCAGAAGTCTTAAATTTATTAGAAAATGGGCGGGCTAAAAGCACTTCTAATAGCGATTTGGAAAACTCCCCGCTGGCGACGTTGATAGTAAAAATTGTCGGCTTTGACGAAATGCGCCGTCAGTGCGATCGAGCTAAGGAATTGTTTAAGCAAAACCTCGAAGCCGATGACTTTATTTCCGATTTTAACCCGACAGTTACAGAAATTGTCGTAGACTCAATTCTCAAGTTGTTTGAAAGTCGCAAATCTGCTATCTACCGATACTACCAGCTCATTTCTGAGTTAAAGTCCAAACCCCAGACCAATTTTCCGGTACGCCCTTCTCAATCAAATGGTTGAGTCGCTCTAAATACAGTGCAGCCGTTTTGTCGTCGGGATTCACAGCTAAAACTTGATAAAAACAGGTTTTACCAGCCTGAAATTCGTGACGGCGGTAATGTTCTAAACCCCGTTCAAAATCCGCCTGAGTTTGTAACTTGATTTCCCTGACTGACTCGGTTTCTCCGTCGAGGACTTCATAGATGGAAATTGGCTGTTTTTTGCCTTTGACAATTACTCTATCTAAAAAACGGATTTGATACTGTTCGGGTTCGCTCAAATTTTCCAAAATTTTATCAGAAATTATTAACGATACTCCATATAATTTGGTGAGACTTTCCAAACGAGAGGCTAAGTTGACATGATTGGAAAAAGCATCTCCCTGCATTCTCTGTGCTTCTCCGACTATCCCCACCATCATTTGACCGAAATGCACTCCTACACCTACTTGAATCGGTTGATATCCGCTGCGAAGCCGATCGACATTATATCGGTGAACTTGTTGCAGTTTAGCAATTCCACTTTTGAGTGCATCGTCAGCACCGTTGGGAAAAACCGCCATCATCCCATCTCCCAAATACTTGACAATAAAGCCGTGATTCTCTCTAATTGTGGGACTCACTTCTCGCAAGTAAGCATTAACAAAGTCAAAGTTTTGCTGCGGAGTCATCGTTTCCGAAAGCGAGGTAAAAGAGCGAATATCGCTAAACATAACTGCCATTTGTTTGCTGACATGATTGCCTAATTGAATATCCACAATGCTTTCTTTTTTCAGAAATTCTAAGAAGGCATCGGGAAAAAATCGCCCGTAGGCGCTGTTAGTTTGCGATAAGTTGATGTGAGACTTAATTCGGGTTAAAAGTTCGTCTTTCGAGAAAGGTTTGGTTAAATAGTCGTTAGCGCCGAATTGAAATCCTATGATTAAATCTGACACTTGATTTTTAGCCGTTAACATCACAACTGGCAACTCGTGGGAGGGATGTTTTTCCCTCAGTTTGGCGCAGACTTCATAACCCGACATTCTGGGCATCATGATGTCGAGAATGATTAAGTCAAAATGCTGTCCGCCTTCGATGAGCGATAAAGCTTGTTCGCCGCCGGCTGCCTGAATGACGCTGTAATTTTCCAGAGAAAGATGATTGTTTAAAACTTGCAGGTTGATCGGATCGTCGTCAACTATCATAATTTTAAATTGTTTGACTTCTAATAGCGCTACGGCTTTGTTTGTTGAAGCCGGAGCGGTTCGCTCAAAATTTAAATCGCAGGATAAATAACTTTTATATATCTTATTTTGTAATTGAAAACCGTTAGTTTTGGTGGCTGCGTGCGGGTTGATTGCTGCTTTGTTCGGATAAACTTGTTCGGTACAAATAGGCAGGGTAAATGTGAAGCGGGAACCGATGCCGACTTTCGATGCTGCGTATATTTTACCCCCGTGGAGTTCGACAAATTGTTTGGATATTGTTAAACCTAAACCAGTTCCTCCGTATTGCCTGACTGTGGAACCGTCGGCTTGTTCAAATGGCTCAAAAATGCAATCGAGCCGATCGCTCGGAATGCCAATTCCACTATCGGAAACAGTGACAGCTATGTGAAAATCAGGGCTTGACGGCGGGCGATTGTACGCGGGCGCTGGGAGGAAGGTTTCGCCGTCGGCTACTACAATTTCTGCTGATATTTCTACAGTGCCACTCTCGGTGAATTTGATCGCATTGCCAATCAAGTTATAAAGGATTTGTTGCAAGCGGTTTTCGTCAGCCCAAACCAACGGCAAATTCGGAGCAATATTGTTAATTAACTGCAAGTTTTTATTGCGGGTTAAAGATTTACTCACAGTTAGTACAACTTCGACAATTGACTTGATTCCTACACTGCGAAACTGCAATTCTAGTTTTTGATTTTTGAGTTGAGCAAAATCCAGAATATTGTCAACAAGTTCGTTGAGCCGCCTGCCGCTGCTAGCAATCATTAAGAGGTTGTGCTGCTGAATTTCCGATAAAGTTCCGGTGGCGCCGTCAATCATTGATTCGGCAATACCAATCATCCCGTTGAGGGGAGTTCGGAATTCGTGGGAGGTGTTGGCTAAAAATTCGTCTTTGAGTTGGTCAAATTGCAGCAATTCTTGATTTTTCTTTTCAAGGGCTGCGAAGGACGTTTGCAGTTGATATACCATGCTGGTGAAGGATTTGGCGAGCTCTCCTACTTCGTCGGCGCGATCGAACTCTAGTTTCTGATCCCATTCTCCTCGCGCGATATTTTTGGCTGCTGCGTTTAACCCCAAAATTGGCCGCACGATCGAGCGAGCCGTCAAATCGCCAATAATTGTTGCTAGAATTAGCGCGGCGGCGCAGAGTAAAAGAGTGCTAGCGGTACTTGCATTAATTTCTTCCATAAAATCGTTTTCTGGAATCACGATCGCTACTAACCAATCGATGCCGCTGGGGTCTTTGTAGGGCAATACCTGCAGAAAATGCCGCTGATTCTTCACTTGAAATTCAAGTTTTCGGGGCGGCTCAACTCGGTTTAAATTAAAATTATTAATAATGTGTTTAGCTGCAGCCTTCGTTAAAGGATTTTTGCTGTCAATTGCCAGCAATCGTCGAGTTTTGCCGTCATCACCGACGGTGTAGGGTTTTTCCTGTGTCGAACTGCCCACCAAAGCGCCCGATCGCTCCATAATGAAAGTTTGACCCGATCGGCTAATTTTCATTTTTCCCAAAAAGTTACCAATCTGGCTCAACATCATATCAACTGCCATTACTCCCAGAAACTCACCTCGATTATCATAGAAAGGTTGAGCCGCTGTGATTCCCAAATCTCCCTCAAAAAATGTATAAATTTGCGTCCAAACTAATTTATTGGCTGCGGTTGCACCGATATACCAGGGTCGAGTTCGCGGGTCATAATTTGCTTCGTAACTCAATAAATTAGTGGGATTGCCTCGGTTATCCAAAGCATAGTAAGAACGCCGAGGAAAGTTTTCTGTGATTTTCGCAACTAATAGTCCAGATGCTTCTCGGCGAACTCCGATAAATTCACCTTGCTTGCTGCCCAAATAGATTTCTCGCACCGATGAGAATACTTGCATCTGCTGCCAAAAGTAGCTTTGTGTTGCTTGCAAATCTGCTGTTTCCAGCTTGCCGAGTTGAGCTGTACTTGCATTGAGTCGGGCAATAGTATGAGGTTTTTCCAAGTAATTTGTGAGGTGCTCTTGAATGCGATCGCTAATTTCGCCTTGCAAGCTGTTGACCAATTCTTGAACGGCTTTTTGTCCGTTGATGAAAGACAAATATCCCACTAGGCTGACTGCGGCGACAGTCTGCAGGACAAATGGCACTGTCAGCCCTAAACGGAGGGGCACGCTGCTGTAAAATTTTGCGATCGATCTGCTGATACTTTTCAATAACATGGTAAACCGCCTCAGTTCTCAGAGAAAATGCACAAATCGGCTGATTCTTGCATTTGAGCGTAATTAATAATAGTTCCAGCTAATTGCCGATCGCTAATTAGACTGAAATTAGCCGGCTCGTAGATGCGTGATGCGATCGAAATCACCGAACCAAATGCGACAATTTCCCTGATAAAAATCATTGTAGCTCATGCTAATAATCCGTGCTGCACAATTATGTCCTGGAAATTTACATAATTAGGTTCTGCGTCGAGGAATGTTGAATCAAGTCTGTCCTCTACCTTCTTCCCTCGGACTTCTTCCTGATGACATTGGACGGAAAGCTCGGCGGGGACAGAACTAATGACTAATGACTAATGACTAATGACTAATGACTAATGACTTCAAAAAACGCCCTACTTCTCCATCGAAACTTCCACCCCCGACCACCCATCCGGTGTTCCATACATTCGATACTTGCGAGAGCGTTTGAAATACAGCATTGCTACCAGATCGTCAGGATTTATTTGTAAGATATTATGAAACATTTTTTGAGCGGCAACAAACTTTTGCTGGTAGTACAAAGCGAGAGCTTCTTGAAAAAACTCCGCAGTTTGCTGCTTCAGTACAATACTTTTTTCTGTTTCTGTATCGTAAATTTCAAACACCGACACAGCATTTGTCTTTCCTTTCACCGCTACGCGATCGACAAATCTGTATTTATATTGTTCAGGATCGTCCAGGCGAGCGATAATTGCACCGCTAACTAGAATTCTTGCGCCGTAAACCTTAGTCAATCCTTCCAAACGAGACGCGAGATTCACCGCATCAGCAATCACGGTACTTTCCATCCGTTCTCGCTCGCCAATTGTACCCAGCATCAGATTTCCCGCGTGCAAACCAATGCCGATCGCGATCGGAAACAAGCCATTTTTTTCGCGATCGGAATTAAAAATATTCACTTCTTCTTGCATATCAATTGCTGCTCGCACACCATCGTCAGGAGATGTAGAAAACAAAGCCATGACTGCATCCCCAATATACTTATCAATAAACCCGTTGTTTTTCCTGATTGCAGGGCTAACTTTTCCCAAATAACTATTAATAAATGCAAAATTCTCAGGCGGTGTCATCAATTCCGAAAGCGACGTAAACGAGCGAATATCAGCAAACAGCACTGTCATATCCTTTTGCTGATTGTCGCCTAATTTTACTTCAATAATACTCGGTTTCTCCAGCAAACTCAGAAAATCGTGCGGCACAAACCTGCCGTAAGCTGCATTCAGTTTTGCCAAGCGAATTTGCGTATTAATTCTCGCCAACAACTCCTTTTTGATAAAAGGTTTAGTTACATAATCATTCGCTTCTAAGGTAAAAGCTTCTACCAAGTCGGTAGTTTGATTTTTTGCCGTCAGCATCAGAATTGGCATTTCTAAAGGCGAGAATGTTTTGCGAACTTCCCTGCACACTTCATAACCAGTCATCTGCGGCATCATTACATCTAGTAAAATTAAGTCTGGCTTAAATCCCGATTGAATCAAATTTAAAGCTTCTAAGCCGTTGCTGGCTTGAGTGATGGCGTAGTTTTCTAAAGAAAGATTGTTAGTGATGACCTGAATATTAATGGGTTCATCATCTACCACCAAAATTTTTATTTTTTGATTTTCTGGGAAGTTGCTATTGGCTGATAAGCCCGAATTTATGATAGATGATTGCTGGGCTAATTCAGGAGTTTTTAAACTGCGAGATTCCTGGGTTAAAGGCCGCTGTCTGCTGTTAAATTCCGGCTGAGTTTCAGATACCGGCAAAGTAAAGGTGAATAGGGAACCCGCGCCTACAGTGGAAGATACGGAAATTGTACCTCCGTGCAATTCCACTAACTGCTTGGCCACAGCTAACCCTAAACCAGTGCCGCCATATTCTCTAGCAGTGGAACCGTCAGCTTGTTCAAAGGATTCAAAAATTCGCTCTAATTTATCTTCGGGGATGCCAATGCCGGTGTCGGATACAGTAATGGCTAATTGGGAATTAAGCGGTGATTGTTGGTTGCCAGTTACTAATTCTGCTGAAATTTCAACTGTACCATCTTCGGTAAATTTAACCGCATTGCCGATTAAGTTGTAAAGTATTTGCTGCAAGCGATTCTCGTCGGCTGCTACGGGTGGCAATTCGGCAGCGACTGAGTTAATCAGCTTCAAGTCTTTTTTGCCGACTAACGGTTGAGATAAGCTGATAATTACAGAGACTATTTCTCGGATACCGACGGGCTTTATTTGCAGTTCTATAGTTTTGTGTTTGAGCTGAGAAAAATCCAGAATATCGTTAATCAAAGAAGACAATCTTTTTCCCGACGTTGCAATCAAATTCAAGTTAAAATTTGTGGGCTCTGGCAGTTTTCCGGTAGCACCATCTATTAAAGATTCTGCAATTCCAATGATGCCGTTGAGGGGAGTGCGGAGTTCGTGGGAAGTATTTGCTAAGAATTCGTCTTTCAGTTTGTCCAGTCGCTGCAATTCGTTATTTTTAGTTTCTAACGCCGTAAAAGATGCTTGCAGTTGTGCTGCCATGCTATTAAAAGCAGCAGCAAGTATGCCCAGCTCATCGGAGCGATCGAGTTTGACTGTTTTGTCAAATTGTCCTTCCGACAAAGCTATTGCTGCATCTTTTAATTTTAAAATAGGTTTGCTAATCCACCGAGAAGTGATAAGTCCTAGCACAGTTGCCATGACTAATGCGGCCAAACATAGCAATATTGTAGTTCGGTTGCCGGCATGAATTTGTTCCATAAAGTCGGCTTCGGGAACGACGACGACAATCAGCCAATCTAAACTTTTGCCGTCTTGGAATGGCAGGACTTTTAAAAATTGTGGCTTGCCGTTTATTTCAAAACTTAGTTGCTGCGATTTGGTGATTTGGCGCAAGTTTTGAAAGTGTGTTTCTAAATATTTAGCTGTATTTTTTGTTACGGTATCGCTGCTTTCTGTAACTTTAAACAGTTCTCTTTTACCGTTTTGGGTGCGGAAAGGTTGTTCCGGCGTGGAAGTTGCCAGCAGCGTGCCGTTTCTTTCGATAATAAAAGTTTGACCGGATTTGCCTATTTTGAGGCTGTTTAAAAATTGACCGATACTGTCGAGACGCAAAGCAGCAATTGATACTCCTTCTAGCTGTTTCTGGCTGTTGTAAACTGGTTGCAGAGCGCTGAGGATCAGTGTAGGTTCTAGGAAGGATATATAAACTGAACTCCAGGTTGGTTTGCTTGCTAGAGCCGCATAGGTGTAGGAAGGATGTTGTCGGATATCGAAGTTTTTGACGGTGCTTGCTACTGTAGTGCGATCGCCCGAATCATTAGTATTGTACGAATAAAAATCAAAATTTGTAGATGGCCCGGATGCGTTAATAAATAAAGTCCCGTCTGAAGTCTTTTCGCCCGTGCGGTATTCTCCATCTCGATTGGCGATCGACGTAAAATTTATGTAAGGATACAACTGCACTTGCCGCCACAGATATTTTTCCCAAGCTGACAAATCTTTCATGTTCACAAAACCCAGTTTCACCGCATCCAGCTTGCTTTGATTGATTTGGTGCGGAGTTTCCAGATAAGTTATCAAATTTTGCTCGATCCGATTGCTCACCTCCCCCATCAACTGATCGGCAAGATCGTTTACTGCTCTTTGAGAGTTCTTAAATGATAAATATCCGACAATTCCCACCGCTGCAAATACTTGCAAGACAAAGGGAACTATCAGCACAGTTTGCAGGGTCGATCTTCCGGAAATTTTGGCAATTAAGCGCTGGAGAGAAAAATTTGACATAACATTAATTGAGCTGGAAATATAGCAATCCTAAATCATTTGTGAATTTCTCACTCCCTCCCCTTGACAAGGGAAGGGTTGGGGTGAGGTAAAAAGTTTACGACTCCTGCTAGGATTGCTATACACGGTTAATATCAATTACGGTAACACAGATGAAATGATTGTTAACAGTTAACAGTTAACTGTTAACTGTTAACTGTTGAAAGTTAACTGGTGAAAGTAAATTTACTAAGGAAAAATAGAGTCGGTCGGAGGAGAGAATCTGTGTTTTGTACCTGTAAGCTGTCCTGCATTTAAGCTGTTCAAAAAAAATAAATCATGAGTGGGGTTGGCAGGAGAGCCCGCCCTAAATATGCAATTTTTATTTGCGCGACAGCTTAGTGCGATCGGCGGTGAATTGGTCAGGAAAACTGCCAATTTTGGATTCCCATGCTTTGTTCTGAATATATTATGACTGAGATCGGGTAAAAAAACCGGATAAACACATAAAATTTTCTGCAGTCAGGTTGATGTTACTTTTACTACTTGTCATCCAAAGCTTCTATCCCCGACCATCCTTCTGGCACTCCATACATCCGATTCTTGAGAGAACGCTGGCAGTAGATTGCTGCTAACTTATCTTGAGGATTTGTTTCGCAAATTTTTTTGAATATTTTTTGCGCCTTAGTAAAATTTTGCTCAAAATAAAGCTCCAAACCTTTTTCAAAGGCTGCTGCAGTTTCCTGTTTGAGTTCCATGCTTTGTTGTGTTTCTGCATCATAAATTTCAAACACTGACACCACTGATGTTTTACCTTTTACTGTGACGCGATCGACAAATCGGTAGAGATATTGTTCTCGATCGCCCAAACGCTCTAAAATTGATTCTGTTACCAGAATTCCCGAGCCGTAAACCTTAGTCAATCCTTCCAAACGAGAAGCGAGATTCACCGCATCAGCAATCACCGTACTTTCCATCCGTTCCTCCTCGCCAATCGTACCCAACATTAAAGTACCCGCGTGCAAACCGATGCCGATCGCGATTGGTGCGTAATTGCTTCGCTGTCGGTGCTGGTTGTAAACAATCACTTGTTTTTGCATTTCCACCGCCGCGCGAACAGCATCATCTGCAGACTCAGGAAATAGCGCCATAATTGCATCGCCGATATATTTATCAATAAAACCTTGGTGAGCGCGAATAACCGGACTCACTCGGCTGAGGTAGCTGTTGATAAAATTAAAATTTTCTTGGGGAGTCATCGCTTCGGAAATAGTCGTAAAAGAGCGAATATCAGAAAATAAAACAGTCATGTCTTTCTGAATTTGATCGCCTAGTTGGACATCAACAATACTTTCGTGTCCCAAAAAACGCAGAAAGTCGTGGGGGACAAATCTACCGTAAGCTGCATTAATTTTTGCCAAACGGATATGAGTTTTGATTCTGGCTAGCAATTCATCTTTGACAAACGGTTTAGTTAAAAAATCATTCGCTCCTGCATTAAAACCTTGCACTAAATCAGATACTTGATTTTTGGCTGTTAGCATCACGATTGGCACTTCGATCGCCGTGAATTTCTCCCGTATTTTTTGGCAAACTTTGTAACCAGTCATCCGCGGCATCATGATATCTAGCAAGATTAAATCTGGCTTATAGCCTGTGTCTATAAGAGCTAAAGCTTCTTTACCGCTGCTAGCTTCGGCGATGGCATAGTTTTCCCGAAGTAAATTGTTAACCAGTACCTGAATATTCACAGGTTCGTCATCTACAATTAAAATTTTAACTAGAGTGTTTTGTTGCCGAAATCGACCTTCAATGTAACTGTTATTATTAAAAGTTATTTCTGCAGCTTCATTTATTAAATTGCGCTCGTTAGTTGTGGAAACCAAACACTGCTGCACCGTAGCTGGCAACTGCTGGTTGTCGATATACTGATTGTGAGAGACTGGCAAACTAAAGGTAAACTGCGAACCAATACCGAGTTCTGAAGATACATTAATTTCGCCACCGTGCAGCTCAACTAACTGCTTGGTAATTGCCAAACCCAAACCGCTTCCTCCGTATTCTCTAGCAGTGGAACCGTCGGCTTGTTCAAAAAGTTCAAAAATACTTTCTAATTTATCTTCAGCAATGCCAATCCCGCTATCGGATACAGTAATTTGCAGTTTTGACCTGACAATTAAAGATTGAAGCTGGCTGGTAACAGAACTGTCTCGCTCTAAAAAATCCGGCAAATTCAAAGATATGGCATTTGCCGAAATTTCTACAGTACCAGTGTCGGTAAATTTAATCGCATTTCCGATTAAGTTATACAGGATTTGTTGCACCCGATTTTCATCGGCATCCACTAGGGGAATGTCGGGAGTGACGGAATTAATCAACTGCAAGTTTTTTGTACCAATTAGCGGTTGAGAAAGAGTCACTACGATATCGACAATTTCTCGGATGCCGACGGGCTTGATTTGCAGTTCAATGTTTTTGTGTCTGAGCTGCGAGAAATCGAGAATGTCGTTGATGAGATTGGAGAGTCTTCTGCCGCTAGATGCAATAATTTCTAGATTGGAAATAGTCGGTTGTGGCAATTGTCCTGTAGCGCCGTCGATTAAAGATTCTGTTAAACCGATAATACCGTTAAGTGGAGTGCGGAGTTCGTGAGAAGTGTTGGCTAAAAACTCGTCTTTTAGTTGATCTAGTCGCTGCAATTGGGCATTTTGAGCTTCTAGTTTTGTGAAAGATACTTGCAATTGACTTGCCATGCTGTTGAAAGCATTAGCTAATTTTCCTAGTTCGTTAGATGCTACAATATCTACCCGAGTTTCTAACATTCCGCTAGTCATTTTAGTAGCTGCGGAAGTTAGGGCTTTCAAGGGATTTGCGATCGATCGAGCCAAAGCAACTCCCAAGCCCGCAGCGGCGAGGGCGCTGGCGATTGTAACTGCACCCATGACGGCTACGAGCGATCGCACCGGAGCGTAAGCTTCCGCCGCAGGTAGCTCTACCACCACCATCCACTGCACCTGGCGGACGATCGCCGCCGTACCCATGACTTCTTCCCCGCGCCAGCCTCGATAAACGATCGGAGATTGCATCCCCGAAGCCAAAGCTAATTTGAATAACTTTCCCACAAACGATCGCCCGCTCAAATCTTGCAGTAAATACGGATTAACCTTGCTTCCCGTTTCCGAAATCAGCACCGATCTGTTATCTAAAACATAGCTATATCCGGTTTTCCCTACTTGCGATCGGGCGACAATTTGAGTTAAAAAATTTAGACTAACTCTGGCAAACAATACTCCAGCAATTCTATTTTTACTGTCGCGAATCGGCACTGCTAAATTAACAACATTTACTGCTGTTTTGAAATCGACATCTACCGGACTAACATAGTTTTGCCCCTGCCTAAATGTCTGCCAAAATATCGGTGCATCTGCCGAAATACCTGCTAAACTCAAGCTAGAAATAGAAAAAGGTTCGTAAGGCGAAATTGCCTGTAAGAGTTGACCTTGACTGTTAAAAATTCCCGCGACTTCGTAGGCGCTGTTGCTGTTCACCAATCCTTCGAGAATACTGCGCTGAGTTTCAGCATTAAATTCTGTTAAACCGCGCAATTCTGACAAATAATTGAGTTGGCGCTGCAAGTTATCCAGATAAGCGCTAATTTGGACAGCAGCAGCTTGCGATCGCTCGAACTGAAGCTGTTTTGTCTGTTCTATCTGTCCCCGAAAGCTGAGGTAAGCTAACGTACTTCCCGCTATCAATACGCTAGCTACAACAATCGAGACAAAACCGTAACGCAGTTGATTGGCAATTGAGGACATTTGATTTTGCCCGTTAACAGTTTGAACTAACTTTATAGGATACACCTAATTTCATTTTTCAGACTTGAGAAAACGCCGCCTTTGATTTATCGATACCTTTGCCTAACTTCTGGTTTTATAAATCTAATCTTTGTTTCCAGATAGCATCTTCAATCCAAATGCGATCGGGAAGTAATCCCAAGCGAAAAAAAATCTCAGAAATCCGCTGCTGTTCTTCAACAGCGCTGTCTTGAATTGGCAGCAAATCGTAGCTGCGGCTTTTAGTTAATATTCTAGCTGTTGTTTTTTTCATTTTATTTCGAGCGCTGATAAATTCCGCTGCTCCCTGGGGATTCCTAGTTATCCAAGCAGCCATTTTTCGCGTTTCTCCCATGACTATTTTAATAACATCGGGAAAGTCGCTAGCAAAAGAGCGACTTGCCAAATAGAAATTCCTATCATTCATCAGCCCGTCGCTGTCAGTCAAAAAATCAGCAGGCATAGTTTCCTGTAACTGAGCGAGAAACGGCTGCCAAATCGCCCAAGCATCAACCTCGCCTCTCACAAATGCTTCCCGAGCTTTTGTCGGCGGCAAATCGACAAATTCGGCATCTTTTAACTGCAAGCCGCCTTTAGTTAACGCCCGAATTAACAAATAGTGACCTGCGGTTTTCTGAGTAGCTGCTATTTTCTTGCCTTTGAGATCCGCCAAAGTCCGAATAGGAGAATCTTGAGGAACTACGATCCCAATGCTTCCCGGTAAAGCTGAATCATTAGCAATATAAACAAAAGGTACGCCGTCTGATTGGGCAAAAATTGGCGGCGCAACTCCTGCATAACCGAGATCGATTTTTCCTTTTCCGATTGCTGCTAAAATTGGCGGCCCTGCGAGAAATTCCGTCCATTCTACACGCCACCCAATTTCTGCTAAACGGGTTTCCAAAGAGCCTTTAGCTTTGAGATAAAACAGCACTCCGAAACCCTGATGGCCGATTCTGACAATTTTTGTTAAGTTTGAATGTGGATTTTGGGTTTTTGGTGTATTGCTATTTATGGGTGGTGACTGGCAACTTGCCACAGTTAAAGTCAAGCAAAAAACCAGCACAAATAGCAGTAAGTATCCCCAAGTAAAGCACCATTTAATATTTTTTTTACGGAAATGCGATCGTTGAAGTTTAGTCTTGGCTTGGGTCATAAAATATCGTACAAGTAGTTTTACAGTATTAAAAAATCTCATGTTTTTAATACAATTTATATTGTGTCCGCTTACTTCCTGCTGTTAAAAAATGTCGAGTTAAAAATAAAAAATTAGCTGGCAGTCCCTGAAATTAGCCGCAAAATTAAGCTATATTATAGCTAATTTGTGTAAAGTAATAGGTGCTATGGCTGACTCTAGGGATCGCCGCTTGGAACAGTACACGGTAAAAAGACCTAATGAGGTTTTAATCGTCAAGGCCGAAATTGACGGCGAATTTGACGAAATTGCTATTTTTAAAGGCTTTTCTAGCTCCTTGGTACGATCGACCGCTTTCGATCCAGAAGTGCCAGTTTTACCGGAGGAAGCAAAAATTGTGAGTGTCGATCGGCTGGAGAGCCCTTACAATCCAAATAACCCCCGCTATCTTCAGCAGGGGTTATCTTGGGAAACAATGCAATCGCTATTGTTAGAGGCTGGAGTTTAGCTCTGGCTGCAGGGAAAAAACTTAGAAAAACAGCAGGGACACAACATTGTTGTGTCCCTACTACAAAAGCCGTGTTCCTACCCGCGCGCGATCGCTAAAGCGTGCCGCCCGCAGCTTGGAAACGAGCTCGCGCGCGTTTGATTGCTTGCTTAGCTTGAATTTGCTCTTGCAAAGTGGCGCTAGCCGACTTTTGCAAACGAGCTTCTGCTTCGGTGTAAGCCTTGCGAGCATCTTCTTTGTCGATCGTTTCGCCTTTTTCAGCGCCGTTGACAAGAATAGTAACCTGGTTTTCTTGAATTTCTGCAAAGCCGCCCATCAGAGCAATAGACACCCATTCCTTACCGGGACGGACGCGCATCACTCCGGTATCCAAAGCAGTCAACATCGGAGCGTGACCGGTCAAGATACCCAATTGGCCTGTGGTGCTAGGCAGAATTACCTCTTCAGCATTAGAATCCCAAACAGTTTTGTCTGGGGCCACTACGCGCACAGTTAATGTCATAAATTGTCAGTTGTCAGTTGTCAGTTGTCAGTTGGCAGTTGTCAGTTGTCAGTTGCCAGTTGCCAGTTGCCAGTTGCCAGTTGTCAGTTATCAGTTATCAGTTGCCAGTTGTCAGTTGTTACCAATAACAAATAACAAATAACTAATAACTAATAACTAATAACAAATAACCACTGACTACTGACTACTGACTACTGACTACTGACTAAAATTACTTCGCCTCAGCCTTCATTTTTTCAGCTTTGGCGATCGCCTCGTTGATATCGCCAACCAAATAGAAAGCTTGTTCGGGCAGCTCATCAAGTTCGCCGCCAAGAATCATCTGGAAGCCCTTAATGGTATCAGCCAGCTTGACGTACTTACCGGGAGCACCAGTAAACACTTCCGCCACAAAGAACGGTTGAGACAAGAACCGTTCAATTTTGCGAGCGCGAGAAACGGTCAAGCGGTCATCTTCCGACAGCTCGTCCAAACCCAAAATCGCAATAATATCTTGCAATTCCTTGTAGCGCTGCAGAGTAGACTGCACCTGACGCGCCACACCGTAGTGTTCTTCGCCGACAACGCTAACTTGCAACATTGTAGAGGTAGAATCCAGCGGGTCAACAGCCGGGTAAATACCCTTGGCAGCCAAACCGCGAGACAACACAGTTGTAGCGTCCAAGTGAGCAAAAGTCGTAGCCGGAGCGGGGTCAGTCAAGTCATCCGCAGGTACGTAGACAGCTTGAACCGAAGTAATAGAACCTTCAGTAGTCGAAGTAATCCGTTCTTGCAAATCGCCCATGTCTGTACCGAGAGTCGGCTGATATCCCACAGCCGAAGGCATCCGACCCAACAGAGCCGATACCTCAGAGCCCGCTTGCACGAACCGGAAGATATTGTCAATAAATAGGAGAACGTCCTGCTTGCTGACATCGCGGAAGTATTCGGCCATCGCCAGAGCCGACAGGCCCACGCGCATCCGAGCACCCGGTGGCTCGTTCATTTGACCGTAAACCAAAGCAATTTTTGACTTGCTGCGGTCTTCTTCGTTAATAACCCCCGACTCGATCATTTCTTTGTAGAGGTCATTACCTTCGCGGGTGCGCTCGCCCACACCGCCGAACACGGACACGCCGCCGTGAGCCTTGGCGATGTTGTTCACGAGTTCCATCATGATCACGGTTTTGCCGACGCCTGCGCCGCCGAACAAACCGATTTTGCCGCCGCGGCGGTAGGGGGCCAGGAGGTCGATCACCTTGATCCCGGTTTCAAACACCGAAGGCTTGGTTTCCAGTTCGGTGAAAGCCGGCGGCTGGCGGTGGATGGGCATACTTTCGGAAGTATTGACCGGGCCGAGGTTGTCTACGGGTTCGCCGATGACGTTAAAAATCCGGCCGAGTGTCGGGATTCCGACGGGAACTTGGATCGCTTCTCCGGTGTCTACAACTTCCATACCGCGCACCAAGCCGTCGGTGGTGCTCATGGAAACTGCACGCACTTGGCTGTCTCCCAGCAGTTGCTGAACTTCGCAGGTAACAGCAATATCTTGACCTGCTTCGTTTTTGCCGGAAATCGTCAGAGCGTTATAAATTTGGGGCAGTTTGCCGCCTGGGAATTTTACGTCTACAACTGGCCCGATGATTTGGGTTATGTAGCCTACGTTCGTTTTTGTTGCGGTGGATACCATGAATAGTGCCTTTGTTAGGATGCTATTTTTCCGATATTGGAAAAACTCTTAACATTTAGAAATGCTATTCCTCAGAGTACCACTGAACAGACTCACTATTTAGATTTGTACGGGCTAGTTAAAAGTCATTTTTCTGGTTGCTGCTGTCGCTTTTTTTTTCGGCGAGCGGCGGCCAAAGCTCCGATCCCCAGCATAGTGCCGAACACCGTAACTGGTTCGGGGGCTAACTCGGCCGATACGGTGAAGTCTTGGAAGTCAGCGTCGTTTCCTCCTCCGGCATCGTCGAAGGAGATTTTTGTGCCCCTCGCCAGTTGGGTCATTGCGATCGATGAATATTGCTCTGGGCCTTTACCGCCGTTGATGTTGGCAAATGAGTTGCTGGAGTTGTAGTCGAGCCCAAAGTCGCCAAACACGGCTTGCTGACAGCCCGTCACCACGCAGTCATCTCGCCGGAACTGGGTGTTGGCGGCGAACCATTCGGGACTGTTCATGAAGGTGCTGCTGGAGACGTACTGCTCGAATTGTTTGCCGCTGCCGCTGTCGCTCCACAGCAGCAGGGTATAAATTTGATTTGCCAAAAATTTGAAGGTTTGCGTGATGGAGCCATTCTCGGAGGCGACGCTGTTGCCGAAGCTTCCTTTCCATTCATTGGCGTCGCCTTTGTCTGATGGTTGGAACTCGTAAAACAGTCTGGCGATGTTGGTGTAGCCTGTGTTATCTGACTGAGCTTGGGCTACCCACAAGCTGGACTGGTAACTCCCGTGGGATTGGTCGAATGTAAAGTTTATGCTTGTATCTTCCTCGAACTGGATGCCCTTTGTACCAAACATGAAAGCTTGGACGGGCGCACAGATGCTGAGCAAGATTGTGGTTGCCAAGCTGGCGATTGTAAAAGATGTTTTTTTGACTAGCGTTAAGGTAGTCATAACCCTGATTCCTCCAATATTCTTAGGTAGTAGGCGGGAAATGCAATTTTTCCCGTGACTGGAATAGACGATCGCCTCTTGTGCGATATTCAGGACGATCGTCATTGCTGCAACGCCGAGACTTTACAGCAGTTACTCTAGAGACCGATATCACTTAGGTGTGTCATGAGACTAAATCAGTGCTGGTTGTTCTGAGAGTTTTCACTGAGACTCGATGTGCCACGCTTTAATCTCTAACAGCAAGATTTTAATCCCGTCTCTTTCCAACCTACTACATATATTTTTGTCGGCAAGGGTCTGTAACTGACTGCAATACTTGCAAATATTAGCTTTCATCAAAAATAGATAAAATTTTTCACTGAATGTTTTATGAAGCTTTGGTAAAGTTAATCAAAAGAATATAAAGTTTTTGAGTAAAAATTCGGCTGTTGGGCTAGTTACTCCTCAAAGAGGGTTGCAAGCTTCGCGGGCGTGCACAAGAGTGCGAGGAGGGATTTGAGAGCAATTCCGGTTGCACTCCTGGGGAATTGTTGACTGTTAACTGTTGACTGTTGACTGTTGACTCGATTGTATTATTGCGATGCAACCGTCCACGATATGAGTTGGTTTTTTGCGACTCTCAGCAAGCGGCGGCCACAGGCGATCGGTACGGCTCTCCTGAGTTGATGGTATAAAATAGATCGAGCAATACATTGAGAGTGCTGAGCTTTAATTCAGACTATCTATTAGACTATTAGACTTGCCTGGAGTCTAGGTTGAAACTTGCACTCAAATCGAAGGACAAATTTATTTGCGAATCAGTGTTGTAGCGTCGAGAATAGTTGGTCTTTACTGTAATAATTATAGCCTTGCGACGAAATTAAAGATATTTTTGCTCCTATCTATTCGGGTAAAAAAATAACTGTTGGGAGTCAGCTAAGCGAGGGATTATAGATGAGATATGTACGATCGAATGAAAAGCAATTATGGTAACTGTTGTTTGTGACATCGAAGGGGTAATTTGATTGAAATGATTGACTCTCACCGTCAAGTCGATGCAGTGAAAATCCTTATTTTATATATAGCGGTTCTTAAGAGAGTGAGGTATGCCCTATGCCCGGTTTGGCCTATGCCCGGTTTGGCCTATGCCCGACAGCACCTCATATGAGAACTCGAAATGCTATAGAATATGCTGTAATTCAGAAGTGTTGAAATCCTCGATCGAGCTTTAACCTAGAATCAGGATAAATACCGCTGCTATCAGTCAACCAGATATCGGTGCTCTCGGTAGCGATTCCCACAATCGCGGCTGCGTTGCCTATTTTTTCTACCAATAATTTAGCACGGTCGATCGGCAAAAACAGCACTAACTCGAAATCTTCACCGCCGTACAACGCCCAATCCACAGCCTTTTCGGCTGAGACTATTTTGCTGAAAATAGGGGGAATCGGTAGTTTTGTACGATCGACCTTTGCACCAACACCGCTAGCTTGACAAACTTGAATAATCGCATCAGCTAAACCGTCGCTGCTATCCATTCCGGCGATGGAAAATTCACCCGCAGCATCTAAAATTTCCCAAACAACCGGCAAAACATCCAGCCGCGGTTGAGGGCGCTGATGAGCGAGAATTAAGGAAGCCCGATCGACTTCTGTAAGATTTTGCCCGAATTCTGGATTTAATAACAATTCTAATCCCGCGCGGGAGGCTCCGTGCACGCCAGTCGCGACAATCGCCCAATTCGATCGCGCTTTAGACCTGCTAATGGTACGATCGAACTCAACCTGTCCGAAAGCAGTAATCGCCACTGTCACCACGGGCGATCGCACCACATCGCCACCGGCGATCGGCGTATGATACGCTTGCAAACAAGCCGTCATCCCCCGATAAAACTCTTCCACCCAAACCACAGCCGTATCCGCCGCCACAGCCAGGGCTACCGTCACCGCCAGAGGCCTTGCTCCCATTGCCGCGAGATCCGACAAATTTGCCGCTGCGGCGCGCCATCCTGCTCCGTAAGCGCCTGTAGTGCGATCGCTAAAATGCACTCCATCCACCAGCATATCTGTAGTGATAGCGAGAGATTGGTTGGGATTTGTAGCCATGACAGCGCAATCATCTCCGACTATTTCTGCAGGACAGAATTTTTGCAATATTCTTAAAAGACCTTGTTCTCCAATATCTTTAACTTTCATAATTTGAAATTAGTCGATCAAACTTTCGCGCTTTAAAAAATAAATCCACTTAATCAAACATAAAATATGACTCCCGCTCAAGCTTACTGTGTATCTCTTCTGACTTCACGGCCCTAGATAACTAAACCTTTCTTCCGACGGACATCGGACTGATGACGTTGGACGGAAAGCAGTTGTCAGTTGGTAGGGGCGGTGGATGGTGCGGGCGGGCCCTTAGTTGTCAGTTGTCAGTTGCCAGTTGCCAGTTGCCAGTTTTCAGTTGTCAGTTGCCAGTTGCCAGTTGGTAGGGGCGGTGGATGGTGCGGGCGGGCCCTCAGTTGCCAGTTGCCAGTTGCCAGTTGCCAGTTGCCAGTTGCCAGTTGCCAGTTGCCAGTTGCCAGTTGCCAGTTGTTACCAATAACCAATAACTAATAACTAATAACTAATAACTAATAACTAATGACTTCTTTTTACCATTCTTTAGCCGAATTCGGCGGCAAGTGCAACCTCGGAAATCGATAAAAAGTATCCCCTTCATTATCCACCTCTAAAATCGCCGAAAAAACTTTAACTTGCCGGTTTAAATACTCCCGAGCAACTTCAGCCTCCACCCTGGCGGTTGCCGCCAATTGAATCAGCGACATCTGACTGTTTTGAGTCTCCAACAACTGATAAAAAGCCTCATCTAACTGTCGCTTTTGCTTGCTTTCATTCAGATTGTTGACAATCAACAATCCTGCGAATCCGCCCAAACCAATCACCAATAAAAATTCTAAAATTGCCATAATAAAGATTGACTTTCGAGATTGAATAACGATTTTAAGTAGAGCTTAATCATGAAATTGTTTCAACTTCTACTTATTAGATTAACTCGGCGATGCTGCCTCCGCCGGCTTTGCTTGACAAGCAGCAATTGCCATCGCCGTCTTTATTTTATGCTGCGGGTCTGCCTCCGCCGTCTGGTTTATTGGTTCTTAATTCTTCAGGCCCGCGGAGGCGGGCTTTGTTTGACAAGCAGCGATTTAAATCGCCATCTTTGTTTCCGTGCAGATCAAACTTGAGGTTGAACCAAATTTTCCTTACCTTTAATCACCTTAGCAGATACAATCTTGTCTCCCTGCTTCAGTTGCTCCAAAACCTCTTTTCCTTCAATCACGTAACCAAAAACAGCATACCTACCGTCCAAAAGATTTAAACCAGCGGGTGTCAGTTCAGGTTCAAACAAGAAAAAGAAAAATTGAGAAGAACCGCTGTCGGGATCGGCTTCCTCCCTAGCCATCGCCACAGTACCGAAGGCTGAAAAAGGCAAAACAGGCTCGTCGCGATAGCGCCCCGCATCTTCTAGAGTAATCCCGTAAACAGGTTCTTTTTCGTCCCTGACGAGGACTTCTAGCGGAACACTCCGGTATTTGCCAGTAGCTGGGTCAATAAAACCCACTTCCTTGCCTTCGGGGTCTCCGGTTTGCAAAACATAGGATTCTTCCGATCGAATAAACGGCAAACCGTCATAAAAACCTCGATCGACCAAATCCACAAAATTACCAGCAGTCACCGGCGCGCTGTAACCGTCAACCACAAGAGTAATTTTCCCCTTTTGGGTTTCCACAGCCACAGTAGCGCGGCCTTTGAGTTGAGGCAGATGGGCATACTTGGCCGGCACTTCAAACGGAAACTCCGTCACCATCAACTCTTCGATTTCGCCTACCGAAGCGAGGATTGTGGCTTTCAAGTCAATCACTTTGTCCCTGTCTTTAGCCTCAACAGCCTTTTCCAGTTGGGCAACTCCCTCCTTGACTCGCGCAACCAGCGCTTCAGCTTCCGGCTGTTTCGCCTCGGGAATACTCTCTAAAATATCAGACTCCCGCAGGTTGAGAATCCTCGAAGCTTTGCTGACATCGCTGCTAATGGGCCCCCAGCGTTTAGAACGGATGTGGTTGCCAATGTCTTCCAGACTGATTTGCAACTCTCGCACAGTCTTGTTGTCAATCGGTAAAGCGAAGCGCAGCAGCGCCCGCGCGTCCGTAATCGCATTCCCAGCAGGCATACTGCTGGGACGTTTGGCATGGGAGACTGGAGTGAAACTCAGGGAGAGTACCAACAGCAGGAGTGCTAAAGCGACGGTTTTGACCCAGCTCTTGCACGTATCGATCGAGAAATTTTGCAAATGCAACATAACTTTAACTTTTATTGCCTTTACTATCTTCCCACAGCGCTGCCCGCCTTCTATCCGTTACACCCGTTCACAAACTTCGTTTCTCAGAGAGCTTTTTAGCATTCGGTAAAGCAGTTGCTCCCTTTCAACGGTAAAATAAAATGCCAATTGCTTATTGATGCCGTCAGCTAGACTGCGGCTCTAAGCTGACCCCGCTCAAAAACGGATACAATCCCCAGACTCCTGTCGTGGAGAGATCAAAATTTTAGACTAAGGTTCCTGCTCCCAGATTTAATGCTGCAAGTACATCTAAAATCTAAAATCTCAAATCTCAAATCGACTGACTGTTGTAGTTCCCCCGTGCCAACCGGCGACGGGATTGCCCGCAAAAATTTATATGATTTCCAGTAACGACTTTCGGACAGGTGTTTCAATTGAATGGAATAACGGCGTGTGGCGGGTTGTCGAATTCCTCCACGTCAAGCCAGGAAAAGGCTCAGCTTTTGTGCGGACAAAATTAAAAAACGTCCAAACAGGAAGCGTAGTAGAACAAACCTTCCGGGCTGGCGAGACTGTGCCTCAAGCCAATCTCGAAAAGAGCTCGATGCAGCATACCTATAAAGAAGGCGACCAGTTTGTCTTTATGGATATGGAAACTTACGAGGAAAGCCGTCTCAGTGCTAAGGAAATAGGCGATCGTGTCAAATATCTCACAGAAGGCATGGAAGTGAGCATCCTTCGCTGGAACGACCAAATCATGGAAGTGGATCTGCCCAACTCTGTCGTCTTGGAAGTGACACAAACCGATCCCGGAGTCAAAGGAGATACTGCCACCGGTGGCAGCAAACCCGCCATCCTCTCCACCGGAGCTCAGATTATGGTGCCTCTATTTATTTCCATTGGAGAACGGATTAAGATCGATACTCGTGAAGACAAGTACCTCGGCAGAGAGTAGAAATTCGGGAGAAAAAGAGGGTTTTGAGGTTTGAAATTTGAGTTGTGAGTTAAAGACTTAAAAATTCAATGCTTAGCACTCAAACCTTGCAAAAGACCTCTTTGCTCCCAAACTCAGCTTCTTGTCGCACCTTTTTTCGATTCCAAATTTCCAATTTCCAATTTCCAATTCCAAATTCTTAATTACCATTGAATCTGCTGTGCAATTAGACTTAAACCAGCTTTGCGAACTGCTAACTGTTTTAGACAAAACTGGCATTTCGGAACTGACGTTAAAAAGTGGGGAGCTTGAACTGACAGTACGCAAAGGCATTCTAGCCAGCGAACCAGGCACGGCTGCTGCTCTCCCTGCTGCTGCGACAATCGCTCCGATCGCCTTGGGTGCTGTTGCTAGCCCCGCGGCCGCCCATGCTGCTGTTGCTGCTGCGGTTTCTGCTCCAGTCGATACCAAATGGGTGTCAATTATCTCGCCGATGGTAGGAACCTTTTATCGCGCGGCGGCTCCCGATGAGCCACCTTTTGTCAGCGTGGGCGATCGCATCAAGGTCAGCCAGACAGTCTGTATTATCGAAGCAATGAAGCTGATGAACGAAATTGACGCTGATGAAGTGTCCGGTCAAGTGATGGAAATTTTAGTGCAAAATGGGGAACCAGTCGAATACGGTCAAGTTTTGATGCGGATTAATCCGGATTGAAAGATTACTTTATTGTTATGGAATAAATCCTAGTATTTCCAGATCGCTTCTCTCCGGTGAGTTTGATGAAGTCATCCCAGCCTGTCCCGCAAGAGGTTGTGCAACAAGTTGCTGAGTATTTCAGTATTCTGAGCGAACCAATGCGTTTACGAATTTTGAACTTGCTTCGCGACGGCGAAAAATGCGTGCAAGAGTTGGTAGAAGCTACTCAAACGAGTCAAGCCAATGTTTCTAAGCACCTCAAACTTATGGTGCAAGCTGGTATCCTCACTCGCCGGAGCGAAGGGACTTCAGCTTATTATAAGGTGCAAGACGAGTTGATTTTTGAGCTGTGCAATATGGTGTGCGATCGGCTTGCTACCAGGATCGAAGAGCAAGCCCTACACTTTAGAGCATTTAGCCTGACATCAAATACTAAAAATTAGTTTTTAGTTGTTAGTTGTTAGTCCTTAGTCCTTAGTCCTTAGTTGTTAGTCATTACAGCAATCCTTGCAGGATTTGTCGGACTATTCCTGACCATGCTCTTCGACAGCAGGGCAGATTTCGGCTCTGCCGATTTTTTTAACAGCGGAGGCTCTGCGTCGCTTACATGGGTTTCGAGGCTCTGGGAATGCCACCAGTTAACATCATTAGTCAGAAGTGCGATCGCCCCCGAATCGCAAACGTCATTAATCCCCAGCCATCAGTTATATCAAATCCGATCGCTGCGGAATTATACCTGGCAAGCGATCGGGACACTTGGCTGCGCGATCGCACTACACTCCGAAAAATATTATTTTCTGGTAAATATAAAAATATCATCAGTTATCAGTTATCAGTTACCAATCCCTACTTTTTTCATTTTGATCGATGACCTTCGCCAGCGGGGACAGCACTAATGACTAATAACTAATGACTCCTAATTTTTAAAGAGGAAAATTTTTGTCAAAACTTTGGCGGGTACTCGGCTGAGCAACCTCCAAACCTTCGCCACCCAAAAGTTCTAAAGGCTTGCCCTCCACCGAAATCCAAACCTTAGCATTCGGTTTTAAACTCGTAGCCGTATAGATAACTTGCCCTAACCGGCCAGTCATCGAAGTGCTGCCTCCGCCCGAAGTAAATTCGCCCGACAAATCCACATAAACTCCGTCATTTTTGACACTCAAACTCCGGAGTTTTGTCCCCTTGGGAATTTCGCTAGAAACAGTTGCATCCTTGGGCCCAGCCAACAAACTCTTAAAAGCAGCTTGTAAAGCAGCTTCAGGCTTGTCAGCTTGTTGGACACCTACTTTCGTCGCAACTGCCTCAAATTTGCCGCTCGCCCCTTTCACCCAGTAGACTTGGACTGTCTCGCCAGCAGCCTGCTGCAAAGGCTTTGGCGACTGGCGCGTCAGAGCCTGCTGTGGCAGAGCTTGGGGTGTTTGAGCTTGGGGCGTTTGAGCCGGTGTCTGAGCAGGCGCCACCCCGACAGGATTTGGAGGGGGTACGGGGATAATTACAGCAGGGGATTCCGCAGGAATTGGGGACAGCGTCGGAGCGGTAGTCGGAGCGGAAGACTGGGTGCCTGCCGGGTTTGGCGAACGGTTCGCGGCCCACAAGGCAATGCCCCCTCCCGCCACTAAAGCGAACCCGCAAACACCGGCAATGACTGCTGTGGAGACGCGGCGTACTTCTTGTCCATCTTTCATAATACAAATCCTCCTTAGAAATAGAGCGCTTGGGACGGTGAGGAGCGACTCCCGATCAGCTACATTTGTCTATGGTTAGATTCTGGAATTGACACAATTGCATTGCTGGTAGCGAACACTCTACGGCAAGTCCAACATATTTTGAATCCGACTACTGGAATCCTAGACCATTATATGAGGTTTTGCCGGTGGAGTATGTCACAGTATCTCGATCGGCCTAGTCGCTATATTCTATCGCAATCATAAAAAAATCCCGCATCAAAGAAAGTTCGGCAACCAGCACGCGAGCGGGATTGAACGGATTTAACGGATAGCAAGGAAGATTGAGGTGGATAAATTATTTTTCCCCAAACAAAAAGCGCCCCTATTTCTAGGAGCGCTTTTTGTCAATCAATTGCTAAAAATTAGCCGTTGATAGAAGGAGCAACCATTGCCACAGGAGTTGTTTCACCAGCGGCCAAGTCAAGCGGGAAGTTGTGAGCGTTGCGCTCGTGCATTACTTCCATACCCAAGTT
>NZ_JADEXD010000268.1 GCF_015207285.1 Tychonema sp. LEGE 07203 | reverse complement strand
GGGTTTCTTCCTAGATTTCTCGCACTCTACCGAGATTTGCCGAAGAAACCCGGTTTCTCGCGGCCGGGCGACAAAAATTCGATCGCACTACAAAAATACAACTCACCACACAAAAAACCGGGTTTCTTACAAAAACCCGGCTACCACACCGACAATATTAACACGGCTCAAATCTTAATTCTTCAATAACTTCATCCCCATTTTCACCTTGTCCAAAATCGTCTTTTGCGAGACGCAAGTAATCAAACAAAGCTTGCCGCAATTCAAAGTATCCCGGCGGACTTCCTGAGCTTTTTCGCCGTACCAAATCGCGCGGGCGCTTTGCTCTTTCACATTTCCAATCACCGGAAACTCATCGCACAATTTGACATCGCCGCGCGTATCGATCCAGTAATTGCGGAGTCCAACGCGACAAGGACGAGTTGAATCGGGAGCTTTTTCTTCGGCAAAGTGAGGCACCATCAAACGCAACACTTCATCGCTGTTCATAATTGGCGCGCCGTTTTTCTTCATCTCAATTAGGCGCTCAATTACCTGTGAAAACTCCTCCACGTCTTCTTTTTCAATCCACAATTCCGAATAGGTTTCTGGCGTCCAGCGGTTGACTGGTTGGAAGTTCACCGTCGTCGCTCCAATTCCCCGGGCCCAGGTGACAATTTCCTCTAGGTGGCGGAAGTTGAGCCGGTTGATCGTCGGTTTGACGTTGATCGGAAACAGGACGTTTTGCTTTTCTTGTTCGGCGCGCAGATAACCGATTCCTTTGGATAGCCGATCGAACAATCCGGGTTGACCGCGCAAATAATCGTGCAATTCTGCATTCGGCCCGTCAACGGACATATTCACATTAAAAGGACGCGCCGCCACAGTTTTAGCAGCATTTTCCTTGGTCATGCAGTAGCCGTTGGTGGTTACGCCGGCGTGAATGCCATTTTTGTTGGCAAAAGCTAGCAAGTCTAGAAAACCTTTTTTAATATAAGGTTCGCCGCCGCTAAAGTTGATGGAAAATTCGCCCACAAATTCTTTGACGCTCAACAAGGCATTTTGCCAATCTTCGATCGTCATTTCGTCTTTATATTCTTTGAGCCGCCAATACTCGCACTGGCGGCATTTGACGTTGCAGTGTTCGTTAACAATGCCGTAAAAAGTGACTGGGGTTGTCACGTCGAATCCTGTATTGATCCTGAGCGATTCGGCTACTGCACTCTTAGTGTGTTTTACGCCCAGTCTGGATAATGTTAAAGCATCCATGTTTTTTCCCCGTTACGTGTTGTTACTTAAGTTGATTTATCGAACCGATTTTTATACGTATGATTACGTATGACTGTTTACGTATTCCTTGCGAGTACGTATGCACCATCCTAAGCGTTGGTTTTGGGTATGGCTAGATGTTTTTCAAAAGTTTATAATATGAAGAGCTGTAACATATCAGGATTGCTAATCAGTCGAGGGATATCTTTGTGTTGAACCATGAATCGCGCTTAATACTTGCCAAGATATACGAGCTTGAAATGCACTTAAATCGATAACTGTAGTTTTTATGTAACTTTTTTGTAAATTAACTTAATACCGCCTGTCAGTAAAATTACTTAAGTAAGTAGTATCAATAATTTATTGTTATAGTGAAACGATCGACCCTACAGCAGTTGGCTTTATGCAAGCTTTACAATAAGAAAGAATTTAAGTATTTCAACCACAAAAAATGGCGACAAACATGGGACGATATTTGCAGGTACTGAAATTGTTTTGGGGCGCGGCGATCGCAGCAGAACTCGAATACCGCATCAACTTTGTTCTGGCAGCTCTCAGCAGCCTCGGAAACCTTGCTGGTAGTTGGTTCGGACTGTTTTTATTTTACCGTACCGGCTACAGGTTTTCGGGCTATTCATGGGAAGAAGCTTTAGTTGTACTCGGCATTTTTACGATTTTGCAGGGGTTTTCGTCAACTTTTCTAGCGCCCAACCTCAGCCGTATTGTCGATCGAGTGCAGCAAGGTACTCTCGATTTCGTACTCCTCAAACCCATCAGTTCCCAATTTTGGCTGTCTGCAAACACAGTCTCCCCTTGGGGAATCCCAGATTTAATCTTCGGCGCGGCATTGCTGCTGTATGCTGCTAATAAGTTGGGAGTCGGAATTGGCAACTATTTTTTAACAGCAATACCGCTGTTATTCGGAACTATTACTCTTTACAGTATCTGGTTTATGTTGGGTGCAACCAGCATTTGGTTTGTCAAGATTTACAACGTTACCGAAGTGCTCAGAGGATTGTTAGAAGCGGGTAGATTTCCAATGGCAGCTTATCCCGCAGCTTATCGATTTTTCTTCACCTTTGTAGTTCCCGTTGCCTTCTTGACGACTGTACCGGCAGAAGCCATGCTGGGCAGAGGTGAAATGGTTTGGATCGCAGGGGCGGGAGTTTTGGCGATCGGGCTGTTATTTTTCTCCCGCTACTTCTGGCAATTTGCACTCCGCTTTTACACCAGCGCTTCGAGTTGAGTAAGCAGCTAGGGTTTGCAGTGCAGCAAGAGATTGTCTGCGATGTTTGAACCCGAGAAGGGGAGAAGGTTTGAGCAGTGGGGAATAGTTGATTGACATCTAAATTTAAATGCGGTACAGCTTATAGAAAAAATACAGAAAAAAATCCCGCTCTACTTATTTTATGAAAAAAAATGTAAAATTTAAAAATATCCTTGATATCTCAACTCTCAATAAACTACGCAAACTAGGGCTAACGAATGAAAAGAAAAAAACTGGGCAACAGTAATTTTAACATCAGCGCGATCGGTCTGGGATGTATGCCGTTGTCGTTAAGCGGCAGGCCGCCAGAATCGCAAGCAATTGCGGTAATTCACCGCGCCCTCGATTTGGGCGTCACCCTGATTGACACTGCTGATTCCTATTGCGAAGATCAATCCGACAAACACCACAACGAGCACCTGATTGCCAAAGCTTTGCAAGAGTACACCGGAGATATTCGGCCGGTTACTGTGGCCACCAAAGGCGGCTTAATGCGGCCTCAAGGTGCCTGGACGCGCAACGGGAATCCCCACCATTTGCGTAAGACAATTCGCGAAAGTTTTGAAGCTTTGGGCGGCAATCACCCGATCGACCTTTGGCAGTATCACTCGCCAGATCCAGCCTATACAATCGAAGCAGCCCTAGCACCGGCAAAGGAAGCAGTAGAAGCAGGAATGATTCGATTTGTTGGAGTTTCCAACTTTTCTGTAGAGCAGATCAAACGCGCCCGGGATGTAGTAGAAGTTGTCTCGGTGCAGAATCAGTACAATCCGTGGCACAGACAGCCGGAATCCGACGGCGTACTGGAATATTGCGAAGCCGAAAACCTGACCTTTTTCCCCTGGAGTCCTTTGGGGGGAAGCCGCCGCGTCACCAGCTTGCAAGATATGCCCGCGATCGCCTCCTTAGCTGCAGAAAAAAACGTTTCAGTGTACTGTATAGTATTAGCTTGGTTGATGGCAAAATCGCCCTGCGTCGTTCCGATTCCCGCAGCGACAAAATTATCGAGCATCGAGGACTCTGTAAAGGCGATCGAAGTTAAATTGACCGACGAAGAATTGCAAAAAATTGCAGCAAGTTAAATAAGTAAGCTGTTGGGCATTTAAATTGCATATTCGGGGCGCATATCAAATCCGACCCAGAATATTTGTTAATTTGTTTTAATTATGTTTAAATGCCACAACAGCTTATAAATCCAGAGATTTAATTAGTAAAATTGCCACATTTTGAGGAATTGGGTTTTATGGAATCTAATCAAGTGAATGCCGATCGAGACCTAGCAATTGAACATCAAAACGTACCTGTCGCCCATGAAGGACTGCACAACTTTTTATACAGTTCCGACTCAGAACACAGCGCAGCGGCAGCTATTTCTGAAGTAGAAAATGACGGCACGCAAGTAATGTCGATCGATACCTGGCGAAGTCTAGCAACTAACGCAAAAGTCGCCGGAGTTTACGCTGTCACCGACAGTGCAGGCAACACTCAGTATATCGGTTGTTCGCGAAATATCCTGCTTTCAATCAACGGTCACATCGCCCAAAATGGCGAGGAAAATTGTGCTTTTGTGCGCGTCCAAACTTTCAAATTCCCGAAGCGAGAAGAAATGGAAAGTTTGCGGGATGCTTGGATAGCAGAAATTGGCAGCATTCCGCCGGGAAACGGTGCACAGAGCGAAATGTGGGCGGCTACGGTAGGTCAAGCAGCCCGCGCTGCTATGTCTGCTGAGGAACAAAAAGCCTATGAAGAAAAGAAGCTGAAATTACGCAAAGCAATGGCAGATTCCACTCTTACCAAAGAGTTAGAAACAGCAGCGAAGATTGACGGCGAACGACACGAACATCTGGAAGCGGCAGTTAACAATGATGATTGGAGTGCGGTGATTCAATCGCAAACCCAGGAAACAAAGTCCGGTTCCTAAATCTAAAAAATGTTTGTAGTGCTGATATCTTGTACTATTTTTAGAACGGGCAAGATGCCCGTTCCACAATACATCAAGTTTATTGTGGGGTGGGCTTCTAGCCCGCCCCCAAGATGGCCGTTCCACAATACATCAAGTTTATTGTGGGGTGGGCTTCTAGCCCGCCCCCAAGATGGCCGTTCCAC
>NZ_JADEXD010000050.1 GCF_015207285.1 Tychonema sp. LEGE 07203 | reverse complement strand
CCCCACCGCCGTCCGCAACCCCAGCCGCCTCTCCGGGGGCGAGTCCGTCTCCGGGGGCGAGTCCGTCCCCAGCCAGCCCCACCCCGGTGGCTGCTCCCACTCCTGTCGCCCCGCCGCAGGCTGCAAAAGTACAAATTTCTGGGATGGCCAGTACCTTTGCTCAAGTTAACGACTTTATGCTGCTAATCCAGCGCTCTCCTTTCTTCCTCAACACCGATACCAAACTGGTAGCGGCCACATTAAAAAACAACCCCACACAATTACAAGTGCGAAACCCAAGCGCATCAGCAGCAGAACTTCCCAAACTGCGACCGGTGGTGGAATATAAAATTGAAACGACACTCAGCCCGACAGGAGCCTCCGAGTTGCTCCCCGAACTGCGGAACAAGCAAGCAGACGGACTAGCAATACGGATAGAAACACTTCAAGAAAGAGGAATGCTAGAACCACAAAAAGGAGAAGTGAAACAACCATGACAGTATCAAATGAGTTTATTCCCAGCGGCGCACAAGCCGAAGAGACAGGGGGTCAGGAAATATTCGGCATTAAGCTGACACCCCAAGTCCAAGCCATAGGCATCGCGGTTATCGGCCTGGGAGTTGCCGGCTACCTCGGCTACCAGTTCGTCCTGCCAGAATTCCAAAAAGGCAGCGAATTAAACCAAAAAATTACCGAAAGCAAGCAAACGCAAGTGCAATTGCAAGCTCAAATTCAAAAAAAGGCAGAAGCAGAAGCCAAGCAAGAAGAAGCAAAACAGCGCCGCGCCCAGGTGACGGCAATGTTTGCCAGCGATGCGAGCGCCAACACGCTGCTGCTCGACATGAGCCAACTGGTTAATAAAATCAACGCTGGCGTGCAAGGAGAAGACCTCAAGGCTAAAATTACCAAATTTGAGCCGGATATGCCAACTGCAGCAGCAGCCGCTGCGCCGGGAGCTCCAGACCCGGATATTCTCAGCGACACGTCCTTCGGGCCGTCCCTGGCCGGCAAGCTCAGACGCAAAAAATATAAGGTAGAGTTTGAAGGCAATTTCGCTCAAACCCGCAATTTTATGCGTAACTTGGAGTTGATGCAGTCGCTGTTGGTAGTGAGGAATTTGAAGTCTGAATTGCTAGCATCAAATCAGGCGATAGAAATCGACTTTTTGAAAGGAAAAATAGTCCCAGTGGAGCAGCCGCAAACAAAAATTAAAACGGCTTTTGACTTGCACGCGCTGCTGCCGTTAAAAGAAGAAGAAAAACCGCCAACTCCGGCTCCAAGTCCGGCTGCTAAATAGCAGTATTTTTGCGGAGACAGACTGATTTTTGAGCGAGTCACTGTTTCGGCAGAAGGTAGAAGGCAAAAGGGGAGCATCTCATTTTTACCAAAGCATTTTTTTCGTTGGGCGAGAGTTCGCAAGCTTTCAAAAATCGACGTTCGGGAAAGGTCGCACAACGTTAAAGCACAACAGGGAGGCTCCCGGCACAAGGTGGAGAAGTGAAGATTGAAGGTAGAATTCAAAAAAATATGAGGGCTAGAAAAAGAGTTTTTTCTGGTGCTATCTAACAATTAGAATTGCTGCCTAAATCTGGATATCTTCTTCATTCAAAAAAAACTAGAACTGTTGCATATTTCATGTTGTTTCCGGTTGTATCGCAATCATAAAATCGAATCAACAGTCAACAGTCAACAGTCAACAGTCAACAGTCAACAGTCAACAGTCAACAGTCAACAGTCAACAGTCAACAGTCAACAGTCAACAGTCAACAGTCAACAGTCAACAGTCAACAGTCAACAGTCAACAGTCAACAGTCAACAGTCAACAGTTCACAAAGTGTAGAGGAATGAACGTGAAACAGCATCTACGGTTAAGTGGAGGACTCTTAAGCAGCGTTGCTGGAGTTCTGATCGCGCAAGCCCCGGTTTCGGCAGCGCCGACTCAAGTCACAGGGGTGCAAGTAAGTCAAGCCAACAATGGGGTAAATATTGTCCTGGCTACGGAAAAGGGCGATCGCCCGCAAGTTTTCGCCATCAACAGCGGCAATACCTACCAAGCCACAATTACCAACACCAAGCTCCGCTTGCCCCAAGGCAACAGCTTCCGTCAAGATAACCCCGCTCCGGGCATTTCTTCAGTAGAAATCACCCAGGTAGAGGCTAACAGCATCCGCGTTGTAGTGGCAGGCACCAACGGAGTGCCCAACGGACAAGTTATGCCCGGACAAGGCCAAAGAATCGTCCTCAGCGTTGCCGGACAGGGCGGGACGGCACAGTCTACCCAAGCTGCACAGCCTGCACTGCCAGCGCTCAACCAAACCCAAGCTTTGCCTCCGCCGCCTCCGGGACTGCCGCTGAGCCAAACAGCTCCCCGACCGGCCCCCCAAATCCGCACGTCGCAAAATCCAGACGTGATGCTGCCAAATCCCGAAATTACTGTTACTAGGAACGATCGCCCGCCCTTACCCAGCGAAATTCAGTCTCAGACAAACCAGGCACCGCCTTTCCAACCGCGGGCCGTCGCGCCGCCCTTGGGAGATATCGCCGTGTCTAACATCGCTCCGGGTACGGGAAATATTGAGCTGAGTTCCGGCGAGCGCATCCCCCGCTTGGTGCTGCGGGATGCCCCAGTTCGGGACGTTTTGGCTCTGCTGGCCCGCGCTGCGGGATTGAACATTGCTTTTACAGGCGGCGGCGCGCCTCAACCGGGCCAGCCCGCAGTGCCCGGTCAGCCGGGAGCCGGCGCGGATGAAGGGCCGAAGATTTCCTTGGACATCGAAAACGAGTCGGTGCAAGATGTTTTCAACTACGTGCTGCGGATCAGCGGGCTGCAAGCGAACCGGCAGGGGCGGACGATTTTTGTCGGCACTAGCTTGCCGCTCGACTCGCGGAATATTATCGTTCGGACTCTGCGGCTCAATCAAGTCAGATCTACCGATGCAGCTAACTTTTTGAGCGCTCAAGGGGCGGAAACTCAACTGCCGATTACTCGGGTGACGATTCAAACCGTGGGCCAGGGAAATGCGGCGCGGGATGTGGAAATTCGGGAACCGGATATTAAGGCAATCGGCGCTAAGGACGGCAACGGGCCGCTGTTGCTGAGGGGGCTGTCGGTGCTGGCGGATGCGAGGCTCAATTCGATCACGTTGGTGGGGGACCCGCGCAAGGTTGATATTGCGGTAGCTTTCTTGACTCAGCTAGATTTGCGCCGCCGTCAAGTGGCTGTCAACGTTAAGGTGATCGATGTCAACTTGTCGGGAGCCAACGAAACCAACAGCAGTTTCTCTTTCGGAATTAATAACAATTTCTTTGTTAATGATGGGGGAGTAGCAAGTCTCAATTTTGGCGGCTTGCGGCCGGCTACCGAAGGTGATGTCAACAGCGCAAACAACCGATCGAGTCCGCCGATTGTCACCAACCCCATCGGAGCTACGACTCCAATCTACGATCGGAGCGGCAATTTAATCAACGTGCCTCTGACAGGGACTCCTAGCTACGATCGAAATGGCAATTTAATCAACGTGCCTAATAGCGGCGGGGTGTTCCTCCAGCCGAGAGCGACTACTAATGACCCCGCACGTGTTGGGGTTGACACTTACGAGCCTGGAACGGCTACGGCTGGCGGAAGTGCGACGTTCGCGCTGTTCCCTCTGTTGCAATATCCGAGGAGGTTCTTGTCGGCGCTGCGGGCAACTATTGAGACTAGGAACGGCAAAATCCTCACGGATCCGACTCTGGTGGTTCAAGAAGGAGAAACGGCTAATGTGAATATTACTGATGAGGTGATCAGTAACATCACGCAGCAAACGCAGAGTACCGGAAATACAAGTACCACAACAACGACGGCTGTTAAAGATAAGGCCGGTTTGCAGTTGGGGGTGGCGATCGATCGGGTTGACGATAATGGCTTTGTCTCTCTGCGGGTGAACCCGATTATCAGGACACCTGGCAACACTGTAGACTTGTCCACGGGCGGGAACGTCAATCGGATCAGTCTGCTGGGCGAGCGTTCGCTGCAATCGGGGCTAATTCGCCTGCGGGACGGTCAGACTTTGATTCTTTCGGGGATTATCCGCGACGAAGAACGGATTCAAGCGAATAAGATTCCGATTTTGGGAGATTTGCCGATTATCGGTTCGCTGTTTAGGAGCTCGACCAAGACCAACCAGCGGGCGGAGTTGATCGTGTTGCTGACTCCGCAGATTTTGGATGATAGCGACCGATCGAACTTTGGCTACCAAAACAACATCAGTCCCGACGCGCGCCAACTGTTGCAGCGCAGTCAGCCCGTCCAACCCAGGCAGTAGGCAGTTGACAGGAAAGCAGTTGACAGGAAAGCAGTTGACAGGAAAGCAGTTGACAGGAAAGCAGTTGACAGGAAAGCAGTTGACAGGAAAGCAGTTGACTGTTGACAGGAAAGCAGTTGACAGGAAAGCAGTTGACAGGAAAGCAGTTGGCTGTTGACTGTTGGCTGTTGACAGGAAAGCAGTTGACAGGAAAGCAGTTGGCAGAGACTTAAGTCCCTGACAACTGCCCAGAAAGGGAAAGGGACAAAGGAAGAAGGAAAAAAAAATCCTTTAGCCCTTGACAAATGACATTTTGTTCTTTCTCTTTCTCCTTTTGTCCGCTCTCAAATCCACGGAGGCGAGAAATCTTCTATCCAAGGTGGTATTTTTTTACCCAAATTTTGGGATTAATAAAAAAAATTGTCTAAATCCATATAAATTAAAGGTTCCACCGATCCATAACGGTCGGCAAGACTTTAGAATAATGCAGTGAAAATTAGATGCTGTGGGGTTTTCAGCAATTAGAAACAAAAATTCCTTTTTTGACCAATTACCCTAGGGTAATTGGTCTTCAGCAGGAGTTTTTAAATTGGGGAAGCGGACAGGAGCGATCGGGAACAACCGAAACCTCCGAACCCAAACTCCAATGCAGTTACCACTCACAGCTAATAGTTGAACTCTGTTTAACGTATTTTGCAAATCCTAGAAGGAGTTCGGAATGAACAAAGGTGAATTGGTTGATGCAGTCGCGGAAAAGGCTAGCGTGACGAAAAAACAGGCAGATGCCGTTTTGAGTGCAGCCTTGGAAGCAATCATGGAAGCTGTCTCCGAGGGCGACAAGGTGACGCTGGTAGGTTTTGGCTCGTTTGAGTCGCGGGAACGCAAGGCCCGCGAGGGTCGCAATCCCAAAACCGGCGACAAGATGGAAATCCCGGCAACCAGAGTTCCTGCATTTTCGGCAGGGAAGTTGTTTAAGGACAGAGTTGCACCGCCGAAAAACGCCGAATAACTGGCAAACTGAGTCTTGATTAGACCTGTACACGGTGGGAATTTAGCTTGGGCAGCAGCATTGGCAGGCTGCCCTGCTTCTGCTATTCTCGATTTTTCTGCGAGTATCAGTCCTTTGGGCCCTCCTAAGTCTGCCCTGGATGCCATTAAAGCTCGATCGAGCAGTCTGACGGCTTACCCAGATCCGGATTATGGAGAGTTGAGGGCTGCTTTGGGCGAGGCGTTTAATGTTGACCCGGATTGGGTTTTGCCGGGGAATGGTTCGGCGGAATTGTTGACTTGGGCGGCTTGGGATTTGTCAAAACTGGAGGCTACTTATTTGGTGACTCCGGCTTTTGGCGATTACTCGCGGGCTCTTTCGGCTTTTGGCGCGCAGGTGCTCGATTGTCCTTTGGATCTCACATCTTGCACCGTTGTCAAGAACGGGCAAGATGCCCGTTCCACAAGAGTCAAGAACGGGCAAGATGCCCGTTCCACAAGAGATGAATTTTCTTGGGGAACAGGGATATTGCCTGTTCCACAAGAAATTGAGCATGGTGCCACATCTGGGTTTGAACTGAAATCGTTGGACGCTGGGGCAGGAAACGGATTAGTAACGGATGATTTGTCGGTTTCTAACCGTTCCTTTGTCTCTCCTTCTTTGTGTCTCCCGGTTCCTCTTGCTCTGGGGGCCGACAGACGAGGTTTGCTATTGAACAACCCGCACAATCCTACGGGTTTGCTGTTCGCTAGGGAGGCGGTTGAGCCTTATTTGGAGCAGTTGGCTTTGGTGGTGGTGGATGAGGCTTTTATGGACTTTCTGCCGCCGCAACAACAGCAAAGTTCGATCGCGGCTGTTGAGAAGTTTCCGAATTTGGTAATTTTACGATCGCTCACTAAATTCTATTCTCTGCCGGGACTGCGGATGGGATGTGCCATCGCCCATCCCGACATCCTCCGCCGCTGGCAGTTGCAGCGCGATCCTTGGCCTGTGAATGCTTTGGCGGAGGCTGCTGCGGCTGCTGTGGTGCGAGATACTGTTTTTGAGCGACAAACTTGGGATTGGCTGCCGGGAGCTCGCCGAGAGCTATTTGAGGGTTTGGCTGATTTGCCCGGTTTGCAGCCTTGGACGGGGGCGGCTAATTTCTTGTTGGTTGAGTCGTCGCTGTCGGTGGCTGCGATTCAAAAAAGTCTTTTGGAAAAATACCGGATTTTGATTCGGGATTGTTTGAGTTTTCCTGAGTTGGGCGATCGGTTTTTTCGGGTGGCTGTTCGATCGAGGGCGGACAATCTGCAGCTGATTGCTGGACTTAAAGAAGTCATTAGTCAGTTGGCAGTTGACAGTTGACAGTTGACAGTTGACAGTTGGCAGTTGGCAGTTGGCAGTTGGCAGTTGGCAGTTGGTAGTTGGCAGTTGGCAGTTGGCAGTTGGCAGTTGGCAGTTGGCAGTTGGCAGTTGACAGTTGGTAGTTGACAGTTGACTGTTGACAACAAATAACAAATAACAAATAACAAATAACAAATAACTAACAACAAATAACAAATAACAAATAACTAACAAATAACTAACAACTGACAACAAATAACAAACAACAACTAACAAATAACTAACAACTGACTAATGACAACTGACAACTGACAAATTTATTTATGCTTGATTATGATTTAGTGATTATTGGTGGAACTCCGGCCGGACGCTATGCTGCTTTGACGGCAACTAATTTCCCGGCCCGCGTTGCTTTGGTGGAACCGCTAAGCAATTCGCCAGATTTGCCTACTGAGGAGAAGGTGTCGATCGACCTTGGTTTGAGATACAGCCAAACTTTGAGCGAGGCTGCTCGTTTTGCCCACCAGATTGGTCGCCAACAGTTCGGGGTTCGCCCGGATGTGGCTGATGCGTCGGTGCCGGTTGAATTGCGGTTTGACGGTGTGTTCAATTGGGCTGAAGGTGTTGTTTCTAATTTAGCAGAAATTGACGATCTCGGCGTTTTGGCTGCTCGCGGTGTGGATATTATTTTTGGTAGCGGCGAGTTTGTGGCGAAACCGAAGTTGGCTTTTGTGGCGGGCGATCGATCGCTGCGATCGCGCTGTTATTTGTTAGCTTGTCCAACTTTGCCGACAATTCCCAATATTGAAGGACTTTTGTCTGCTGGCTTTTTTACTTCGGAAACTGTCGCCCAATTGGCCAAACTTCCACAGTTACCTCAAAGTTTGGCTGTAGTCGGCGCCGATCCTAGCGGGGTAGAAGTGGCTCAAACTTTTGCTCGATTAGGGGTGGCTGTGACGCTTGTGGTGAAGGCTTCGCGAATTTTGGCCAAAGAAGACCGGGAGGCTGCTGGCTTGGTTCAAGCTGCAATGGAGGCGGTAGGAGTCCGCATTCTGACTGCTACTGAGGTGACTCAAGCGAGGGCGATCGATGGTAAAAAGTGGATTCAAGCTGGGCGTGCGGCGATCGAAGCTGAGGAGATTTTTCTGGCCGCTGGCCGCGGACACAATTTTGCATCGTTAAATCTCGAAGCGGCTGGGGTTAAATTTAACAATCAAAGGTTGATTTTAAATGAAAAGCTGCAAACAACTAATTCGCGCATTTATGCGATCGGTGATGTTGCTGGAGGTTATCCGTTTCCTCACATTGCTAATTGCGAAGCTGCGGTTGCTGTAAAAAATGCTTTGTTTTTGCCGCTGTTTCAAATCGATTATCGCGGGATTCCTTGGGCGATTTTTTCTGACCCGCAGTTGGCGAGGGTTGGTTTGACTGAAGCGCAAGCAAGGCGACGTTTTGGAGACGATTTGATTGTTTGTCGGGAATATTTTAAGAATGTTGAAAGAGCTCAAATGTGCGGGGAGACAACTGGTTTTTGTAAGATTGTCGGACGCCGCAACGGGGAGATTTTGGGAGCGAGTATTGTGGGGCCGCAAGCTGCTGAGTTGATTCATGCGATCGCCCTGGCTGTCCGTCACGGGATGAAGGTTGAGGCGATCGCCGAACTTCCTTATATTTGGTCTAGCTTTTCGGCAATCAGCGGTCAAACTGCTGCTAGTTGGGAGTCGCAGCGCTTGGGAAGCAATAGTTTTATCCAGAATTTGTGGGAGAATTTGTTTCACTGGCGCAGGTATTGGAAGTGAAAAATTTGGTAATTGGGAATTGGGCATTGGGCATTGGGGAGTCTATTTTTTAGGGTTCACTTACGGGTAGTCAGAAACCGGGTTTTTTGCGAGAATACTTTGTTACAGCGCGCAGATTCTGAAAAACCCGGTTTCTTTGGTTTTGATGCGTCACGATTGTTTCTGAATGATTAAACCCCACATTCCGCACGTCAACTTGTAGTATACCAAGTAATACGATAATTCTGAGTTATTTGACGTTTTGTTTGCGTACAAATACTTAGCTTTTTCTGTTTAGGTGTTTGCAAAACTACCAAACAAATATAACAACTACATACTACATTTTGAAGTGCGTAATGTGGGTTAAACAGCTCTTGCCGCAGAGAGCGCAGAGGAAGAGAAGAGAGAAAAGCCCTTGATTTAGTGGTTAATTATGAATATGATAATCAATGTCAAAACTTTAAATACAGTCTAGACACTACTACCACTACTACCCAAGGTCTGATTCATGGATTGCAAAACTGCTACTTTGGTTTATAAAACTGGAAATCCTCTAGAAAGGATTCGGGAGATTTTTCCGGAAGCTTGGAATTTTTTGTCAGATCAATCTTTGGCTTTTGTTGCTCTTAAGGAAGATGAATTTGATGCGAAAATTAAAAAGTCGATCGGCAAAACGCCTTTTGGGTTCAGAATTACTCACCGATCCGATACTGAACAGTTGACAAAGGATATTTCTGAACTGTTGGGCGATATTACTTCTCGGTTACTTTTGGAACAGCATTTTTCTCAAGTTGTGGGTTGTCCTCTTTATTTCAGCACGATTTGCTGTTCTAGCCACCTGACAGCCGATCGCGAATTGACCCTGGATGAAGTTCTGCCAATTCAGCGGGCGGCTGTTGAGTTACAATAAGCTATAGCGCGTTGTTTGTAGTAAAGACTTTAGTCCTGATTAACTGAAATCTAGAAAAAGGACTGAAGTCCTCACTACAAACTAATAATTCATGACTGCTCGCGAAAGTGCCACACTAGATTTAACTATCGCCGGTACAATGCGATCGCACGCCATGGGTAAATCTCAGAAACCGGGTTGCTGTCTATATTTCTCGTCACCCAACCCAAAAACTCAAAGATGTCAAATGGGTTCTATACAACGCTTTTGATATCTATTCTGCGTAAATCTCAGAAACCGGGTTTCTGTCTATATTTCTCGTCACCCAACCAAAAACTCCAAGAATACCCGGTTTCTCGCCCCTTTCGTAAATCTCAGAAACCAGTTTCTCTCTATATTTCTCGTCACCCAACCTAAAAACTCAAAGATGTCAAATGGGTTCTATACAGCTTTTTGGGCTGCACATGCTTGTATTTTTCCTTCGCTACGCCATCAGCCAGTTGCTAAAGACAGTGAAAAAACTAATCACATTGAAAGATTTAATAATACTTTGCGCCAACGTGTTTCTCGGCTCGCAAGAAAAACTCTTTTATTTTCTAAAAAGTTAGAAAATCATATTGGTGCTATTTGGTATTTTATCCATCATTACAACTATGTTTTGAGCCAATAAATATCTAATCACTACATATTTATCACTACCCTGGTGACAACCTTCCACATGAGGGGAGTTCAAAGTCGCAGGGTGAGGGGGGAGCAAGCTGAGCTTTTCTGTAGGCGATCGCAGGTGGTGATGCACGAGTTTTGACTTATTTTACCTCTGGCTCTTGCACTTTATTCTCGATCGCGCGAGCGAAAGCTTTCGCGACGCAATATGCGATCGATTATTCAGCAAGCCCTAAGCTCGGAGAGTTAAGTAGGGCTTGCTGAAAGGATGGCTCGATAGCACCTGTCCCAGATAGGCGGTGTTTCGCATTTGTTGTGCGAAACAAAATGCACAACAAATGCGAAACAAATAAGGTTTGAGCCGCTCTCTCCCTTGGGGTAGAAAACGGCTCAAAGCGTTGACGGTATTAGGTTTTATCTACGGGTACGGCAGGACTTGAACCTGCGGCTCGCTGCTTAGAAGGCAGCTACTCTATCCAACTGAGTTACGCACCCAACTCAAAAATTGCTAACAATATTATTGTATCGGCGCAGTGTGCGATCGAGCAAGTAAAAATTTAATTAATTTAGGCAGAAATTGGTTTGAACTAAAAAATCGGGCAGACAGGGCGATCGCTCGAAGGTCAAAAACCGAGGCACCAGGAGCGATCGTCTTACCAAAAAACCTGATCTAGTCTCCTGATTTTAAGTATAAGTCGATCGGCACAGACTAACTTGCCGCTGTGAAGCTGTGTTTGGTAACATTCGGCTCAACTTGATATTCGATCAAAATGTGGTAGAACTAGGATTGAAAGACTCAGGTGAGAATCCCTGATGGTACGGAGCCAATATAATCAGCTTCCTCTACGGCATCAGAGCACAATAGTCGATCGCCCGATCGGTACTACGATCGCGAAAATCAAGCGTTGCCAGTACAGCAGTCGTAAGTTGTGCGCGGGGAATTTTCCTTCGTTTTGCAAGCTTATGCGCCAGGGTTGAGAAACAATCTCAGCTCAGACATTTGTTAGCATTTGTTAACAAAAAAGTATTGCAACGTTTGAAGAGGGCAATCCTGCTAATTTAAGTAAACTCGTTAAATCAAGAATCCCCTCGCCCAAAGGCTGGGGGAGCCTCACAAGCACAGCACCTCGGCCATGACAGGAGTCAAATCGCAGTGTCATGTTTATTCTGAAACGGCAGGATGTTGAAATAACCAATTATCAACATCCAAAACGGGACCAACAAATTCCCATTCTCAATTATCAGGGGCAGACTTTTCGCCTGATCAGCGCCTTCAACGGCAAACAAGCAGAAGACGCCAGAGCCTTGTGGCGGGACTTAACCGACAATCGAGGCAAAGCCTGCGTTCTGCTAGAAGAGCCGGATAGGTATAGCGTCTGGGGAAAAGTCCGTTTAGATCAGCTTGCGGGTGAAGAACAAGCAGGTACAGAATCTGCGTCATCACCGCTGTTCGCGCAGGGTTGCCTGCTGCTGCTCCAAGCAGTTTACTTTGACGTAGAAGACCTCTTAGGCGCAAGGCAAGCCGCATCGTTTCAGAAAGATATCGCCAAGATATTTCAGCAGGGCAACTTCCCCCAGGCCGACTCGGCTGATGCGATCAAAAATTGGCTAACCGTTAGTCCCTTGCAAAATCATAAGGTGCCCCCTTGGCAAGAGCAACATCTCAAAACCTTATTGCAAGAACTCCACCGTTTGGGCAAATCATATTTTGGCGATACGGGTTTCGCTGAGGGAGTGAGCGATGTGCTGCAAGATATGCCCGCACCGGATCGCACTCAGTTTTTAGATTGGTTGAAACAATCAGCCCTCAACAAGTTGTGGATCGCAGCATAGAAAATCTTTGACAATTGCTCGGACAATTGAAAGCAGATAATTAAGCTGAGATAATTGCACTGTAGGGGGTAGGCGATATACAGGCGGGACTGCCAACTTGTATTGAAACCAAATTTTTGAGTCGGTTTTGGTGCCACCTACAGTCTGGCAATTTAACTAAATTTCGATCGCAGTCCCCACCCACAATCATCGATCTGAGTGGGGGAATGCCAAACAAAAAAAACAGAGACAGCAACATTTGAGGGTATGATTTCAGAGATAGATTTGGTACTGTCAAAGCCTTAAGGGTGACGACACAGACCGTATTTCTATCATTTATTATTTCCGGACAATAGATCGACTAACAACTAATTCCTCCAATTAGTAAATAGATATTATTCTTGCTTAGTCTTTCTCTTAGTGTACGAGGGCAACAGTCCCGAGGACACGCTGAGGACGCCAGTTTTTCCGGGAGCGTCAGACAAAGGTTCTTTGGCGAAAGAATCCTCATCTACAATCACAAATTGAGATGGGGTGCGTTCAACCGCTAGTTAGGTCTCGTGAAATCCCTATGAGTAGCACTTCAGAAAAGTCATCTACATCTCCATCTTTACTGTCAGCTCAGACCCTAGTAATTGTGGGTATTGTCTGGGCTGTAATGGCGCTGCTGTTCTTTTTGCTGTTCAGCGTCCCCCTCTCGCAAGAAGAGGGTTTACCGCTTTGGTACTCGATCGGCACTTATGTTTTTGAATGCGGAGCATACCTGGGAGCAGCTTTAGTTTGTTTTAGAAACTGGAGAAGCCCGCACATGGTCAGCGGGCGCAACGTCTGGCTGGGAATCGGTCTGGGGATGCTCTTCTATTTTATAGGCGGCGTGCTGTTCGGGATTTGGGAACTCTATTTCGGGTTAAACCCGGACGTTTCGCCAGCAGATGCCTTTTATTTGGGCAGTTACGTGGTACTGATTGGGGGCATGGTTGTCGCTGTAACTTCCAAGCGGCTGAATCTAGAAATTTGGCAGTGGGGTTTGTTAGCAGGAATTGCAGCCTTGGGGATTGCTATAGCTATCTGGGTTGCGGCACCCGAATCTTGGAGGCTAAAGCTAGGGCTGGCTCCGGCACCGATTCTAGAAACATTGACAGAAACAGCACCACCAACCCAACCAACACCCGCAGCGCCTGCTTTGAACTCCTCCCAGTCAAAGGTAAAAGCACAAGACTCCTCTGCGGCCAAGCCCGCACCAATAGAAGAAGCAGCAGAAGAAACTAAAGCTCCAGCATGGGTTGTAGCACTTGACAAACAACTGTCTCCTTACGCCTATGGGATCAACCTGTTTTACATAGTCGGGGACGTTTTTCTGCTGATTATTGCTACTGCACTGCTGCTGGCATTTTGGGGAGGACGTTTTTCCCAATCTTGGAGAATGATTGCGGCTGCAACTTTTTCGCTTTACATCGCAGATATGTACTTTAAATGGCGAGATACTCAGGCTGAGGGTGATTATCAAAGCGGTAGTTTGCTGGAAGTATTTTTTGTTTTCAGCGCCATCCTGTTCGGAATAGGAGCTATCTTAGAATATGACATCTCAACCCGTTCTCGCCAGAGCAGGCGGAGTCGTCGCGCCGCTTAGGGATTTGAGATTGGGGTTGCTTTGGCAAGCGATGGATAGGCGAAAGCTTTCTGACACTTGCCGGCATCTCTCAACTTCAAATCGAAAATGAAAAATCACAGTTCGCCGATCGCACTTCCTGCGTTTTTTCACATTTTTTTGCTGGAAAACTTTGGCATGACGCCTACAAAACTCTCCGATTCAGAAAAACGGGAAATCCTGCGGCTGTACCGACAGTCGGACGAGAATACTATCACTCTGGCAAAGCGCTACGGAGTCAGTAGTTCGACAGTCAGGCGCATTATTCAAGGCGCTTTGTCGGAGTCGGAATACGAATTTCTAGTCCAGCAAAAACAAAAGCGTTCGTCTGCTGGCAGCACTGTTTCTGAACCGACAGAGGTGAATGCTGAGCCGGCGGCTGGCGATCGCGCTGATGTAGGTACTCCCCTGTCGGACTCAATCCCTAGCCCGCCTTCAGCCTCAAATTCCAGGCCGGCTCCGACCAAGCGTTCTAGACCGGTCGCCCAACCAGTGACAGAAATTGAAATTCCAGAAACTTTACAGTCAGATTTCGAGGTTTCTGATTTACCAGATGCCGAAGCCGCCAATATTGCCGATCTCGGCGATCGCACTGTTGTGACGGGCGAACTAGAGGCAATGCTCCCAGATGAAGATTTTAGGGATTTCGACGAAGATGAGGGCGAGGATGAGGATGATGAGGATGAGGGCGATGAGGATGACGACTTCGACGAAGATTCTTTATTTGAAGGCAGTCTGCTGGGTTCGATTTCGGGGGAGCCGATCCTCTTCGTTGGCGTAGCCCCCGTAGGGGCGGGCTTCGCTAACGAGCGGAGGGCTACAGGGCTGATTCAAGTTTTGCCTTTAAGCGAAGCGTCATTGCCCAAAATCTGCTATTTAGTGGTCGATCGGGCAGCGGAGTTAATTGCTAAACCTCTGAAAGCTTTTGGCGAACTAGGTCAAATTCCGGCGATCGAAATTCACGAGAGAACCATGCCAGTTTTTGACAATCACCGAGTCGCCCGCCGATTTGCTACTCGCAATCAAAGAGTTTTCAAGATTCCTGACGGTAGACTGCTGCAAAAAGCTGCGCCTTACCTGCTAGCTAAGGGAATTACTCGGTTGCTGATTGACGGCCAGGTTTACTCGCTCTAAGCATTCAGCAATTAACTTAATACGGTGTCGTGTCGGAGTCTTCTGAACTTGGCTGAAATTTGGAACGCGAACCGGGCGAATCTGAAAGGTGCCACAGCGGTTGCAGTAGCGCACCGCCGATCAGTCCGGCGCTAACACTCATGGCCAATACTAACCCTACGGGCATTTGTATTGATTTAAACAATATAAAGTTCAAGGCTACTGGGGCGGCGTTCTGCACTGAGATAATGCCGATCGCGCTGGCTAAAATTGCCACTAAAAAACTAATGGCGAGCTGAGGAATTGTTTTCATAAAAGGCTTGACAAGCTAAGAATTTAACTGATATACTTTTTGTATAATAGAAATCTGTGTAAAAATATTATTTTTGCAACCATCCCATTATTAAATAATATACAACTAAATTTGATAAAAAGTCAAGTAGAAACTAAAAAAAATTAGGTTTTTTTTAGTTTTTTGAAAAATAAAAACAAACTTTGACAAGTCGGACTGTATTGCAATTATAGAACCCATTTGATATTTATAGCGGTTCTCACGCATTGTGAGGTATGCCCACGGAGCCCTATGCCCACGGAGCCCTATGCCCACGGAGCCCTATCCCGGATAGTACCTCATACCAGAGCACAGAAAGGCTATATTCTGCGTAAATCTCAGAAACCGGGTTTCTGTCTATATTTCTCGTCACCCAACCAAAAACTCCAAGAAACCCGGTTTCTCGCCCGCGTAAATCCACCCAACCTAAAAACTCAAAGATGTCAAATGGGTTCTATATAACTTGCAAAGCAGTATTGATGATGAATTTTAGTTATTTTAATAGGGTGCGTCAGTTGTAAAATTTTGGCTAAACACAGATCGGATGATTGCTGACGCACCCTACGGACTCAAGTTGTAGATAAGGTGCGCGCTGCGCGCACCATACAATCTCAAGACCTAGGGAAAAAACCCCGCATTGGAATAGGTGGAAAATTAAGCAGGTTCTAACTGGGAAATTACCTGTTCCATGTATTGGGCAACTTTGGCTTCTTTTTCCACAGAATTGGTTTCCATGTAAACGCGCATCAAAGGTTCGGTTCCCGAAGGCCGCAGCAGTACCCAACCGCCGTCTTCTAGATAAAGTTTAATGCCGTCTTTGCGGCCGATTTCCTTAACGCCAATACCCGCTATTTCCGTGGGGGGATTCTTGGTGAAAGAATCCAAAACGGCTGCTTTGTGTGCCTCCTCTAGGTGCAAGTCCAAGCGTTTGTTGTACAGGGGGCCGTCGGCTTCCTTGATGGCTTCTTCGACTAGCTGAGAAAGGGGTTTGCCTTCGTAGGCGATCGCCTCAGCAACTAGCATATCAGCCAAAATCCCGTCTTTTTCGGGGATGTGACCCAAAACGCTCAAACCGCCAGACTCTTCGCCTCCGATTAGTACCGCAGTTTCCCGCATTTTTTCGCCGATGTATTTAAAACCGACTGCGGTTTCGTAGATTTTTAAACCGTATTTGGCGGCCATATTGTCGAGCAAGTGGGTAGTTGCGACGGTACGGACGATCGCCCCAGTCAAGCCTTTATTCTTAACCAAGTGGCGGCCCAACAGCAACAGCACAGTGTTGGGAGTCAAGACATTTCCTAACTCATCAACAATACCAAAGCGATCGGCATCGCCATCGGTAGCCAAACCCAAATCAGCGGAATCCTGTTTAACAGATTCCACCAACTCGACTAACTGTTCGCCCTTGGGTTCGGGCATTCCCCCGCCAAACAGCACGTCGCGGTAGGTGTGAAAACTTTCGACATCGCAGCCGCAGTGTTCCAAAACTTCGTCGAGATAACCGCGAGAAGTCGAATAGAGAGCGTCGTACTTGACCTTCAACGAAGCCGAGCGAATCCGTTCGACATCGATCGAGCTATAAAGAAACTTCAGATATTCGGGTTTCGGATCGAAAGTGGAGATTTTATCGTTGTGGCTACCGATTGCTGGCGCGTCAGAAGCACCAGCAATATTTGCCACAATGGTATCGGTAATTTCCGGGGTAGCCGGGCCCGCGTAGTCGGGGATGTATTTGATGCCGCAGTAAGGTGCGGGATTGTGCGATGCGGTGAACATCAAAGCGCCTGCGGAGTTTAGATGCTTGGCGCTGTAGGCGATGACTGGTGTCGGACAATCTCGATCGACCACAAGCACAGTCCATCCCAAATCTGCCAATATTTCCGCCGACGTGCGAGCGAACTCGTCTGCCAGAAAGCGGGTATCGTAGGAGACTAGAACTGGACGGTCTTTTGTGTAAGCGGTTTCGAGGTAACTGGCGATCGCCCTGGTGACTTTTCGCACGTTGGCAAAAGTAAAGTCACGGGCAATCAATCCTCGCCACCCATCGGTTCCGAACTTAATTTCTGTTGAATTGCTGGCGCTCATTTTATCACTTCCTCTCGTCCTACTAATCCTACCCGAAGGCATAGCCTTAAAGACCTAGCGGCCGTGCTGTTTTTGAGGTCAGCGCCGCAAAGCTGTCCCTGTCGATCCGATCGGGCCCGATCGGCCTAATCCTCTGGCTGTAGGGCCAGGTGCCGCTCTTGGGGCAGAGGACTCGAAGCAGCCAGAGTTGGTAAGATTTGCGATCGGGCGGGCAAGTCGATTTCTATTCCTATATTCGGGTTTTGAAGGGTGGTTGGGCGATCGAATAAATGCTCGCAAATTGCGGGCGAGTCAGGATCTCGATAGCTACCCTTCGGGAAGGCTCGCGCGAACGCGCGTGCCGGAGGCATTAAAAAATAATTGCCAAAAAACCCTGCAGCCAGCGGCATTAACGAAACGCACATAAATCTTCGTCTCATCTCAAATTTAATTATTTATTTATAAAAATCGATCTTTGAATGTGTTAATGTTTTCTCACAATCGCAAGGCTGAAAATAAATTTCTTGCTTCATCTAAGAAAATAAATTAATCAAAGTCACCGGTAGAGCGGGGTTTAGGGTAGATTCTTTGAGAAGGTAGGGCGATCGACAAAAGCGATCGAAAACAAAGATCGAACATTTCAAGCAGCAGTTTTTTGAGGTCAAAGTAACTTTAATTCTCAGTTTTTAAAACAAGTTAAATTTATTTTCAGCCATTTTTACAGAGGGATAAAAAAGAACTAAGACGGGGATCGCAGGGTGACGGTGATCTGGCGCACAATCAATAGCGTTATTAACGTGCAATTTATAAAGAATGCAGGCAGTAGAGCGAAATGGCTTAGAGATTTAAGCACAATAGCCGATGACTGTCAGCGTACAGATACAGAAAATTGTAGTTGACAGCGTTAAAAATTAGGGGAAACGATCGGGTGCTGCTTTATAAAAAAACGAGGTTGATCATGACGGGTATTTCACAAGTATCTTTAAAAGCTTTACCAGCATCCGAGGAAATTCAACAGGGCGAAAGTTTGGCAACACGTACTATTACTGAATCGGACACTCAAAAAATCCCAGAGGCTCAAGGCGTTAACGTTTCTTCCTTAGCAGTGAGCTGGGCAAAAAAATATTACAATACGGTGGAGGCACGAGAAAACCAAGGGCTGCGACAAATTCCCCACAGCCCGGAGTCAAGTAATTTTGATGGAACTAGAGCCAAAATAGTAGACAAACTGATGGATACCCTGAAAGTAGCCAGCGAGATAGCTTGGGGTAAAGTAGAAGCTATTTTGGGAGGACAAATAGAGCAGCACGCGATCGATCGGAGCTTAATTAATCATGAAGAAATTGCCACCGACACTCGCACCTTATATCGCAAAGCTATAGACGCTTACGGTGATAGAGAACCAGCTTTTCGCTTGTCAGTGGTGGTGGGAAAAGAGCTGGTTAAACTGAGGCAGAAATATTCAGAGAAAGATTCGTTAGTGCTGGGATTTGTGACGCTGGAGTTTCAGTATACTAGCAAAATTTTGTTAGGATGTCTTGCGGAGTCAGAGCGATCGGAATTTGCACCCTATTTAAAAGTTGTAGACGACTACTTGCACATTCCCTACGGACAGATTAATCAGGCTGCAGCGAATCACCCACCAAATTCAAGAGCTCTGTTAGCCGTTCAACATTTGTTGCAGCACACGACTCAGATTGCTAGTGCAGTGTACGATCGAGCTAGTTCCCAGCATCCAGGATACCGCAGCAGCAGTGGTTATTTGAGCGATCGGGAAGTAAAAATTTCTAGTATCCGGGATGTCGAGATTTTTCAAAGCTATTTGTGCTGGTGCGTTTTGGAAGAAAGCATTCGCCCGCTACAGCAAGAATTGTTTCCAATTTGCGTGATGCTTTACCCGAAACTTCATGTAAGTTGGGAGTTGGTGCAAGATATGCTGCTGATTTTGTTTTGGGAAATATCCGATCGGCTTCCTGCTGAAGATTTAATAGTCTTTTTACCTTACTTGCGTACTGTAACAGAGATGTTTTCCAGCGATGTCTTTGATAATTAATCAGTTGTTAGGAAAGCAGTTGTTAGTTGGTTGTTGGCAGTTAGTGTCAAAATTTAGCCATAGCTTATTTGAAAGAGAAAGCTGCTACTGCCAAACATCCCCAGCCGACAATAAAAGCAACTCCGCCCAGCGGCGTAATTGCACCCAGCCATTTGATGTCAGTCAAACTCAGGGCGTACAAACTGCCAGAAAAAACGATCGTGCCGGCAATAAAAGCCCATCCAGCCGCTGCAAAAAAAATTTGAGACTCTTGGGCGCGGCTTAATAGCAAAGCTACGAGCAATAGAGCTAGGGCGTGGTACATTTGATATCGAGCTGCAGTCTCAAAAATTGCTAAAGCTCGATCGCCCAATTGACTTTTCAGAGCGTGGGAGGCAAAAGCACCGCCTGCAACGGATAAACCTCCGAAAATGGCTGCTGTTGCGAGGAAAATGCGCGTTAGGATTAGTGATGGCATAAAGAAGTTGTTAGTTGTTGGTTGTTAGTTGTTGGTTGTTAGTTGTTAGTTGTTAGTCATTAGTCATTAGTCATTAGTCATTTCTCCTGTCCCCCGCTTTCCGTCCAACGTCATCAGGAAGAAGGAATAAGAAAGAAAGAAAGAAAGAAAGAAAGAAAGAAGCTCTCTGTAGGGTGTACGCTGCCAACCTTACCCTTATTAGTAATTGCGAGGTTGAAGGTAGAGAGAATAAGGAAGAAGCAAGAGGAAAAAACAAGTTAATTGTTGATATCGAAGGCGATCGGTAAGGTGCGGGGCGCGCACCCTACGTACATGAGAAGGTCGCTTTTTAACGGATGGTTTTTCCCTATTTCCGCACGGCTTCTAGCAAGCGAGAATAGTAAAAGCTAGTGCTGTTCATGGCTGTTCTGTTAATAACAAAACCGTTGCTTTCTAGGATTTTGATAATATCTGCTTCGCGGTGCTGGTAAGCGCGAGTTGTTTTGCTCGGGCCGGGGAAAAGTTCGCCAAATTTTTTGAGGGCGGTAAGTGCTACAGTTTTGGGGGCAAAACTGAGAATTAGTCGCGATTGGGCGATCGAACTTAGGTGTGCGATCATTTCGGCTGCCTTATTCTGAGGATAGTGGATCAGCACGTCCAAACAGATTACTGTGTGGAATTTGCCGGTTAAGGTTTCTAAATCCTGGGCGGCGAAGGAGATGTTGTACAGCTTGCCGGGAACTGCTGTCGATCGATCGTAGGCTTCTGCTACCATCTTTTCAGAGATATCGCTAGCGCAAACAATTGCCCCAGCCTCAGCTAGGGGAATGCTCAAAGATCCCACACCGCAGCCGGCATCGCAGATACTCAGCCCGGCCAAATTGCCGTCAGCTTGCAGCCATTCGATGACTGTATCCACCGTTTTTTGGTGCCCGGTGCGGATGTCTAGCTGCACTTTGTTGACTTTGCCCTCGCCGTAAATTCGCTGCCAGCGATCGAATCCCGTCGAGTTAAAATACTGTTTAACTATAGTTTTGTCGTCTACCAAATTCATCGATCTGCCTGCTGCTAAGTTATTGTCAACGGTTAGATATTATAGCAGAAGTCATTAGTCATTAGTCATTAGTCATTAGTCATCAGTCATCAGTCATTAGTCATCAGTCCTTAGTCATTAGCCATCAGGAAGAAGAAAGAGGTTCGAGGGAAGAGGTTCGAGGGAAGAAGCAATCGAACGCAAGCATTTCAACTATTTAGAACGTCCTAATTGTCTGGCGCGATTGGTATTGTATAGCACTCAGGCTCGGAAAACGCGCCAGCAAGTTAAAGCCATTAATTTGAGATGGGAGATTCTCAATTGTAGAGCAAAATCTAAAATCTAAAATCTCAAATCTAAAATAGTCTGTGCCAAGTCAATTCTTTTGTCTGCTCGTTTAAATTCCAGCGCAACAGTTGAGTTGCCGGTTTGCCGATAATTCCTGAAATTCCCATCGCCTTCCGGGGAGATTCAGTTGCCAGGGCGATCGCACTTTCGGGCTCGCAAATCCCCCACTTCACCAAATTCTGCACTCCCGCCAACAGCGGCAGAGTTGTACCCGCCAAAGTAGCAGATTCCAGGGGCGTGTGGTAATCCAATCTTATCCAAGCCGTACCTTTTCTGACTTCAATTTGTCGGGAATCCCAAGGATAAACACCGTCAGGCAAACCCAAAGGAGCTAAAGCATCGCTGACCAAAAAAACTCCTGTTTCGTAGCTGCCAGCGCGCAGCAAAAAATCGATCGCTGTCGGAGAAACGTGCTTTCCGTCAGCAATTAAACCGCATTTTACGCCCGGATAAACGATCGCAGCGCCCAACAAACCCGGTTCTCGATGGTGCAAACTCGGCATGGCATTAAAAGCGTGAGTTACCATTGAAGCTCCCCTGGCAAATGCTTGCTGCGCTTGCTCTGCAGTCGCTTGGGAGTGTCCGAGACTGACGGCAATTCCCAAACTTTGCAAATAGGGAATGACTTCGCCTGTGCTGTCCAATTCTGGCGCTAAAGTAATTATTTTGACAGCACCGGCACAGTCTCCTAAAACTTCCTTGACATTTTCTATAGTTAGCGGTAATAAAAACTCAACTGGGTGAGCTCCTCGCTTCTGCGGGTTGAGAAAAGGGCCTTCTAGGTGAACGCCGATTATTTCGGCTGTTTTAGTTTGATTGGTTGCTGGATTGGCGGTTTTTGCAGTGCGGATATAATTGGCTATCGTCGAGAGCGATCGCCTAAACTTATCCAGGGATGTTGTTACCAAAGTTGGCAAAAAAGCATCTACTCCCTGATTCCATAAAAATTGAGAAATTTTCGCTAAAACTTCAATATCTTTGCTTTCTAAATCGGGGAAAGCAAAACCGAGAGCTCCGTTAATCTGCAAGTCAACACCACCGAGAGAAACCCAATCGCCTGCGGCATCAAATACTTGCAAATCACGAGGAGAAATCCGTTTAAATATCTTGTCCATCGGGCAGACTTCTTGAATGATGCCCGTTTCGTCAACAGCAAGCATTTGCAAATCCTTGCAACCGGGGATGCGAGCGTTGAGAATATCTATAGGGGCGGTAGTTGGGGTTGTGGCTTCATTCATCCGATTTGAGATTTGAGATTTTAAATTTGAGATTTGCTCGCCTCAATCTGGGGCTGGTTTTGAGGATGCGGAGTTTTTTGCTTTCTACACTCTTGGCTTGTGACTCAATTGCTTTTGAGCGTCAGTTTTGCGACAAAATATCTAAATTTGAGTTGACTCCATCATTTAAAATTACCATTGATCTGAAATCTCACATTTGAAAATTGCATGAATCAACCAACAGTTGGAATTATCATGGGTAGCGATTCGGATTTGCCAACCATGTCTGAGGCGATCGCCATTTGCGAAGAATTCAACATACCTTGTTCTGTGGCGATCGTCTCGGCTCACCGCACCCCGGAACTCATGGTAGAGTACGCCCAAACGGCCCACCAGCGGGGCTTGAAAGTCATTATCGCAGGTGCTGGGGGAGCGGCGCACCTCCCCGGAATGGTAGCATCTTTAACCCCCTTGCCAGTAATTGGCGTGCCGGTACAGAGCCGCCACCTGCAAGGGGTAGATTCGCTTTACTCGATCGTGCAAATGCCAGCGGGCATACCCGTGGCAACAGTCGCGATCGGCAATGCTAAAAATGCCGGCTTGCTGGCAGTTCAAATATTAGCAGTTTCTCAGCCAGAATTGCTAGATCGAGTCCTGCATTACCGCAAAAGTTTGTCCGAATCTGTAATGAAAAAACAAAATCAGCTAGAACAGTTAGGGTATCATAACTATCTCAATCTGAACAATAATCGATAAATTTCTGTAGTAGACTTGGAAAGTTTTCGGGTTCTTGTCGATCGGATTAGTTGTAAAGAGGACGAAAATGATTAAAATGACTGTCGGGAAAAAAAAATCGAAACAAGTCAGGCGGGAGTGTTTAGATTTACCAGCAGCTAAATCTTTTACGAAAATTAACAGGTTCCAGAAATTGCAAAGGGCGATCGCCCGCCTGAGCCCGAGTTGGCAAGCCTGCATACCCTTAGCTGCGATCGTATTCTCGCTTTGGGGATATGCTGCAGTAGCCCAAACGCCTCCTGCGCCGAGCACTGAGGAACAATTGGCCAGCCTCAAAGTGGGCATGGATACGATGTGGGTGATGGTGGCCGGAATGTTAGTGTTCTTTATGAACGCGGGTTTCGGTATGTTGGAAACTGGTTTTTGCCGTCAGAAAAATGCGGTTAACGTGCTGTCCAAAAACTTGATTGTTTTTGCGCTGTCAACGATCGCGTTTTGGGCGATCGGCTTTGCGTTAATGTTCAGCAACGGCAACGGTTTTATCGGCAGCAGCGGCGGCTTTTTCCTGTGGGATGTGGCTGACAACAGCCCCGCCACAGGAGATGCTTATCAAGGCATTTTCAGCGCATTAAACTGGACGGGAGTGCCCCTCAACGCTAAATTCTTTTTCCAATTAGTTTTTGCGGGAACTGCTGCCACAATCGTTTCAGGAGCCGTTGCAGAGCGCATTAAATTCCTTGAATTCTTAATTTTCTGCTTGCTGTTAGTAGGCATTGCTTACCCGATTACCGGACACTGGATTTGGGGCGGCGGCTGGCTGGCAACAGCCGGATTCTGGGATTTTGCCGGTTCGACAGTGGTTCACTCGGTAGGCGGTTGGGCTGCTTTGATGGGAGCGGCATTTTTGGGGCCGCGGCTGGGCAAGTACCGCGACGGCGATACTGTGGCGATGCCGGGACACAACATGAGCATTGCTACCCTGGGCTGTTTGATTCTGTGGTTGGGTTGGTTCGGGTTCAATCCCGGTTCGACAATGGCACTCGATCCAAACGCCATCTCCCATATTGCGATTACCACCAACACTGCCGGTGCTTTCGGGGGAGTTGCTGCCACGATTACCGCTTGGCTTTACCTGGGCAAACCCGACCTTTCGATGATTATCAACGGCATCCTCGCCGGCTTAGTCGCCATCACAGCGGGCTGCGCTTGGATCAACATACCCAACTCTGCCATTATTGGCACGATCGCCGGCATCCTGGTAGTTTTCTCCGTAACTTTCTTCGACAACTTAAAAATTGACGATCCTGTAGGCGCAACTTCAGTTCACTTAGTCTGCGGCATCTGGGGAACTCTGGCAGTTGGCTTGTTTGCTGACGGCCTGGCAACTGGCCTTTATACCGCAGGCCCGACAGCGGGATTGCTTGTGGGCGGAGGTTTCGGTCAACTCTGGGCGCAGTTGGTGGGCGCGATCTCTGTAGGCGGAATGACCGTGTTGCTGAGTTCGATTTTTTGGATCGCACTCAAGTCTTTGCTGGGTATCCGCGTTTCTCCTGCTGAGGAGGCTGAAGGTTTGGATATCGGCGAACACGGGATGGAAGCTTACACGGGTTTTGTCAAGCAAACTAGCTTGGAAAACAGAAGTGATGCCAGCTACGGCGGTTATGCTGGAGGCTCTGGCGACAGGACTACTAAACTTTAGACCAAACTTGAAAGGGTGCGCTCGATCGACTTTCTTCAGCTTTCTGGCCCTAGATTGGCTATTTATACGTGAATCTAGGGCTTGATTCACCTTAACAAACCGGGTTGGTGCGTCTAACCCTCTTTCAAAAAAAACGCACCTCTAAAACAGCCCTCAATCCTTATGCAGTAACTCATACCCCAATTTCCCATCTCAAATCTCACATCTCAAATTGTCGGATTTGTGTGCCAGAAAGTTTGGCAGCCAGATTTTTTATGATAAAGTAGTGCCAAAAAGCAAAGTTCTGCATCGCCGTCGCGCCCTCCCACAGCACAGTGGTTTATTCATCACAAGAATTGAGGCGAAAATCGATCGGTCAAATTTGATGCAGCAATGAGTGCTAATTATTCGGTGTGGTGTCTGCAAATTGCTTGAGTTTATGGAGAAGTTTGGAGGAGTTAGCAGAAGTAGAACTCATAAATCCCTATACGGGATGGAAGTGGGCCGATCGAAAAGAGTTCCGGTTTGGGCTTTGCTATCTCTGGTGACGAACGCGCTACTGATAGTCGCAGTCGCTCAACTACTGGGCAGGGGACACAGCATGACAGAAAGCTCTCCCGCCAGCGCTGCGTTGACCGCAAAAGGTACTGAGGAATTAATTGGCTCGACGGCGACAAACTCTGCAAAGGCAGCGCTAGACTTGCCAGTTGCCGGGCCTCGGCACAAATGGACTTACCAGCAGTGGGTGACGCAGTTGAGCCGGGAAGCAGAGGCCGCTGCGGCGAATCGACCCCCAAAACTCAGTGTTTTGGCCGGGGATTCTTTGAGTATGTGGTTTCCGACGAAGCTGTTACCGCCCGATCGCATTTGGCTCAATCAAGGGATTTCGGGGGAGACTTCTGTCGGTTTGCTGAAGCGGTTGCAGTTGTTCGATCGCACTGCTCCCGATACGGTGTTTGTCATGATCGGGATTAACGATTTGCTGCGGGGCGCCAGCGACGAAGGGATTTTGGACAACCAGCGGCAGATTATTCGCGATTTGCGGTGGGCTCACCCGAAGGCACAAGTGGTGGTGCAGTCGATTTTGCCGCACAGCGGGGAACAAGCAACTTGGGAAAATCGCGATCGGCTGTTGGCAATTCCTAACAGTCGGATTCGTGCCATCAACCGGCAGCTTAAAGAAATTGCTAATTCTGAAAATGTTTTGTATCTCGATTTGCAGCCGCTGTTTGCGGATGCTGACGGCAATTTACTAATCGAACTGAGCACAGACGGCTTGCACCTTAACGATCGAGGTTATCTGGTTTGGCGATCGGGCCTGCAAATGTTTGCTCAGATGCAGTTAAAAAATGAGTCATGAGTTAATAAACATAATAGTTAGCTACAGCTTTTAATTCCACAATTAGCCTGACAGACGGGAATCCCAGGTGAGATACCGCCTCGGTTGGTGTCGGGATTCTCCTCTGTCAGGCTAAAATCAAAGGTAATCAACCTAGATTTCAACTCGATACCGCATGGATACTAAAGCTTTTAAACGATCGCTCCAACAGTCTGACAACTACCACCGCAAGGGTTTCGGACACGAAGCTGAGGTAGCGAGTGTGATGCAGACTGCCTATCAAAGCAGTCTGATCCAGCAAATTCGATCCAACAATTACAGGCTCGAACGCGGCGCTGTCACTATCCGGCTGGCTGAGGCTTTTGGCTTTTGCTGGGGCGTGGAACGCGCTGTGGCTATTGCTTACGAGACTCGCCAGCATTTCCCGTCCGAACGGATTTGGATTACGAATGAAATTATTCACAATCCTTCTGTAAATCAGCATTTGCGCGATATGGATGTTGGTTTTATTGCTGTTGAAAATGGACAAAAAGATTTTTCGGTTGTCGGTGGCGGTGATGTGGTGATTTTACCTGCTTTTGGAGCTAGCGTTCAAGAAATGCAGTTGCTTAACGATAAGGGCTGCAAGATTGTTGATACTACTTGTCCTTGGGTTTCTAAGGTTTGGAATACTGTTGAGAAGCACAAGAAGAAAGATTATACTTCGATTATTCACGGTCAGTACAAGCATGAGGAAACTGTTGCTACTAGCTCTTTTGCTAATAAGTATTTGATTGTCCTGAATTTGCAGGAAGCTGAATATGTCAGCAATTATATCTTGCACGGCGGCGATCGCGCTGAGTTTCTTGCTAAGTTTAGCAAGGCTTGTTCTGCTGGTTTTGACCCAGATGTGGATTTGGAAAGTGTAGGGATTGCCAACCAAACTACTATGCTCAAAACTGAAACTGAAAACATTGGTAAGTTGTTTGAAAAGACGATGATGCGGAAGTTTGGCCCCTCTAATCTTAACGAACATTTTCTGAGTTTTAATACGATCTGCGATGCAACTCAGGAACGTCAAGATGCTATGTTGAGTTTGGTTGAGGAAAAGTTGGATTTGATGCTGGTGATTGGCGGTTTTAATTCTTCTAATACTACCCACTTGCAGGAAATTGCGATCGACAAAACTCTTCCTTCTTATCACATTGATTCTGCCGATCGCATCTTACCGGGCAATCGCATCGAACACAAGCCTTTGGGGGGAGATTTAATCGTTACCCACAATTGGCTGCCTGATGGTAATATTGTCGTGGGCGTGACTTCTGGTGCTTCGACTCCAGATAAAGTAGTTGAGGATGCCATCGATCGCATTTTGGCACTCAAAGCTGCTGTTATTGCTTAATTCTCTTTAGTTGCCGATCGCGCGCGGACGGCGAGAAACCCGGTTTTTAACTACAGTATTTGCCCAAAACCCCCAATCTCTGTTCAAAAACCCGCTTTCTCGATGCCGCTGCCTCCAGCACTGCTCTTGTTCGCTACTGCACTCGAAATTATCCTTTTTTCCGTGCAGTGCGATCGTCTCCACCGCCAACACACTCTAGACTACAATTGCCACAATCGCTCTCCTATCTTCAAAATATTTGCGATCGGCAGCCGTTTCTCTTCTGTTAATTTCTCCCCTAGGTCTAATACAATTATTTTTTAAGAAACTATTAAAAAATCGCCTTTTTTTTTGGAGCCAAAAACTTGACATCGCAAGATTGACAGTGTATTATTAAATAATGGAAGTGGTGGCAATTTTAAAACTTGTGTCACCAATCCCATTGTCTAATAATATATCCCAGAAATCAACAAAAATCAATAGGTAAAAACTCCTTTTTTGCGCCGCGATTGGCAATTGTCAAAGTAGCAAAAGCGACGCAACAGAAAATGGCGAATAAAGCTTTGCTCGCTGCGAGAAATTGTATGTCTGCCCTCTCCCAATCGATGAGGATGCGACCAGGAACGACACCATATAAGAAAATGGCGATTTGTAGAACAAGACGAATCTTAGACCTCAAAATCTAGCTTCTTAGACCGAGACTTTCTGCCAGCAAGAGTCGGTGAAAAACCCGACATTTGGAAGTTTTCAGGTAAAAGAATCGGCGTTGCTGAATCAAGGTATGAATGCCCCGGTCATAGGAATATCGTCAAATTTCAAGTAATGTATTAATAACTTAATAGAATGCTTGAGCATTTCCTCACATTTAGAATAACAAAGAGTCTTGCGATGTAGCCTAGCTAGATAATGTCTTAGTCTTGTATTTTCCCCTTCTACTCCTGTCATATAAGTCTTACTAATAATCCGAGATCCATCAGGGATAAACATGGGATATACAGACCATCCATCTGTTACATAAAAATAGCATTTCCATGCACTTACTTTGTCCCATAATGGTTCAAACGTCTTAGCGCTACGATCCCCTAATACCCATCCTAAAATTCCTGGTTTAAAGTGGTCAACGGCTGTCCACAGCCATATTTTGTCTGTTTTTTTTTCACATAAGTTGGCTCTTCTGGCTTTTTGGTGAAAAGTGTATAATGAGATACTACTAATTGATTTCTACCCTATGGATCTTCATCTTGACAGACTGCTTAATCTACCCGATGTTACTGTTGAAAGTTGCATCCAATTCGCACCTGAAGTTGTCTTGAAACTGCGCTTTCTTCAGGAAGAAAGTAATTGTCGATACTGCGAGCGTCGGAGCGATCAATTGAATCAAAATCGACCTGTATTGATACGGGATCTATCGATTTTCGGTCAACCAGTTTATTTGCAAGTTCCACGTCGCCAATTTTATTGTAGGACTTGTCAGAAATACTTTACGGAGAGTTTGAGCTTTGTCGATTGGGAACGGCGATATACCCAACGTTATGAGAATTATATCTATCAGCGAGTTCAAGCAACCACCATTGAACAAGTTAGCCGAGAGGAAAAATTAAGTTGGGATCAAGTACAGGGGATTTTCAATCATAGGTTCAATCAATCAAAAAAGCAGACTGGGGAACGGTTACTCGTCTGAGTATTGATGAAGTTAGTAAACGCAAAGGGCATCAAGATTTTGCCACAGTTGTTGCCGATATTGACCGTGGAAAATTGGTTGAGGTGATTGATCGTCACAAACAGGAGGACATCATCAAAGTGCTTCAGCAGCAACCGATCGAGCTGCGTGAACAAGTCGAAGAAGTGAGTGTTGATATGTGGGGAGGCTTTCCCAAAGTGGTTCAAGAAGTGTTTCCCAAGGCGCGGATTATATTTGATCGATTTCACGTGATGAAACCAGTCAATGAAGAGTTAAATAAAGTACGCAAGCAAACTCAAATGACCCTCAAAGGGAGTAAATTCATTCTCCTCAAGAACGGGGTAGATTTGACCGAGAATGAAAAGGTGAAATTGGCAGACATCTTAAAGCATTCAAAACGCTTGAAACTGGCTGATGAACTCAAAGAAGAGTTCAGAGATATTTTTGAACGTTCTGGGACGGTCGAAGTTGGGAAAGAGAAACTCCTTGCATGGCTAAAAAAAGCTCCTTCGGTTTACTGTGATGTCCTCATAACAATTCGCAATCATCTGGATGGGATCTGCAACTATTTTTTGAACCGAACCACGAGTGGTGTGATGGAGGGAATTAACAATCGAATCAAGTTGATTAAACGCCAAGCCTATGGCTTTGTGAACTTTGATAACTTTCGAGCAAGGTTATTAGCTTGCTTTTCTGATTAGGTTTGCTTATCACCTTGACTCCAGAAGAGCCCATAAGTTTGTAATTCATCGAGTTCACCAACTTCTGGAATGACTTCAGGGTCATAAACATCTGGTAACAGTTTGCCGACTTGTTTTACCCAATTCATTACGGTGGTATGATGAACTCCTTTAACTCGTTCTATCCCTCGTAACCCCATACCATTGACGTACATTTTTAGGCAGTCACGTTTGATGCTCTCGCTATAGCCTCGCTGGGGTGCATACTCATTAATGAATTGACGACCACATTCGACACAAATGTGGTTTTGTTTTCCTTTTTTTTGCCGTTTTTACGGATATGGGTTGATTTACATTCGCTTGCATTGCATAAATTATTCCTCCTGTTCATACTATAACTCAGCAACGCCGGATTTTTAAGCGCGCCATTATACATATTCGAGGAATTTTTTGTAGTCCAAGCAACATCACATCTAATCGGAAAGGGAATACTACCAGAACATCTAAACGACGATAGACGAGGAAGAGCCCTCGACAAATATTATCAAGTAGGAACCACAAAACTCTTCACAGCAATCGCCATAAAAGCCGCCCATAAATTCCAAGTAAAAACGAACAGCATTCATTTAGATGGAAGTTCAATGTACGTACCAGGAGAATACAGTCTATCTCGTAGACCTCTCTTTGTCACCCCAAAAAATTAGAAAAGGTAGGCACAGATATTTTTCCTACAGTGAATGTATGAAAATCCTTAGTCATCAAAGCCAGAACTGCGGAATGTGGGTTAAATAATCCGTTGCCGAACTTTGTTCCTTCTTCCAGATTGTTAATCATTAAAAAACCCGACACTAACAACTTATTTAAAGTTGTCAACGTCGGGCACAAAATCAATAAATTACAGCAAAAATTTAGGACTTTTTGCCGAGAATTTGTTCTTTCAAAGCTTGAATTTCTTGACCTAATTGTTGGCGGTTGGAAGAGCGCAACAAATAGCGGTAGACAAACCACGCGGTGTATCCGATACCAATTAGCTCAAATGTGGGTGCTAGCAGGGGGATGTCGTTGAGTTCGTCTACTACGCCCAAAAGCACTTTCAAAGAAACAATCGAGGCTAAAATTACACCGACAACTGTCAGGGGACTTTTGTACTGCTCGTAAAAGCTGCCGATGTAAGCGGGAAACTCCGACAAAATTGAGATAATTTGTTCTTTGATCTGCTGGGCCTGACTTGGCGGTTCTTCGGTAATTATGACTTGTGTGGTACCGCTCGAACTGTCTGCTTCATTTTCAGCAGGAATTTCGGTGATGATAACTGTTTTTTCTGGTTCGTTTGATGAAGTCATTTCTCCACTCGCAATAGTTTTTTGCTGGTTGGCGGCAGGTATTTCAACTGCTGCTGCGACTGTTTCAAGAGCCGGTATTTCGACTGCTGCAACCTCCCCGTCGGTTGGTTCGAGAGCCGACACTTCGCCTGTTTCTGAAGTCGGTATTTCGACTGCTGTAACTTCCGCCGCCACTGTTTCTGAAGTCGGTATTTCGACTGCTGAAACCTCTGGTGCTGAAGTTGATATTTCGGCTGGTGAAACTTCCGCTGCTGGGTGTTGTGCGACAGAAGTTTCGGTTGCAGTTTCCGCGTTTTGTTGTTCTGGGGCAGGAGTTTGGGCCGCGACACCAACAAGCGGCACATTCAAGTTGCTAATAGCCTCTTGCAAGCGGGTTTTAGCCGTCCCCCGCTGGTGAAGGATTACCCAAGATTCTATCAGGTCGGGGCCGTGCATGGCACCTGTCAGAGCTGCTCTGAGCGATCGCATAATTAGCCCTTTGTTAAGATTTTTCTCTTTACTGAGCTTTTTAGTGATTTTCTGAGCTTCGGCTGACTGCAGGGTGGAATGACTTTCCAGAACTTCTAGAACTGCTTGTAAGGCTTGTGCAGCACCTGGTTGCTGCAACTGTGCGAGTGCTTCTTCTTCGTATTCCACAGTGGGAGAGAAGAACAAATTGCACATACCGACAGCATCGGTTAAGCGAACGAGACTAGGGCCGATTAAAGCAGCTATTTGTTCGAGCCAGGGGCGGTCTGCCTCGGAGTCAAACTCGTAACCGGCTTTCTGCCAATAAGGTATCAGCAAATCTGTCAATTGCGGTACTGGCATTTTGTGGAGATATTGACTGTTGAGCCAGTTGAGTTTGTCCCAGTCAAATTTTGCACCGGCTTTGTTGACTCGATAGAATGTAAATAATTCTGCTGCTTCCGACAGTGTAAATATTTCCTGCGTTGAATCCGGCGGAGTCCAACCGAGCAAAGTCATGTAATTGACTAAGGCTTCGGGGAGGTAGCCCATATCTTTGAAGTCAGAAATCGAGGTTACGCCGTCGCGTTTAGAAAGCTTTTGCCCTTGGGAGTTTAAAATCAGCGGCGTGTGGCCAAATTCTGGGATTGTCGCGCCCAAAGCTTCGTAGAGCAATATTTGTTTGGGAGTATTGCCGATGTGATCTTCGCCGCGGATGACGTGGGTGATGGCCATGTCGATGTCATCGACAACTACGGCGAGGTTGTAGAGTGGTTGGCCGATGACACCGCCGCTGGATGCTCTGGCAATTACCATGTCGCCGCCGAGGTCGCTACCTTTCCAGGTTACGGTGTCTCGCACCATGTCGTTCCAAGAAATTGTGCGATCGTCCTCAATGATAAACCGAATCACAGCTTGTCGCCCTTCGCCTTCAAAAGCTGCGCGCTCTTTGCTTGTCAAGTTGCGGTGGCGGTTGTCGTAGCGGGGGGCTTGTTTGTTGGCTTTTTGTGTTTCCCGCATTTCGTCGAGTTCTTCCGACGTGGTGTAGCAGCGGTAGGCGAGTCCATTGTCTAGAAGGGTTTGGACTGCTTGGCGGTATATTTCCAGACGTTCGGACTGAAAACTCGGGCCTTCGTCCCAGTTCATCCCCAGCCACGTGAGTCCTTCGAGGATGTTATCGGTGTATTCGCTTTTAGAGCGTTCGACATCTGTGTCTTCTACCCGCAGGATGAATTGGCCGCCTTGGTTGCGGGCAAACAGCCAGTTAAATACGGCGGTTCTGGCGGTACCGATGTGTAGGTTTCCTGTGGGACTGGGGGCTAGACGGACTCTGACATTCATGTATATTTTTGCTTTTAGATTGGGGTTGATTTGCTGGTTGGGGGAATCGCGGATGTTTGATACTTTAAAATTTTATTATATTTTGTTGCGTAATTAACAGTTGTGCTTGGGAGATGCTTGGCTTGGAATTGTTTGATATTCGACTGTCGGGCGATCGGGCAAAGGGCATCTTGATGATCTTAGCATTGCGGGCGGCCAAGACTGAATTCATCTTTGGGACTATTTTTTACCGCGCAAATAACTGCCCTGGGGCTAACCAATGCGCGCCTGTTGAGTATTAAGAATTCTTGTAAAATGTTTGGGTGCGATCGACCACATTAAAAGATATTTCCCTATGTCTGCTGCTAAAACCGAGTTTTCCGAATCTGTTGAGGTTAAGCCCTGTTGGCAAATCGAGTTGCTGTACGACGGTGAATGCCCGCTGTGCGTGCGGGAGGTTAATTTTTTGAAGAAACGGGATGCGGGGCGAGGTTTGGTGTCGTTTGTGGATATCGCGGAGGATGGCTACAACCCGGAAGCCCACGGCGGAGTTGACTACGAAACGGCGATGGGGCGGATTCACGCGGTGTTACCCGACGGTACGACGGTTAAAAATGTGGAGGTTTTTCGCCGTATTTATGAGATTTTGGGAATGGGATGGATTTATGCTGTTACTAAGTTGCCGGTGATTGGGGCGATCGCTAATTGGCTGTACGGAATTTGGGCAGATTGGCGGCTGAGGTTGACGGGAAGGCAGGATTTAGCAAGTATTATGAGCGATCGAACTGCACGGATCGAGTGCGATGTTGAAGGCCGCTGCCAACCAAACTCGAAATGAGTCATATTTGGTAAGTGCGATCGACCGATCAGAAGATGTCATCAGAAACAGACTGCAACTAACATTAAAGATGGACTACGATTAAAGGTCAAAAACAATAACAATGCAAGATGCAGGATATACAGTTTTCATGGGCTTCGGCGGCCTCTGGGTAGTCATGGGAATTATCGCTGTGATTGTCCTGTTCAAATCGGACGGTCAAAAAATTAGGTTGGGCAAATGGGGATTGCTAGTTGCTATTCCGATCCTAGTGCCGATCGCCCTGGTTTTGACATATCAGATCGCCCGACCTTTTCTGAACTCGTATCTGTGAGTCCGAAATATTTGATTGGGAAACCGCAGATTTAAGACGGATAAACACAGATTAACGCAGATGGTTTTAAGAAGAGCGAGGGGCTAGAGTTTAAGTATCATTGTTCTGTTGCGGAGGGCGATCGCAATTTCTCTCTCACCCATACTCGCAAAGCATCAATTATCGTCATATCATCCTCCGTCTGGGCCATCTGCAAAAATTGATTAATTATCTCCGCAGAAACAATCGGAAAAGTATTACTGTATTCACAGATTACATATTCTCCATTCTGAAGTTGAACAAATTGTACAGTCTCTCCGAGATATCTCCATATTTCAGGAACTCCAAGGCTTTTGTAGATAACAAACCGATTAGTAGATGGACTGGTGAGATCTACTTCAATGATTAAATCTGGTGGCGGATCGGTTGATAAGTTAATTCTTCTGCCGCGAATGCGATCGACATTTTGGATATAAAAACACGAATCGGGGCACCTTGTTTTAAATCTTCACGATTGAGAGTCGTAGAACCAAATCCCTTACGTTTCAATTTTAATTCGTCACTTAAAGTAGTCACAAACTGTTTCAACAAACAGTTAACAGTTTCATGCAAGTCTGATGGCATGATAATTTCTAAGACTCCTTGAGAATAAGAAAATCGCGAGGATCTCTTGTCTCCCGCTTCTGCTAATAAGCTTTCGTAAGTCTGCCAACTGATATTAGATAATACTATCCGTTGTGTAATTGTTTCCGGTGACGGCTTAATGGGCGTAACGAGCATATTTTCTCACTCCCCAGACAATTTTAGATTTTAGATTGGAGATTTTATACCCAAACTCTGAAAATTATTGCTACATAGAAACTAGAGGCGATCGTAGGGGCGAGAAACCGGGTTTCTACGAAATTTTGCGTTTAGTAACGAGAAACATGGGAAGAAACCGAGTTTCTGAGGTAAGTTTGCACACAAAAACAGACTTAATCAAAAGCTTAACTTTTTGATTGATGACTTTCGATTTACGAGAGAACGGGACAGACGGGGCTCGAACCCGCAACTTCCGCCGTGACAGGGCGGTGCTCTAACCAATTGAACTACTGTCCCTCGTTTTGCCGTTTTTTCTGGCACAATCTCTATTATGCCGATCGCCTCACCTTTTGTCAAGAGGTTTTTTGAAATTTTATTTGGAAGCCCAAAATCTGAGTCTCTTGCAGGGGACTGAAGTTGTTGTCGCCGACCAAAATCAGACCTCTGCTACCATCGGCTAACTCGGGGCCGAATGTCAACCCCTCAATGTTGTCTAGGGGAATTTTTAGGGTTTCCAAATCCAGCAACAGCCGTTTTTGAGCGGGAGAAACCTCGCCCAGACTGCTTTTGAGGCTTTCTATTCCTTCTATGCGATCGGCCTTTTCCAAAGAAACCTCAAATAGCCTAACAGTAACGCCGGTTTCCAGGGAGACAGCACGCTCTAAACTCAGCAAGCGCTTGTCGTCGATCGCCAACAAATCCGCTAAACCGTTGGTAGTGAATTTTCCCACAGGATTTGCACCGGCGGGTAGCGCTTCGGTGATGTAGGCAAAGGAGGCATCTGGATTGCCGCTTAACGCATCGTAGCGCAGAATCCGGCACGGGCTGCCTTTTTCCAGAGAAGGTACATCGCCATCCTGTACCATAGCGTTTTCGGTGGCGGTGAATAGATATTGGCGATCGGGCGTTAAAGTCAAACTTTCAAACGATCGATTGTTGCGGATGCCTTTAGTGCCTTTGTCATCGGGCAAAAATAGATCGGGAATTGGCAGCGTTTTGAGCAGTTTACCGTCGAGGGAAAACTCCTTGATGAAAGGATCGATTTGGCGATCGACATCTCCCTCCGAAGAAACAAACACGCTATTGCCAGTAAAAGTTATCCCTTCTGGATCTAAACTTAACTCTGGAAAACTTTTACCGTTTTCGTCGAGTAAAGTAGTGACACCAGTAAATTCAATATTTTCTTTTTCCAATTTACCCGATTTCAAGTTTATTTTGAGAGAATAAAAGCGAGCCGGAGCCTTGCTGCTGCGGTCATCGGAAATGGCATAATAAACTTGTTTTTCGGCATCGTAAGTTATCCCCGAAAGTCCGCCAATTTCTGTACCCTGAAACGGAGAACCAGTAGGAAATATTGCTCTGCCGATAAAATCTATTTTGGTAAGGGCGAAAGATTCGACTGACAAACTTATCAAAATTGCCACAATTGCTGCCATCAAAAAACAGGAAATAAATATAATTATTTTTGCTGACTTTCGCATCTTACTATCTTCTTCTCTTTCTAAATTCGCGCTATGAGCGCCTAAGCGCTTCGCGCAGGCTACGCCAACGCGGTTCGTTCAATCATAAAATCACGGTTTCTGATTCAGCAAAAAATTAGTCAACCAATCTTTAACCACATAAGTAGCGCGACAGTCGTCCTCATTGTACCGGACGATCGCCTCCAAGATCGATCGATCGCCAGTTTTGAGCCAATCATCGTACCAACAGACACACTGAGCCCCATTAGCCTTAGCATCGCGCCAGTCAAAACCCAACCAGCGGGCGATGGGTTTTAGCGCATAACTTTCCACCGGCACAACCGCTTGTTGCGTCACTTGTTTGTGAATATCTACAAACCGTTTCAACACCGGTTTCCACAAATAAGCTGGAGTTTGGTAAAGTTTAGCCAGTCGCTTAAAAGTCTTGACTTCGTAATCGCAAAAATGAAAAATCGGAGCAATGGGATAAGCCCACATTAATTCTAAAAATTCCTCCCAAATTGCACCTTCCTCTGCTGCTGATTCTGCCAGAAAACCGTGGAATTCTTCAGTTTTATTGTACCTATCGACAACTAAGACTCCGTGGAGGTAATCTAAATTCATCTCCGGTTCCGCTTCAATATCAAAGTATAGTTCGATTGGGGCGATCGGCAAAAAGATTGATTGAGAATAAGGAATTGGCTTGCTGCGGAGAATTGGCGCAGGCTTTGCTGGTGCTGCTGGTTTATTTTCTCTAATTTTTACTTCTTCAACTGCGATTTCATTCAAGATATTATCTACAATATCTGGTACTATTTCAGATGAGTTAAGTTTTTCTGAATTCTCACTTCTACGTTCTTCTCGATTTTTAATCCCTGTATCCGTATCAAAATCCGTGTCGTGCCTTCCTTCTTCCTTCTTCCTTCTTCCTTCTTCCCGCAACAGCGGTTGATTTAACAAGTGAGATTGAGCTTGCCGCACCACATCAAAAGCAACTCTGTCAGGGAATTCTGGATACTCAGCAAGGAGTTCGGAACTAGCACCAGCGAGAGCTTCTACATCGGTAATTTCAAGATTTTTTAGTCTAGCATAGCGGCCGGCAGTAACTCCGGGCAATAGCGAAAGATGTTTAATAGATTCGGCTTCGGCATGACAGATAGTGTACCAACCGCAAAGATTGCATTTTTGGCGGGAAATGAACACTTCTGGTTTATCCCGATTTTCTATCATCTGAATGCAGTTATCTAATATCTCTAGCATCTGAGGAGTTCGCTGGTCGAGATTCACTTGCCAAAACCCTTTCTTTCGCAGCATCAGCCACGCAGAATCGGGAATTTTTCCCTGCACTGCCGCTAATATTTGTGCGTGAAAAGCTGCAATAATTTGATAGTCTAGTTTGGGGCGCTTGCTGAGCCAAATATCCGCAGTAACGTAACTCCAATCGCCAAATTTGGATTGTCCGGGTTGTTTGATTAATAAGTGCGGGCGGCTGACGAGGGTAATATTTGAAGAGTGCAGGGTGGATGATGCAGGATGAACAGAAGTTTGGGGAAGTCCCCGCGTATCTGACAAATATTGACTGTCAATTCCTACCAGAGAAGTTGGTGTACCGTTGGTTTTGCCCCATTCGCCCTGGATTAGAACTCCTCGGTAAATGCGATCGGCTCCTTGCTGCATTAAACTCAATGTAGCAGCAGCTCCAGCTTCCCAATCTCCCTTAGGATATGATGGTTGTTGGTAAGTCTCGCCTGCCAATACCTGCTGCTGGTACGTCGCGCTGTCGCGGATCAGTTTCAGCAAAAAGTCGCTTGGCGGATCGAGTTGTTTCCAGTCTCCGCAAGTGTCTAAAAATGCTCGGAGATTGCATCGCTGATAGGAAAGTAGCAGTTTGTCAGTTATTAACATTTAGTGTTTGCAAGACATAGAATAATTAGAAGGAAAGCACGACACGGATTTTGACACAGATACACGGATTGATTATTTAGCTTGAGACAAAAGTCACAGGATAGAAAGTTCACAGCATCAGTTATTCAATATTAACGCTATCAATAATTCCCCAGAAAAAATGACAAAGGACAATCACCGGCAACAATTTCCAGCTTTGGCCAATAAAGCTTATTTTAACTACGGCGGACAAGGGCCGTTGCCTGAGTCTGCTTT
>NZ_JADEXD010000267.1 GCF_015207285.1 Tychonema sp. LEGE 07203 | reverse complement strand
AGGTATCAGCGTCAAGGCGACGTGCGCGACCACAAGGAAGTTTTTGCCGGAAATTTGCTGACATCGGCGCTGACGGAACACCGAGATGCCGGGTTTATGATGCTGCAAGAGTTTCCTCCCTACGAGGTTTCGCGGATTGTGGACTTTATGAAGCGGCACCAGAATAAGCTGCCTCGCAGCGCGCGCACTGCTGTGACTCGCTATCTGAAATCGCGGGAAAAGAATCCGCAGTTTTTCGATCGCGCCGCCCTCCGCAACCGCAAGGCGATGAAGCATTTGTACGCAACGCTGCACATTAAGCCGAGCCCTCGCGCTAATGCGATCCTGTTTGAGGACAATCCGCCGTCCGACTCTCTGGCATTCGTTTTGAAGCAGTTAGCCAAGGCGGCTACTCCTGTACAGCAGGCGAATTTGATTGTGGAGTACAAGATTCCGTATACGATCGCAGTTGGTGCGATCAAACAGCTAACGCCAACGGTTTTGGCGGCGCTGATTAATTCGATGTCGCCGCAGGAAGTTATCAACAATTTGAAATCGATTCAGTCGCGGGGCGCGATGGAACACCCGGAAGTCAAGCAGTTGATTGATTCCAAGTTGGATGAGGCGGCAAAGTGCGATCGGGTTTCTGCTTACAAAGCGAGTGTGGCGGGCGCGGGCGCAAACTTCGACGCAGCCACGGCGGCGAAGCTGGAAGCGGTGACAAACGAGCAGGTGAAGAAGCGCGGCAAGATTGTTAAAGCAACGGGTTTGTTGATTGACAAGTCGGGAAGTATGGAAAGTGCGATCGAAGTTGGGAAGCGTCTCGCTGCTTTGATTTCCGGCATTTCCGAGGCTGCACTGTTCGTTTATGCCTTTGACACGATGCCGTATCCAGTGCAAGCAAACGGCAGCGAATTGACAGACTGGGAGCGGGCTTTCGATCGCATTCGCGCTGGCGGCGGCACAAGTTGCGGTTGCGCGGTGGAAGCAATGCGAATTAAAAAGCAGGTAGTCGAGCAATTTATTATCGTAACAGATGAAGGCGAAAATTCTGCACCTTATTTTGCTGATGCTTATCAGAATTACTGCCGCAGTTTGGGGGTAATTCCTGATGTGGTGATTGTGCGAGTTGGCGCTTACTGCGAATATGTTGAACAACAATTGAAGCAGAAGCAAGTGTCGGTGGAAACGTTTACGTTTGCGGGCGATTATTACTCGCTGCCGAATTTAGTGCCGATGTTGAGCCGTCCTTCGCGCTTGGAATTGTTGATGGAAATTCTGGATGTGGCGCTGCCCGTGAGGGATGATAAGTGATATAATCGGGCATGGCTCGTCAGTTAAGCTGGCGGGCAATGCCTGATTTTATTGATTCTAGCTAAGTTAGTGGGAGTTAGAATTTTATGTCAACGGAGATGGTGACTTCAATATTAATCAAAGATTTAGCAACCGAATTAGAGCTTTTCACCGAAGATCCCGTGGAAAGATTTATTACCAGCGGGGTAAGTTGGCAACAGTACGAACAACTACTGACTCAACTCGGAGATAGTCCTTGGTATCGGGTTACTTATTTAGATGAAGTGCTGGAAATTATGGCCCCAAGTCGCCGTCACGATCGAGATAAAACCAATATTGGGATGCTGCTAGAAGCGTATTTTCAAGAAACACGGACTCGGTTTTGGGGATTGGGTTCCACTACCTTCCGCATTCAAGCAAAAAAGGGTGGAACAGAACCGGATGAGTGCTATTGTATCGGTACTGAAAAAGAATTTCCTGATTTAGCGATCGAGGTTGTAATCAGCAGTGGCGGCCTGGACAAGTTAGCAGTTTACAAAAAGCTCGGAATCAGAGAGGTTTGGTTCTGGAAAAATCGTCGCTTTGACGTTTATCATCTTCTGGGAGAGGAATATGAAAAAATGCAGCAAAGCGAGTTATTGCCGGATTTGGATTTATCACTGATTGCAGAGTATGTACAACGGCCAGATCCCCTTGAGGCTGTGTTGGAGTTTCGGGAAAGAGTTAGAGAAAATTTAGGGGGAAGTTGATATTTAATATCGCTGCTTGTTACCAAACATCTCCCTCAATATCCTCAAGCGACAACTTTTTCCCGATTTTCAATTATTCTTTAATTCGATCGATAATTTCTTGTAATTCTGGATTAGCGATGGATGACACTAACTGGGAATCCGCACCAGCCAAAGTAGCGCACAACTTTTCCGAAGTCAGTGCGGGATATTTTTCTAACACTTTTTCTTCTGTCCAGCCCGCCGCAAACAGCCCCAGCAAAAATTCTACAGACAATCGAGTTTCTTTCACTTCTGGTTTACCTGCGGAAGTTTTTGGGTTGGGATGAATGAGCTTTCGCCAGTCCATTGTTTTTACTTAAACGATTGGGGAAGATTCCGCCGATTATACTGCATTTGGGACACAGTAGAAACACGGGCATCCTTGACTGACTTTGTAACAGTGCCGCCATTTGAGATTTGAGATTTGAGATTTGAGATGGGGAATCGCTGATGAGTTAAGGGTTTGGCGTTTGGCTGGAGTCGTTTCCAGATTTGGCGATTAAATTGTTATGTCGATCGCGCCGCAGCACTTCCTCGTACACTACACTGGTAGGGTGGCGACGGGGCGATCGATTTTTTTCTTTTGTTCGTTTCTATACCAAATCGCGTTAGCGTTAGCGAAGCGATCCGAAGGAAAGCCCGCCCCTACGGGGGCTACGCCAACGAAGAGAATCGCACGCTAATCTCAACCCACCGTTGAGCCCACCGTTGAGCCCAAGTACAACTACTTTAACTTCTTAAAACTATGGGAAAAAAGTCGAAAGTCAAAAAATCCCAGGTCAAAAAATCCAGTTTGCTCTGCCAGCGACTGCAAGAAGCTCTCGATCGAGGCAGTAAAGTTTGGATTAAAACAAATAATAGCAGTTTTGGCGGCATCCCGATTAATTTGTTCGGGGAGTTTGCGGAACTTTTGGTGATAGTTCCCCCTAACGAACAGGCGGAAAATATCGATGCCTACGGACAAGTTACCTGGCTGATTCGCATCTCTGATATTATTGCACTCGCCTATCCTACTGAATACTGGTCTAAAGATAGATTAGAAAAATTGCTGCCGCCCGATGCAGTTACTTCCGAAGTAGGAGATTCACTCTAAAGTGCGCGGATTCGCACGCTACTTTTCGCTTATTTGTATTTGGTAAGGTGCGCGGATTCGCACCTTACTTTTACTATTTTTTCAGCTATTTTACAAGTAAAATACACACCGCTGCGGCCAGTTTTTATCAGTTCAATTAGTTGTTGCAAGCCGAAAGCTGCACTTTACAGTTGCCGCCATCTAGTTCGCTGCAACCAGCAAGAGCTTGAGCTTCTGCTGCTGATTTATCCTCGCCCCAACCCGCACCTGCTCCTCCTTTGCCTACGGCGATCGCTCCACAATTATTGCTGTTAGAAGTCAGCGGTTCGCAGTCGTTAGCACCTCCGCTTTGCTCATTGCACGCCGCCACTGCTGCGTCTAGCGCTTCTTTCTCTGTAGCATGATCCCAACTAATACCCGTAGCGTCAGAAGTCGGAGAATAAGCAGTAGCTCCATAGGTGTCCTGAGCTTGAGCTGCCTGAACCGAGCCAAAAATCGAAACTGTCAAAGCTGTCACTCCAACCAACTTAGAAAAAAGCTTTTGCAACATATTCGCTTGATGTTTGTACAAGGTTATTTTGGATAGTAAATAAATACTATGATATGATATTTATTGATGTCAAGGGGTTTTTGTAAAGTTTTATAATTAATAAAATTAACAGCAGGTTAGGTAAAAAAAAGTAAGATTACGGAGGTTAACTCAGTGGCAGATATCCGCAAAATCATCAGCCAACTCGCTGTCGGAGAAGAGCAACTGCTCGATACTCAATTCCTGGCTCCTTGCGTGCGGGAGGGAAGGGTGCGGACAAGGATAGGTGGCATGACTTACCTGTTTCAACCGCAGCCGCAAAACTTTGAAGGATGGGCTATTTTTGAGCCTGTAAATGAGAACGTTGCTGCGGTAATTGAGGAGCCTATTTTGCCGCAAATAGCAGAGTATTTGCAACTACTCATGCCGATTCGCTTGCATTTGGCTTGCGTACTGCAAGGGCAAACTTGGCTGGCTTATCCTGTTAATGAATCTGATGCTAAACAGCGCACTGGTGCTGCTAAACCCGTACCTGTTCATTTAGTAACTAAAGGCTCGCAGTTCGAGCAGAGTGTGGCGCGGTGGGACGGTGATTGTTTTTGGTTTGAAGAAATTGACAGGCGCGCCGATCCGCTGCATTCTGAAAAGTTGAGAAGAGCTTTGAAAGAGCTGATTTTGCCTCAAGATGTTCGCTTTAAAGGGATGACACCAGAAATGCGAACTGTTTACGAATTGGTGTCCCGAAATATTAAATATTTCGATCCGAACCTGCAGGCCCAACAGCGCTTGCAGCGGGCTTTGAAGATGGGCGGCGGCGAGTTGCGGGATTTTTGCGATCGCAAAAATTACTGGCTGGTGGAATGGACTAGCGGCAGTGGAGAACATCATAGTTCGGCGATCGCCAAAAATGACTTGACAGTTATGAGTGCTGGCATTTGTCTCAGCGGAGAAGATATGAAGTTTGATTTGCAGTCGTTAGTTGGAGTCGTAGAAAATAGATAATGGGCATAGGGCATGGG
>NZ_JADEXD010000266.1 GCF_015207285.1 Tychonema sp. LEGE 07203 | reverse complement strand
GGCATTGGGCATCGGGAATAAGGCATTGGTTATTGGTTATTAGAGCGAACAACCAACAACCAACAACCAACGAATAACCAACGAATAACTAATAACTAATGACTAATGACTAATGACTAATGACTAATGACTAATGACTAATGACTAATAACTAATGACTAATAACTAATGACTAATGACTAATGACTAATGACTAATGACTAATGACTAATGACTAATGACTAATGACTAATGACTAATGACTAATGACTAATGACTTCCCTTATTCCACCGTCACCGACTTCGCCAAATTGCGCGGCTGATCCACATCCAAACCGCGACGTGCCGCAATGTGGTAGGCCAACAATTGCAGCGGAATTACTGTCACAATCGGCGACAACAATTCATCCACCAAAGGTACCGGCAAAACGTGGTCAAAAATATCGGCTTCCGCTGCGCCCTGCTTCGGGGTAACGCCAATTAAACGTGCGTCGCGCGCCTTGGCTTCCTGAGCGTTGGAAAGGACTTTTTCGTAGACGCTTCCGGGCATGGCGATCGCCACTACAGGCACTTTAGCATCCAAAAGGGCGATCGGGCCGTGTTTCATTTCTCCCGCCGGATATCCTTCCGCGTGAATGTAGCTAATTTCTTTTAGTTTCAGCGCGCCTTCCAAAGCAATCGGAAAGTTAATTCCCCGCCCCAAAAATATAAAATCCTGGGTATCGGTAAACTGGTGGGACAATTCCTCTACATACTGTTCTTGAATCTCCAAAAACTTCTCAATTTGCCCTGGCAAATGGCGCAAACCAGCAATAATTTCTGTCAATCTTTCCGTGCTGATTGTTTGTCGCCGGTGCGCCAAATCCAAAGCTAATAAATAGAACGCCATCAATTGAGTTACAAAAGTTTTAGTGGCAGCCACGCCGATTTCTATACCGGCGTGGGTGCTGATTACGTGCGGCATCATGTGGGCGATCGAGCTTTCAGTACCGTTAGTAATGCCCAACATTCTCGCCCGAAATTTATCGGTAAAACCCGCACGGCGCTGCTGTTCCATCCCCAAAGCAGCCAGGGTGTCCGCCGTTTCTCCCGACTGCGTTACCCCAATAATTAAAGTATTTGCTGTTAGCGGTGCCGGTGCGTAACGGTACTCAGAAGCGTACTGCACCGCAGTAGGAATATTCGCTAACTGTTCCAACAAATATTTGCCAATTAGCGAGGCGTGCCAGCTCGTTCCGCAGGCGAGAATTGAAATTTGTTCGACATCGACACAAAGTTCTTCGGGCAAGTTGAGATTGATGGGAGAGCGCAGATTTCCCGGCTGCCAATCGCTGTCTAAATAAGCATCCAAACAAGCTCGAACTACGACCGGCTGTTCGTAAATCTCCTTGTGCATGAAGTGTTTGAAGCCTTGTTTTTCGACTAAAACCGGACTCCAACCAAGGATGCGCGGGCTTTTTTTAAGCCTTTCCCCTGTAAAGTTGTAAACTTCGACTCCCATCGGAGTTAGCCTGGCCAGTTCGCCATTTTCCAAGGACAAAACGGTGCGGGTGTGAGATATTAAGGCCGGCGTGTCGGAAGCGCAGAAAAATTCGCCAGCACCAAAGCCAATTACCAAAGGAGCCTGCTGTCTGGCCAGAATTATTTCGTCGGGAAAGTCGGCGCAAATCGCAGCGATCGCAAAAGCTCCTTCTAACCGATTTACAACCTTTGAAACCACTTCCAAAAACGACAGATCGGCAATTTCCTCTGCTGTGGGTTCTTTTTCTTCTTCCTTCTTCCTTCTTCCTTCTTCCTTCTTCCTTCTTTCTTCCGCAAAAAAATCAGCTATTAAATGAGGAATAACTTCTGTATCCGTATCCGAGACAAATTTATGTCCCTTCGCTGTCAATTCTTTCCGCAACTCGCGATAATTTTCGACAATGCCATTTTGAACAACGGCAATTCGCCCGCTATTGTCCGTGTGAGGGTGAGCGTTATATTCCTCTGGTTTGCCGTGAGTTGCCCAGCGGGTGTGTCCGATGCCGATGGTAGCCGGAGAGTCAATCTCTGCTAGCTTTTCCCGGAGGTTGTGCAATTTGCCCTTTGCTCGGATGCAGGTAATTTCTCCTTCGGAGATGGTAGCCAGGCCCGCTGAATCGTAGCCCCGGTATTCTAGTTTCTCCAATCCTGCTAGCAAAATCTCGCTTGCTGCTTGCGTGCCGATATAGCCAACGATTCCGCACATTTAAGGTAAAACTCCTGCTTAGCGATCGCCATAAAACCCAAGTTTTATCATTTTTAGCTTCTTCGTGCCACAAAATGCAGATTTTGCGACTAAAAGAGAGGGGGCAATTTAATCGCCCCCTCTATACGTGGCCGTAATTCGATCGGAGTGCCGATCGATATTTAGTAAGCTAGACCCATACTCCGAGTAGTTTCTGCTCCCAGGTAAACCCGGATGCTTAGAAAATCGGTAGGGCAAGCAGTTTCGCAACGCTTGCAACCTACACAGTCTTCTGTGCGGGGAGATGAGGCAATCTGAGCCGCTTTGCAGCCATCCCAGGGCACCATCTCCAAAACATCAGTCGGACAAGCGCGGACGCATTGAGTGCAGCCGATGCAGGTATCGTAAATTTTGACTGAATGAGACATTGAATAAAGGCTCCCAACGAGTCACTAAAAATTTGCTAGCTCTGCGGATTAACAGATTTGACGGCGACGTGCCACCGCTATAGCCTGCACAGAGAGTTAAAGGTTAGTCTACCGCAGTGGCTGGAAGCACTTCCCCAAAAAGCGACAAAACTTCACAGTTATTCACGCTGGGAGTTGGTTTTTGACACATACAGTCCTGCACGCATAAATATCAAAGAAACCGCATTTTTGAGCAGTTTTCAAGGCTCAAATGCAGTTTTTTCCTAAAAAACCCGGTTTCTGACCACCCGTGTGTCCTTGATTGTTTAACAAGATTCACAAAGGAATCGGTTTGACGGATGGGCTCGAAATCACGATCGATATTAGCCATCCACGGACACACAGAAAACCTAATCATCTCCGAAGAGAACCTCGTGAAAAAATCTCAAAACCTAGTTAGATAAAATCTCCGCTCTCCATCGTCCTGTATTCATCTCTCTCATCTTTTCCTCTGTGTTCTCTGCGTCCTCTGCGGTTAAGTAGTCGTGCAAAATTAATTACACGAGATTTCGCGTGAAAGCCTTACCTAGTAAGGAGTCTTTATGTAATTAATTTTGTGTAGTTACTTAAATCATTCCGATCCCACAAAAATTGATATTGCACCGTTACCATGCGTCCAGAACTCCCGATCAGTTTTCAAGGAAGTATCGGGTTGGGTTAAAATCGGGAACCCAACCCAACCCAATTCGTTAATCCTGCTAAAAGCCTAATTTGTCTAACACAGGCTTAGTGGAAACAATATGCCGATCGAGTCCTAGTTGTTTCGGATTCACGCCCAAAGCCAAAGCCACCAATTGCGGCAAATGCAGCACCGGCAAACCCAATTTGCGATCGATCGCTTTTTCCACCTCCGGCTGCCGCGAATCCAAATTTAAATGACAAAGCGGACAAGGCGTTACCATACAATCAGCGCCGTTGTCAAGAGCATCTTGAATGTGTTTGCCGGCCATCGCAAAAGATTGGTTAGTGGCATAACTCGCCAGCGGCCAGCCACAGCACTGCGTCCGCCCTCGATAGTAAACGGGAGTTGCGCCGATCGCCCGAAACACATTTTCCATCGATTCGGGTTGGTGCGGATCGTCGTAAGCCAAATGTTCCTGAGCTCGCAGCAGATAGCACCCGTAAAAAGACGCGCACTTCAAACCGGACAGCTTGCGGGTGACTCGCTTCTGCACTTCCTCCAAGCCGTAATCTGCAACGATCGCCCACAACAGATGTTTTACCTCCGTACTGCCTTGGTAGGGCGAACAGCCTTGTTTTTCGAGCAAACCGTTGACTTTTTCGAGGTAAGGTCGATCGGTCTTTTGGGATTCCTTGAGGCGATCGTCCACATGACCGATTACCCCTTGACAAGTGCTGCAATGGGTGAGTAAAGGCAGATTCAGTTGCTCGGCCAAAGCAATATTCCGGGCGTTGACGGTATCTTCCAGCAACTGCGAATCTTCCTTAAAAGTGCCAGAACCGCAGCAGGAAGCTTTCTTGAGTTCCACCAGTTCAATGCCCAAGGCTTGAGTCAGCGCTTGGGTAGACTGGTAAAGTTCGCGGGCGGCACCTTGGGCTACGCAACCGGGAAAGTAAGCATATTTGAGAGTTGGGGATGGCATAGTCGTTTTTGCTGGGGAGACAAGGTTCGGGACAAGGGATAAGGGATAAGGGCGATCCTCTTCGAGGGCTGCGCTAACGGATTTCCTCTCCACAATTACCGCATCAGAGCCTAGCTAGGGGTGAATTGTCAGCATTTCTCAAGAATTTTCCGACTGATTTACTCAAAAAATGCCACTGTAAAAAAACTTCAAACCCATATCCAGTAAGTAATCTCAATCTCAAATCTCAAATCTCAAATGGTATGAGTAAGTTGCTACTATAGCCTTTCGACCTCTGGTATGAGGTACTATCCGGCATGGGGCATCGGCCCGCGCAGGGCCTAAAAGCATCGGCCCGCGCAGGGCCTAAAAGCATCGGGCATGGCACCACGCGATCGCACCGCTATAGATTGAAATTGTATATTTCGATGACTCGAGCAAAAATCATCTCCCCATC
>NZ_JADEXD010000049.1 GCF_015207285.1 Tychonema sp. LEGE 07203 | reverse complement strand
TCGCGTGCCCGTCCCACAAAAATCTTTTTTCTTGTGGGACGGGCACGCGAGCCCGTCCCAAAATTTGATTAAAAGGACTGTTGCAAGAGGTCTCATGATTAAAGTCCTCACTGCGAACCGATATTTTGCTAAAGAACCGGGTCAATTCCGGTCAATTGTAGTTATAACAATAACAACTGCAATTTTTCCCAAATCCCTCTTTAGATTGATAGATATTTAGAGTTGCTAGGGAAAGATAGTAACATTTCACGGCAAATATGTAGGATGAAGAATTATGTTAAATTCCGGGCCGATTACCGCTCCAGTTCCCGTTTTCCTGGTTCTTTTAGCAATCATGCTAATCGCCCCTCTAGTATTTGAGCGCTTGCGACTGCCGGGAATAGTCGGTTTGATTATTGCAGGCGTAATTGTCGGGCCTAACGGTTTCCATTTGCTGGAACGGGACGCTACTATGGTTTTGTTAGGTACCGTAGGATTGCTATTTTTGATGTTCCTAGCAGGACTAGAAACTAGCCTCGACGACCTCAAACTCAATGCAGACAAAGCTATCATATTTGGCCTGGCTACTTTTGCCCTGCCGATGATCTTGGGCACGGGAGCTATGCTGCTGTTGGGGTATAGCTGGCTGGCTTCAATTTTAGTCGCTTCTTGTTTCGCTACGCACACGCTTTTAGCCCTACCAATTCTCACAAAATTGGGATTGATGCGAACTCAGACTATTACTGCGACTTTGGGCGGGACTTTAATTACCAATGTCTTGGGGCTGTTGGTGCTGGCAGTTGTTGTTAAAGCTCACAAAGGAAATCTCACTCTCGATTTTTGGCTGTTTCTAATTCCTTCTCTTGCTATCTACACTTTTGCTACTTTGTGGGGAGTTCCCAAAATCGGTCGCTGGTTTTTCAAGAAATTCGGTCATGACGAAAACGCCGAATTCATGTTTGTATTAGCTACCCTGTTTTTAGTTTCTTACGCAGCAGAAATGATTCAGATTGAGCCAATTATTGGGGCGTTTTTATCGGGAATTGCCATTACTCAAATCATCCCCAAAATGAGTCCACTGATGAATCGGATTGAGTTCATTGGCAATACGCTGTTTGTGCCATTTTTTCTGATTTCTGTGGGGATGTTGATCGATCCGCTAATTTTGGTGAAGCAGCCGCAGTCTTTGTTGGTGGCGGGGGTAATGATTTTAGCAGAGGTGGCGAGCAAGTTTTTGGCAGCTTGGATACCGGGGAAAATCTTTGGTTTTCAGTTTCCGAACATTATGGTAATGTTCGGTCTTTCTGTTGCTCAAGCTGCTTCTACTTTGGCTGCAATTACGGTTGCTTTTGACATTAAATTGGTCGATCGCGTAACGGTGAACGGCATCATTGCCATGATTTTAGTAACTTGTGTCGCTTCTCCTTGGATTGTATCTCGGTGGGGTCAACAAATGCAGCAGCCGGAGTCGAGTTTGCCGGCTGCTACTTCGGGAAAGCATTCATGGGGAGATCGAGTTTTAGTGCCTGTTGCTAACCCGAATACGGAAGATAATTTGCTGCGTTTGGCTTTGATTTTAGCTAAAACATCTCAGGGAACTTTGCTGCCGCTGCATATTTTGTCCGATCGCCAAGAAGCAATTTCGCCGGCACAGAAAATGCAGCAAACTCAACTTTTGAGGGCGGCGGAAACTGTCGCTAACGCGGCTAATTGTGCGGTGGAACCGATCGCGAGAATAGATGATGCGATCGATCGCGGAATTCTGCGGAGCGCCACCGAACGCGAGGCTAGTTTAATTGTTTGCGGTTGGAAGGGGTTTTCCACGACTCGCGACAATTTTTTTGGCAGCATCATTGACAATATAGTAAGGCGCTCGCCGGTACCGGTACTAATTTCTCGATTTCCCAATCCGATCCAGAATACAGCCAGAATTGTTTTGGCGGTAACTGACAGCGAGTTGACTCGGTTTGGATTTCAGGAAACGGTGGATATTGCTAAAAGTTTGGCCGCGGATCTCAAGGCGACTTTGCAAGTGTTGTTGGTGGTAAAAAAACGAGAACTAAACAACCAAAGTAAAGTCGAGGTAGAAATTCTTTCCGATCTACCAGTAAATCGGGTGCGGGGAAATTTCGTCAGGCTAGTTTCGCAGAATTTGTTAGAACACGATTTGCTGATTTTAACAACAACTTATCAGCAACAGAATTTGTGGGAACAACCGGGAACTCTCAAAGAACCGGAAGCGATCGCCCGGAATCACCCAGATGTTTCGATGCTTATTGTTTATTTCCCTGCATCTTGAGGAATATTTTAAGTGCAGATCGTCTGATCCACCTGCATTCATCTATTGAGCCGATTAACCGCAGATTTCAAGCGGATAAACGCTGATGGACGCAGATGCTTTCAATCTGGTCTGCGATTGAGTACAAGAGGTATAGTGCAGTGGGAGCATCTGTGTTTTGCTTTAAGGTTGGGCGATCGTCCTCGCTGGCTTTTGGTTGTGGAAGCCCTTCGAGCAAAGCCGATCGCACTAATACAAAAAATCATACAAAAATCAGACGATCCCAGTGTCATTAGGTGCAAAATTCGCGATCGACAATTAAACATACCCAGAGACACCGCCGATCGCCATTCAACAAAATTTCTGGGGATCTGGGGCAATTTTTCGGTATCTGGGAAAATTCTGAGAATATAGTGATATTGTTTGTAGTTGAATCAAGTAAAAATGAGCGTTAGACCCAATTTCAGATGGTTTTCCTCCCTGGCGAGTGTTTGTAGCGCGATCGCGATCGGCACTTTCGGCGCTGTCGCATCCCCTGCAAAAGCGGCGGAAACAGTTGTTGTCCGCAAAGGTATTTTAGAATCCTCAATATCCGTTGCAGATTTGCGCGAACTCGCAGAAACCGGAAAAGTCCCCAAAAGACTGCAAGCCTACGCCAACTTGCTGTCTGAGGCGCAGCGCCGTCAAATATTGGGAGCCCTGCAAGCAAAAATCCCCCTAAATGTAGTCGGTTTGAGCAACTTGTTAAATACCGGCATCGGGAATGCCATCCTAACTGATTTGACGACAGTCATACCCAGGCGCGACGGTGCCGGTGTCCAAGCGCTGCGAGCGGCTTTGGTACTGGGGGCGAACGCGCCGGAAGGCTTGTCGGTATTGAGTTTTATTGAATCTTATCCGAGCTCGCGGGTAGTGGTGGATCTCGATCGAGCTTTCTCGGTTTTGGGAAATTTGAACGCGGGTTTTTGGCAAACCCAGCGCTTTATGGCGGCGATCGCACCTCAGTTAGCAGCCACTAAACCCGCCCTGAACCTGCCTTTTGACCCTAGCCTACCGGGCCCCAATTCGGTGCAGGTATTGAAGCTAGATTTGAACGACAGCGCCCGCAACCGGCGCATTCCGGTTGATGTCTACTGGTCGAAAGCTGCGACTGCCGACAAACCGACGATCGTCTTTTCTCACGGTTTGGGTTCAGTTCGCACCGATTTGCGATATTTAGCCGAGCATTTAGCGTCTTACGGCTATGTGGTGGCTGCTTTGGAACATCCGGGAAGCAACGAAACGAACACTAATGCTGCGATTGCCGGTAAGTCTCGGTTATTAGCTCCTCAAGAGTTTTTAGAGCGTCCCAAGGACATCAGTTTTGTGCTTGACGAACTGGCAAAATTGAACCAAACTGATGATAACTTGCGGGGAAAAATCGCGATCGACCGATCGATGATAGTTGGCTATTCCTTCGGCGGTGCCACAGCCTTGTCCGTAGCGGGTGCCGAACTGCAATTGAGCCGGCTCAAACAAAGGTGTCAGGGCGATTTGATTGGGTTTAGCTTGGGCGAAGGGATTCAGTGCGCGGCGGCGGGATTGCCCGAAGAACGGTATCAATTGCGGGATGCGAGGATTAAAAGGGCGATCGTCATGAATCCCACCACATCATTACTATTTGGAGAAACAGGCTTAAGTAAAATTAAGATTCCCACATTAATAGTAGCATCTTCAGCAGACAAAACAACACCAGCCTTAGTCGAACAAATTGCCGGCTTCCCCAAAATTCCCTCACCCAAATGGCTAGTCGGATTTGTAGGAGGAACCCACTTAAGCGTCAAAGATCCGAGTACAACCTTAGACCAAGTTGGGAGACCGAGTACAGTAATTACCGGTGACGAACTTGTCGGCGACCAAGCCGCGAGCCTACGCAATTATATTAAAGTTATCAGTCTAGCAATGGCCGCTAAACTAACAGATGAAGCTGACAAATATGCTATTTTCCTAACTCCAGAATACGCGCAATTTGCCTCAACAAACACAATTCCGGTGCGCCTAATAACAGAAATTCCCCCAGAAACTAATGCAGTCGTGCAAACTTTTATTCAAGGGAATAAGTAGTCATTAGTCATTAGTCATTAGTCATCAGTCATCAGTCATCAGTCAACAGTTATTGGTATTGGTATTGGTTATTTGTGATGTCGTTCTTGCTTGAATTGGAATGTTTTAACCGCAGAGAGCGCAGAGGGCACAGAGAGAGAATGGAGAGATGAATACAGGAGGATGGTACCGGATTTGATATTATTTGTTGGTGGTTATTTGTCTCGTTTTAGTTGTTAGTTGTTAGTGACCACCACTAACTAATGCTAACAGCCAACAGTCAACAGTCAACAGTTAACAGTCAACAGTCAACACTCAACACTCAACAGTCAACACTCAACAGTCAACAATCAGCGGCAACGTTGCACCCAAACCTTGCCGAAGTGTCGAACCATCAGGAAACTGCACGCGCCATTTCCCTACAATTAACCCCGCAATGGTTACATCTTTCATCGAACAAAGATTGATTATTTTGGGGTAGGGAAACGGCAATGCCGTCTCCGAAAATGCTGAGATATATTTTTCTTGAGCCCTTGCTGATATATTTTGTCCGTACCAGGGCAAAATATAACAAAGCGCTTTCACAAACTCCACTCCCAAACTGCCATGCCTAAAAAAAATATTATCCCGCTATTGCTTTTGTTTGCAGTGCTATTTACCCTTTACGGTGACAGTTTAACTTTTCTGCCCAAACCGATAAGAGATACCAGCGTAGCAAGTAGAAATTTCTTCGTCGGGTTGTGGCCAAGTTGGCTGAGGCCGAGAGATTTCAACGAGCAAAGAGAACGGGATATTGAAAAATTGCAAAAAACTCCTAATCCCAGTAGATAGTCTTGACCTAGCAGCGAAAAACGAGGTTTTATAACAATACTTAACCATTTGATTGTAGGTTGGGTTAAGCGAAGCAAAACCCAACGCTGCAATTTTAGATGGTAGATTAGAGATTAGAAAAATCCGATCCAATCTGTAATCTGTAATCGATTTAAATTGAGATTTGAGATTTTCCTCCAAGCGGTAAGCTAGGAACTGCCCGCCCTACAGATAGAAGTTATACCTCTCTAACTGTTGGAGATTTATCTGCCAATCTCAAATCTCAAATCGATTAACCCTGCTTTTTCAACCAGCTAAACATGGCTCGCAAATCTTTGCCAACTTCTTCAATCGGATGCTCTGCTTCCTGACGGCGCATGGAGGTAAAACCTGGTTTGCCGGCTTGGTTTTCGAGAACGAATTCGCGGGCAAATTGGCCGGATTGAATTTCGCTGAGAATTTTCCGCATTTCGGCGCGGGTGTCATCGGTGACGATGCGGGGGCCGCGAGTTAAATCGCCGTATTCTGCGGTATTGGAGATGCTGTCGCGCATTTTCGCGAGGCCTCCTTCTACTACTAAGTCAACGATAAGTTTAACTTCGTGCAAACATTCAAAATAAGCTAATTCCGGTTGATATCCAGCGTCAACTAAGGTTTCAAATCCAGCTTTAATTAAGGCGCTCAAACCGCCGCACAAAACTACTTGTTCGCCAAAAAGATCGGTTTCTGTTTCTTCGCGGAAAGTGGTTTCGAGGATGCCGGCTCTGGTGCCGCCGATACCTTTAGCATAGGCCATTGCCCGATCGCGCGCTTGACCGGAAGCATCTTGATATACTGCAAACAAACTCGGAACACCTTCCCCTTGTTCGTAAGTCCGCCGCACCAAGTGTCCGGGGCCTTTGGGCGCTACCATTACTACGTCTACGTTGGCTGGGGGGACAACTTGGCCGAAGTGAATGTTAAAACCGTGAGCAAATGCTAAAACATTTCCTTCGGAAAGATTCGGTTCGATTTGTTCTTTGTAAATAGTTTTTTGAACTTCATCGGGTAATAAAATCATGATGAAGTCAGCAGCGGCGGCGGCTTTGTCTACCGGGTGCACAGTTAAACCCGCGTCGGTTGCTTTGGCGGCAGACTTGCTACCGGGATACAAACCGACAACGACATTCATGCCGCTGTCTTTGAGGTTGAGGGCGTGGGCGTGTCCTTGGGAACCGTAGCCGATGATAGCAATCGTTTTCTTGGCTAAGAGGTCTAGGTTAGCGTCCGTGTCGTAATACATACGGGCCATAGTGCTGGTCTCCTGAGATGCAAATGGGGTAATTGACTGCAAAAGTTTCATCTTATCAAAGTGGGGTGCTTTTTTTTTGCGGAATTTTACAGATTAAGATTTGAAGAGGGGAAAATCAAGGTCGATCGCCCTGAATTTCGCAGATTTTGCTCGAAGTCAAATATAATTGTCAATAGCGTGCTGTACTTTTGAAAAAACGCCACAAACTAATTTTTTAAATATGAAAATAAAGGCAATACATCATGTAGCAATTATTTGCTCTAACTACGAAACATCGAAGAAATTTTATGTAGAAATATTGGGATGTTCGATTATTAAGGAAACTTTCCGTGCCGAGAGGAATTCTTACAAACTAGATTTGCAAGTCGGAAATGGCGACACCATCGAGTTGTTCTCATTTCCCAATCCTCCCCCAAGAGTTAGCAATCCCGAAGCTTGCGGTTTGAGACATTTAGCTTTTGCAGTTGAGGACATTGAAGCATCCGTTGCTTGCTTAAAATTGCAACAAGTAGAAATCGAAGAAATTCGCTTTGACGAGATTACAGAAAGACGTTTTACATTTTTTAGAGATCCAGATAATTTACCGCTAGAAATTTATGAGATTTAGTAGTTTGTAGTTAGTAGTTAGCAGTTAGTAGTTAGTAGTTTTTCTAACAACAGATAACAATAAAAATAACAAATAACAAATAACAAATAATATCGTTGACCGTTGCATCGTCAGGTGATTTAACCGGCGCTAGAACACAGAGTACACAGAGTCCGAGAATATATATCTGAATCATTCCGATGAAGAGAGGATTTGATATAATTTCTAGTTTAGATTTTAAAGCAATAGTTATTTTCAGCTTTTTAGGCTTGCGTATTTTTCTATCAATCTTCTTCGGGAAAAAAGATATTGTAAGCAATCAAAGCAATTACCCCAATTATCAGTGCAGTTGCTAGCCAATATGCGACGCGAACTGTAACTACAACAGCAATAAAAATGCCAGCAAATTGAGATGTGGCTAAGATTTTTCGCCGCCACTGTTTGATTTGACTGTTAGTTTTGCTGTCGGGTTCTTCGTAGTTGCTGGTTAGATGTGCTGGCACTGAACGCTCGATTTCTGCTGCTAGTTCGCTGAGCAAAAGTTCTTGTTGGCGCTTCCGCAGCTCTTGTTTTTTGTGCCGGATTTCTCTGGCTTTTTGGTCGGGGTAATTCATGAAATTTACCCGGTTTCCCAGGAGAAATGTGTGTTATTTATTGTCTGTGTTGCGCCGCGATATGTTCGGGAGTATCGGAAGCATCTGTGTTTTGCATTTAATAGTGTTGTAGAAAACTCGCGAACTCTCGACAGCATTATGAAAAAATAATTTTTACAAAGGTGATAACAATTTCATAAAGTAGCGTTAAATATTACCCCCCCGAACTCGCGGGGGGCTAAGACTTCATCGTTTTGCATATATTTAGAAAAATGGTATGAAATAATCTCATAAATTTTCTACAAATGTAACTCACTTTTTCCGCGGTGTCGAGAAATGTTAATAAATTTTAAAAAGGGCGATTCCCTAGGGGATAGCTACGCTTCACGACTAATGAAGCCGATCGCCCGCAGCGCTGGAAATCATCAATATCCTTCGGGGCTGATGGTAGTGCGATCGCACTCAGCTTCCGACAAATCAGCCAAGCGCGATCGAAATAAGTTGCAGCCAGCTAATTGAGCTTTAGTTAACTTTGCTTTCTCCAAATTAGCTCTGCTCAAATCGGCATTGCTCAAATCGGCATTGCTCAAATCGGCATTGTACAAATCCGCACCTTGTAAATTAGCTTTCTGCAAATTAGCACCTTGCAAATTAGCGTGGCGTAAATTTGCTCTAGATAAATTTGCTCCTGACAAATCAGCTTCTGACAAGTTTGCTTGATAAAGTTGAATGTCCCCCAATTCAGCATCCTGCAACTGTGTTTGGTAAAGATTGGCTTGAGTCAGATTTCCGTAGGGCAAATAAGCTTGCCTCAAAATACTACCAGAAAGGCTTATTTCTGCCAAATCTGCTTGAAATAGATTATTTTCACTTAGGTCAACTGCGTCAAAATTTCGCTTGCCTTCAGAATACTGAGCGAGCAATTGCTCAGCGCTTAGCTTTTGCATTTTCATCTTTTTATAAGGACAGCTATTGCAGCCAGTCCATAACAATAATTAATGGTTATTTTTTTGCGTATTTATACCTAAGCATTCTCTCATGTTAAGCTTGTGTAACAGCGAGCGCATTTTTTCTAAGATTTTTTTTATATTTGTAAATTTATGCCTTCCTCGGTCAGTAAGCCATCAGTAATGTCAAGATCGATAAAGAAACCACAGCCCATCCTCTACTGAAATATGCCAGAACTTCCTGTTTCGATTGCTGAACACTACCACCAACGGACGAAATATGACCCTGAAACCATTGCTGCTAAAAGCAGACAGCTAGATTGGACAGAGCAACCGGTGCCGTTCAAAGAGTATAAAATTGGGGCGTATTTTGACCTCAAGCCTTATATAAAAGACCCCTCGGAGGATCGCGAGGCCGCCGCTGATGCCGGTTGGTGGCACCGCTTGTCGAGCTTGTTGCTGTGCAGTTACGGGTTGACGGCGAAGGTGCAGACGGTGGATGAGAGCTATCTGTATTTGCGATCGGCACCGTCGGCGGGCGGGCTCTACCCAGCCGAGGTTTATTTAATCTCCCGCGGCACGCCGCATTTGCCCGCCGGACTCTACAATTATCAGTGCAGAACTCATTCACTCGTTCATTTTTGGGACAGTCAAGTTTGGTCGGCCCTGCAAGCTGCTTGTTTCGGATCGCCGGCGCTCGAAAATACCCAACTGGCGATCGCCATTACTACTGTTTTCTTCCGTTCTTCTTGGCGTTACGAAGACCGAGCCTACCGCAGGATTTTCCTCGACACCGGTCATTTATTGAGCAATATCGAGTTAGCTTGCGCCGTCAACGATTACCGACCTCACTTGATTGGAGGATTCGCCGACGCAGCTATCAATGAATTACTGTACGTAGACTCGGAACAAGAAGGAGCGATTTGTGTAGTTGCGTTAGCCGACTTGCTAGATATCGACCAAAATTTACCCAAATTTAAAACAGCTTTGCCGGGAAAAACGACCACAGATTACCCACAAATTTCCGAGGGCCAACTGTTGGGATACCTCCACAAAGCGACGCAGCTAGAATCAGATCCCGCCACAGCGGATGGCTGGAAATTTGATGAAAAAGAAGGTGATTTAGAGGATAAATACAACTTTCCATTTTGCACTAAAGTTTCTACGGTAACTCCTTCGATTCCGTGGGGAGTGAATCTGGAAACTTTAGAAACTACTATGCTCAAAAGGCGTTCTACTCGTGCTTATACAGGTGCTTCTTTGAGCTTGGGCGAACTGCTAGCATTGCTGGATTTTACTTACCAGCCGCAGCACTATATCGACCAAGGATTAGACGGTTATCCCGATTATTTCGATCTGAGTTTGATCGAGACTTTTATTGCGGTTTCGGGCGTGCACGGGTTGGAAGAAGGCTGTTATTATTACGCTCCGAAAGCTCAGGAATTGCGGCAAATTAGGTTTAAAAATTTCCGCAGGGACTTGCATTTTTTGTGTTTGGGGCAAGATTTGGGCAGAGATGCGGGGGCGCTGTTGTTTCACACGGCGGATTTGAAGGGGGCTGTAGCAAAATATGGCGATCGAGTTTACCGATATTTGCACATGGACGCGGGTCATTTGGGCCAGCGGTTGAATTTAGCAGCCGTTCAACTGCGTTTGGGTGTTAGCGGTATCGCGGGCTTTTTTGACGATCGCGTCAATGACGTTCTCGGTATTCCTGCGAGCGAGGCCGTGCTTTATATTACAACTTTGGGAAGACCGCGATCGTGAATTTTAGGGCGATCGTTTTAGCAGACATTGAGTTAAATGAAATTTACCAAGATGAGCCCAGAAACCGGGTTTCTACGAATTTTTATGTTGAGTAACGATAAACTTAGCAAGAAACCCGGTTTCTTAAGTCTCGGCGAGCAGCCCAGAAACCGGGTTTCTTTGGCTTGATGCGTAAGTCTTAGATAAATCTTCGATAGTTACTATTTGCCAATGCAAAATCTGCTAAATATTCTGTCGAGCACTGATTCTGTCACTTCTTCTCCCGTAACTTCCCCCAAGGCTTGAATTGCTCCGCGCAAATCTATTGTCCAAAAATCTAAAGGCAATTTATTGCTAATAGTTTCCGTACATTGTTCCAGAGAAATTTTGGCTTTGGTTAAGGCTGCTGCTTGCCGCTGGTTGATGGCTAAATCGGAGTTTGCTGCTTGCAAATTTCCGTGGCTGACGGCATCTAAGATTGCGGTTTCTAAGTCTTCTATGCCTCGATTTAGGGCTGCGGCTGCGGTAACTGTGCGGTAAATTTCAGAGGAAAAAGGTAGTTCGGGGATTGTTTTTACTAGGTCGATTTTGTTGATGATTATAATTAGCGGGCGGTGCTTTACTTGTTCGTAAATTTCGGAATCGCCCTCTGTCCAACCAGATTCTGCGTCAATTGTTAGCAATACTAAATCGGCTTGTTTTGCTGCAGCGCGCGATCGCTCTACGCCAATTTTTTCTACCTTGTCTTCGGTTTCCCGAATGCCTGCAGTATCGAGCACCTGCACCGGAATGCCGCCCACAACTAGCTGCGATTCTACCACATCCCGCGTCGTACCCGGCAAATCTGTGACGATCGCCCGATCGCTCTTACTCCACGCATTCAACAAACTCGACTTTCCCACATTCGGCTGCCCGACAATCGCTACTTTCAAACCACTTCTCAACAATTCTCCGCGATCTGCCGTCGCCAAAATTGTTGACAGTTCCGCCAAAACATGATTTATTTCCCAGCAAGTTTTAGCTTCATCTAAAGGAGGCAAATCTTCCTCAAAATCAATTCTCGCCTCAATTTCTGCCAGCAAGTCCAAACAAGTTGTTCTTAATTTACGAATTGGCTGGGCCAATTTTCCCTGCAAAAGGGCTAAAGCACTTTGTGCAGCAGCGGGAGATTTTGCTCCCACCAAATCTGCAATGCTTTCAGCCTGAGTTAAATCGAGCCTCCCGTTCAAAAAAGCCCGCAGCGAAAACTCTCCCGGCTGCGCCAATCTCGCCCCGTTTTCCAAACACAACTGCAAGACTTGCTGGACGGCCATAATCCCGCCGTGACAGTGAAATTCCACCACATCTTCGCGGGTGAAAGAACGCGGCGCTTTCATAATTAACAGCAAAGCTTCATCAACTAATTCTTGAGTTTTGGGGTGGCGGATGTGGCCGTAAAGAATGCGGTGAGACTCCCAAATTTGCTTTCCTGGGGCGCGAAACAGAGTTTCGGCAATTTTTAAGGCGGAGGCCCCGGAAACTCGCACAATGCCGACGCTGCCTTGTTGGGGAACTATGGCGGTGGCGATCGCTGCGATCGTTCCTCCTTTTGTTAGTGATTCAGACATTTTTATTGTTCACATTAAAAAGTTCTATCAGTGTCCTGTTTTTGAGAATCGGGCAATTGCTTCTCGGTCTTCGACAGTATAAATCAATACTGTTCAAAACTAATCGATAATCCCGGTGGAAGAACCTCCCTACTTCCCTAAAAAAAGTGGGAGAAGAAGTTGCTCTTAGGTCAACCGCTACTACCTTTGTTAAGGGGTATGCGAGGGGGATATCTGGGGAATACACAATCTTAACAATCGCCTATTGGGATATAAATATCTGCTGTATAATTCAATAAATCTAAACTACTGCCTTTTGGGAGAAGCTGCACGAGTTGCTGAGTCGAAGGGTAGGGAATATTTTTTAATATTTTTCCGGCGCTTGGTAATTGCTCGCGTGCTTCGAGAGACAGGATCGCTTGAATTAAAGATTCAAGAAGTTGTAAATTTATGTAAATCAATCTGCGATCGGTTGTTAAATTATACATATGTGATTAACCTATCGACAATTTATGCGATTTTTTGCCAAGATATTTAGAAGAGCGCGGCCGTCTGGACTCGATCGCCAATTCGTTAGCGAAGCTTGCAGAAGAGGACTGCCCGTCGATCCGAGTCACGGGGCGATCGAACTTAAACTACTCAGCCAAATCTTTTGGCTGTGGTGATTTCATGCGATAATCGAACATTAACAGGGTAGAGGGCAGAGCATGATTGGTCAACTTCTAGACAGACGTTACCGCATCATTAAAGTCACAGACTCAAGTGAGGTGGGAAAAACTTATTTAGCAGCAGATACTCACCGTCCAGGGTATCCGCAATGCACGGTTAGAGAAATGCGGCTTTCCGGCACAAGTTCGCAAACTCCAGAATTAGTCAAAGTTATATTTCAAAGAAACGCAGAAATAATTGAAAAATTGGGTAAGCACGACAAAATCCCCGAATTATTGGCGTATTTTGAGGAAAATCAAAGTTTATACTTAATTGAAGAATTTATTTCCGGTTCACCTTTGAGTGAAGAACTGATTGCGGGTGAAGCTTGGCCAGAAGATGAAGTAATTGCTTTGCTATCATCCATATTAGAAGTTTTGGCGTTCATCCACTCCCTGGGCTTCATTCACCGCAGAATTCAACCAGACAGAGTTATCCGGCGCGAGTCAGACGGAAAATTTGTGTTGGTTGACTTTAGCTTAGACAAAGAAATTAGCCCGGAACTGGTTAATTGTGATTTGCTGACGCAAACCCCGACGAAGTCTGTTAAATCGTCTTTGGGAAAAAAAGAAAATTTGGGGGTGCAGGCGCTATACGTGCCGATCGAGCAATTGGAAGGCAACCCCCGTTACAATAGCGACATTTACGCTCTAGGTACGATCGCCCAGCTTGCCGTGACAGGACTCTCGCCCCAGCAACTGAGCGCCCTGAGAAAAAACAAAAACGAAATTTCCTGGCGCAACCGGGCAACTTGTTCGGCGGCTTTAGCACGTATTATCGATCGAATGGTGGACTCCGACTGCGAACAACGCTATCAGGAAGCAGCCAAAGTTTTGGCAGACATCAAACAAATCGCCGTAAAATGGGACGGTGCTCCAACGCCCGCCACCATCATCAGCGATGCCTTGAGTCAACCGCCGAGACAGCGCCAAACCAGATTGCTGCTGTTGGCTGCAATACTCTCGGCTTCGATATTGACAGCAGTCATCATGTACTTCGGACATATTAAAAGTCCGGCGAGGGCAAAAGAATTGTTAGCCCGCGGCGTGGCAAAGGCGCAGCAAGGTGACAAAACAGGCGCGATCGCCGATTATACCCAAGCCATCGCCCTGAATGCTGGCGATGCTGAAACTTTCTACAAGCGGGCTAACGCTCGCTACGACACGGGTGCCACCGCGCAAGCAATTGCCGATTACACCGAAGCAATTAAAGTCAATCCCAGCCACGCCAAAGCCATCTACAATCGAGGTCTGGCACGCCTCGAAACCGGCGACAAGCGGGGGGCTGCGGAGGATTTTACCCAAGTATTGCGGCTGAACCCTAGCGACGGCGATGCCTACTACCAGCGGGGCTTAGCTTACTACGATTTGGCAGACTACCGCACCGCAATTGAAGACTACACTCAAGCAATTCGGCTCAATCCCAAGGATGCTACAGCTTACAGCAATCGGGGTTTAGCTCGATCGGCCTGGGGGGATAAAACCGGAGCAATGGCAGATTTTACCCAAGCGATTCAAATTAGCCCCGAACAAGCTAGCGTTTACTACAGTCGCGGTCGATCGCGCTTTAATCTGGCAGATTATCAGGGTGCGATGGAAGATTATAGTAAGGCGATCGAATTGGAACCCGAACAAGCTGATGCTTATACCAATCGGTGCAGCGCTTACTTAAATTTGGCAACCTACGACAAAGCGATTGAAGATTGCAGCCGAGCAATTAATCTCGATCCCAAAGATGAAGCAGCTTACAACAACCGCTGCATTGCTTATCTGAATTTAAAACAATTTCAAAAGGCCGGTGAAGATTGCAGTTTGGCGATCGGACTTAACAGCAACAATCCCAAAGCATACAGCAATCGAGGCTTAGCTCGATCGGCTTCGGGAGACCAACTCGGGGCTGTGGAAGATTTTACCCGCGCAATTGGGCTCAATCCCAGCGATGCCGTAGCATACAGCAATCGCGGTAGCCTGTACTCAGAACAAAAAAATTACCCTTTAGCGGTTGAGGATTTCGCTCAGTCGCTGCGGCTCAATCCCAACAATGCTAGTGCTTTTTACAGCCGGGGCCTCGTCCGCCGCCAACTCAAAGATCGGGCTGGGGCGATCGAAGATTTTCAGAAAGCTGCAACGCTGTTTCTAGAGCAAGGCAGAGCCGATGGTTTCCAAAATGCACAAGCACAAATGAACGACCCTAAATAAACTATTAGTCAGTAGTCAGTAGTAATTAGTCATTAGTCATTAGTTATTGGGAATTGGTTATTAGTTATTGGTTATTGGTTATTGGTTATTGGTTATTGGTTACTTGCTACGAATTTCCAATCCCTCCGCAACGCTAGAGCCCAATTCCCAATAACAACTAACAACTAACAACTAACAGCTAACAGCTAACAGTTAACAGTCATCAGTCATCAGTCATCAATCATTAGTCATCAGGAAAAATGAAAAATGAAGAATGAAGCAGAAAAAAGGAAGAAGGGAAAATCACCAATCACCAATTCCCAATCACCAACTCCCAATTACCAATTCCCCGCGCTCAATTCCCAATTTCCAAATCCCAATTACCAATTATCAATTATCGATATGAACATGGTTGGTCAACTTTTAGACAGGCGTTATCGCGTAGTGCAAATTCTAAGTTCAGGAGCTTTCGGACAAACTTATTTAGCTGTCGATACTCGCCGTCCAGGCCACCCTCAATGTGTAGTAAAACAACTGCGTCCTCCCAGCAACACTTCCTCAGTTCTCAAAACAGCTTACCGTTTATTTAAACAAGAAGCAGAAATCTTAGAAAAGCTGGGCAAATACGATCAAATTCCCTTTTTGCTTGCTTATTTTGAAGAAGGCAGTCAATTCTACCTGGTGGAAGAATTCGTTCCCGGACACGCTCTAAATCGGGAAATTACGGCAGGTCAACCTTGGCGGGAAGAACGAGTAGTGTCTCTGTTAGAAGAAGTGTTAGAACTGCTCGCATTCGTACACTCTCAAGGAGTGATTCACCGCGATGTTAATCCCTCCAACTTAATCCGCCGCAAACCAGACGGTAAATTAGTTTTAATTGACTTTGGCTCAGTTAAAGAAGTTGCGAATCACGTCTCTGAGTACGATGCAGAATTTCCGCGCACCATTGCGACGGGGACTCCGGCTTATATGCCGATCGAGCAATTTCAAGGCAACCCCCAATTTAGCAGCGATCTCTATGCCGTAGGAATGATGGCCATCCAAGCTATCACGGGTTTGCCCGGTACCGATTTGCCAAAATTGCAAGATCCGAGTCCTTCTCACACCGGGGAAATTGTTTGGCGCAACCGAGCTCAATGTTCTCCGGGATTGGCAAACATCATTGACAAAATGGTATGTCACCAATTTGGCAAGCGCTATCAATCGGCTGAGGACGTTTTGGCCGCTCTCGGCAAGCTGACGCACCGCCAAGATCCTCATACAGCTCAAAAGAAAAGTAAGGGTATTAGTTTACTCTCTGCTGATAGTTTTGCGTCGGGTTTGGGAAGTCGGTTTTGGTGGATGATTTTGGCTGGATTAGGGGCGATCGCTCTGGTATTTCTGTTTAGTTATTGCAGCCGCCCGAATCCGACTAAAGCTAAGGAATATTACGAACTGGGAGTAGAAAAGTCTCGCAATCAAGATGCGGCGGCAGCTTTGGAAGCTTTTAATAAGTCAATTCAATTAAATCCTAACAATGCTGAGAGTTTTTATCGGCGGGGAAATGCTAATTACGATTTAAAAAAATATCAAGAAGCAATTGCCGATTATTCTCAGGCGATCGCTCTAAATCCTAAATATTTTAAGGCTTATTTTAACCGGGGGCTAGCCCGTAACGATTTTAACGACAAGCGCGGGGCGATTGAGGATTACACTCAGGTTCTGAATCTACAGCCCAACGATGTTGATACATATTATGAAAGAGGAATTACATATTTAGAACTGCAAGATTACAAAATGGCAATTCAGGATTTTAATGAAGTAATCCGGCTGCAGCCAAAGCTTGTTAAAGCTTATCATTCGCGGGGTTTGGCTCGCGCCGGGAGCGCAGATTTGCAGGGGGCGATCGGAGATTATACTGAAGCAATTAAACTCGACTCTCAAAATGTTGATGCTTTTTACAGTCGGGGGAGAGCTCGCTTTCACCTAGGAGATTATCAGGGAGCTTTGGCCGATTATTCTCAGGTAATTGCGATCGATCCCAAGAGTGGAGATGCTTACACTAATCGTTGCAGCACGCAGTTGAATTTGGGGGCGCATCAAGCGGCAGTTGACGATTGCACTCAGGCTATTTCGCTGAGCGAGGAAGATGGGATTCCTTACAACAATCGCTGCATTGCTTATTTAAATTTGAAGGATTATCCGAAAGCAATTGCCGATTGCACTCAAGCGGTGACACTAAATCCGAACAATTATAATGCTATGAGCAATCGCGGTTTGGCTCGCAACGCAGGGGGAGATGCCCAGGGGGCGATCGCAGATTTTACCGCCGCAATCGGCCTCAATCCCAACGATGCCGAAGCTTACGCCAATCGGGCGAAGGTTTACCAGCAGTTAAATAATTACAATAGTGCGATCGCAGATTACGTGCAAGCAATTCGGCTCAATCCGAATTATGCAGCAGCTTACTACGGTAGAGGAATGGTTAGGCGCTCCTTGGGAGACAAAGCAGGAGCAATTAGCGACTTAGAAAAAGCGGGCAAAATTTTTCTCGATCAAGGACTTACCGGCGGTTACAAAGACACACAATTTGAGATTGAAAAAATCAAGTAGTCATTAGTCATTAGTCAGTAGTCATTAGTCATTAGTGTTACATTTCTTATGTGGCAGATTTTTATAATCTCAGATTGCTCCGGGGCGGGTTCACTCTAATCTTTAATACCCACAGAAAGTGCTTTTAACCCGCCCCGGAGCGCTATTAATGCCAGCTATTATCAATCAATTTTCTGGGTTTTGAATTCGCTCAACCAAATCATAAAACGGTTGCCAATTATCCTCAAGAGCGATAGGTTCCCAAACAGCCTCAATCGTCGGCCTCAACAGCGATTGTTCGGGATTGTGCTGCCGCAACCTCTCGGTCATCTCATCCATATCATCCGCCGACAAACTTTGCAAAACGTGAAAATAAAACTGCCTCCAAGGTGCTAACAACTCCGCAGGTTGGGCCTCGCTAAAAATTTGATTGACATCATCTCGCCAAGTGCCAGAGAACTGTCGGCGCAATTCCCAAAAGAAATCGTGATAATCTACTTGAGACTCCGCCAGCATCTTAATTGTCAGCTTCAAAAGCTCATCGCCATCAGCTTCTGGCAAATCCTCAAATCCCAATCTATTCAGCATCAACTTGCGGTAAGCTGCATTATAATAATCGCCAAACTTTGCCAAGCCAGCATCCATATCAGCTTGAGGAATTGCCGCTGCTAGCGGTTGCTGAAGCTTCTCTAAATTCCCCTTGCAAATAAACGGTTGATTTCCGTAACAATAAAGACCGTAATGATCGAAATAAGCTGCTGTAAATTCCGGATTGTAAGTGGGAATAAAAGCAAAAGGCCCGTAATCAAAACTTTCTCCAGTAATCGACATATTATCAGTATTCAACACCGCGTGACAAAAACCAGCAGCCATCCACTGAGCGACTAATTCGGCTACTTTATGCACTAATTCTGCATAAAATAGCGCATACTTTTCTTCGGAAGAAATACCAGAATTGCTAGCTGCTAAATGCAGTTCGGGATAGTAATATTCAATTACAAAATCTAAAAGTTTTTTAGTTAAATCCGGGCGGCGGATATAATGCAGCCTTTCAAACGTGCCAAAACGGATGTGAGAGTGACTGAAACGTACCATTACGGACGATCGCGTGGGAGAGGGTTCGTCGCCCCGCCACAAAGCATCCCCAGTTTCAACTAAACTAAAACAGCGAGATGTCCTAACTCCCAATCTGTGCAAAGCTTCGGCGGCTAAAACTTCGCGAACTCCGCCTTTGAGAGTGAGTCTACCGTCAGCGTGCCGCGAGTAGGGAGTGCGGCCGGAACCTTTAGTCCCGAAGTCATAAAGTCTGCCGTCAGTACCGCGAACTTGACCGTACAAAAAGCCTCTACCGTCGCCTAAATTCGGGTTGTATTCGTTGAATTGATAGCCGTGGTAGCGGAGTGCGAGAAAGGGACGGACGCAGTGAAATTTGCCGAAGGCTTCGATGAAATGTTGGTCGGTTACTTGTGCGGGTTCTAAACCCAATACTGGCAACAATTTGTCGTTGCGAAAACGGAGGATGTGCTGGGGAAAATCTGCCGCCGGGACTTCATCAAAGTAGTCGCCGCCCAGGGACTCGAGGGCTGGTTCGTAGTTGAGGGAAAGCAAGGGATTTGACATTTTTGTATTTGACTGTTGACTGTTGACTGTTGACTGTTGACTGTTGACTGTTAGCTGTTAGCTGTTAGTTGTTATTTGTTAGTTGTTATTGGAATTGAGAATTGGAAATTGGAAAATGCAAATTCGTAGCAAGTAACAAGTAACCAATAACCAATAACAACTAACAAACAACCAATAACCAATAACTAATGACTAATGACTTTTAACCGCCTATTCCCTCCAGAGTTGCTACTAATTTGAGATTGTACTGGTCTTCAAAACATGGCTTTTTATAATCCAAACTCCACATTTCCAAAGCGCAATCGTCCTCGGAATCTAGCGGTTGGAGTCGCAAGTGAAACTCTCCAATTTCGGGGCGGTGTTCGCTTTTGAAATCCGCAATTGCGCCAATCTGCCGCCTGTCCAAAGCCACAGCTAACCGCAGGAAAGGATGTAGATTGGTAACAACTTCTCGGTATTTTTTAGGGAGATTTACAAAGTTTTCATGTTTCTTTTTCGGAGGACTTTTCCGGTGGTAGCGAGCTAAATTGGCAATTACTTCAATCTCTGTTTCAGTGTAGCCCAATAACTCACCATTGCGAATTAAATAGTAAGAATGTTTGTGGTGCGCCGAATGACTGATGTACAAACCGCAGTTGTGCAGAATGGCGGCGGCCCACAGCAACTCGCGTTCTTCGGCTCCCCAATTGTGCAGGATTCCTTGGGTTTGGTCGAACAATTTGAGGGCGAATGCTGCGGTTATTTCGCTTTGTTCTGAATTGACTTGATATTTGTCTGCCATCAGCCCAATGCTGCGCTGGCGGATTGAACCTTGATAGCGCAAGCGGCTTTCTATTAAACCGCGACTCAGCATCCAGTCAACAATGACGCCTTCTCTCAGAGATCGATCGCACACTGTGAGCGATTCCATTCCTAATAGTGTCATCGCTTCCTGCAAGATCAAAGCGCCGACGAGAATAATTTCTGCCCGCTTGTCCGACATTCCCGGAATTGCCAGTCTTTCCGAGTAAGAAAGTTTGCGGAAACGGTTGACTAAATCGCGCAAATCTTTTAAACTTAGTTCATAGCCCGTCAGCGGACTCGGAACACTTCCCAAATTTTCGCGAGCGTTAATGGAAGCTAGAGTTTCGATGGTTCCAGCAGTACCAATTAAACGCAGAGTTTCGCCAGCCTGGAAGTAAGAGCGCAATTCGTCGATCGGTCTTTCGAGCGAAACCCGAATGTAAGCTTGCAAATAGGCAAACTCCTCTCTGCTAATCGGGTCAGTTTTGACAAATTCTTTTGTTAAGCGCACAGCACCGATTTTGGTACTGGTGAGACAGCGCTGCTCAGAACTATCTCCTAAAATTAATTCAGTAGAACCGCCCCCAATGTCAATAATTACTTGGGACTGATTGTTGAATTCCATACCCGAAAGCACGCCGAGATAAATTCTCCGCGCCTCTTCCTGACCGGAAATTAAGCTAACATTCAGGTCTAATTCGTCAGCAACTCGTTTGAGAAAATCCCGCCCGTTAGGAGCTTCTCGAACCGCACTGGTAGCCACGGCGACAACTTGTTCAGCATGGAAAGTTTTAGCAATATCTAGAAAACGTCTCAGAGTGACGATCGCCCTGTCCATAACCTCAGACTTCAAGCACCCTGTCTTAGCCTCGGAATCTCCCAATCGAACCGTATCTTTTTCTCTAGCAATAATCTCAAAGGCGGGTAATTTCGGGTCGATCCGCGCCACCACCATGTGAAACGAGTTAGTACCCATATCGATAGCAGCAATAATGCGATTTGACTCCGCAGAAGCAATTGAATTAACCATTGGAGTGTATGGGGGTTGACAGATATTTATGATTATTTCATAAATCCAGTTAGGCATCCTATGAAATCAGCACAAATCAGGAATTAGGACCTAAAAGCATCGGGCAGAAGAGCATCGGGACATACATCAGTTTTTTTAGAACCGCTATATTAGGTGATTTTGCCTAAAATTTGATAAGATTTAATGTTAAAAATCTAAAATCTAGAATTAAAATGCTTCAAGAGTCCGATCGCCCAACCGAATCCACATTGCTAACCATCATAAAGCTTTTGAGGTGGGACAAACCAGCAGGAAGGCTTATTTTAATGATACCAGCCCTCTGGGCCGTGTTTTTAGCAGCAGACGGGAGACCGCCCTCGGCATTAGTTGGCGTAATAGTGTTAGGCACTTTAGCCACCAGTGCGGCGGGATGCGTGATTAACGACTTGTGGGATCGCGATATCGATCCCGAAGTCGAAAGAACGCGATCGCGCCCCCTAGCATCCCGCGCCCTCACGGTGCAAACTGGCATCGGAGTTGCCTTAATTTCCTTTGCAAGCGCCGCCATTCTCGCCTTTTATCTCAATCCTTTAAGTTTCTGGCTGTGTGTCGCCGCCGTACCAGTAATTATCTGCTACCCGCTAGCAAAAAGATTTTTTCCAGTGCCGCAATTAGTATTATCAATAGCCTGGGGATTTGCCGTATTAATTAGTTGGAGCGCGGCTGTCAATCAATTAGAAATAGCAACTTGGCTGCTGTGGGGTGCAGTCGTATTTTGGACGATGGGATTTGACACAGTTTACGCGATGAGCGACAGAGAAGATGATTTGCGTTTGGGTGTGAATTCCAGCGCCATATTTTTTGGGGATAATGCCGCTAATGCTGTGGGTTTTTTCTTTGTTGGGACTGTCGGTTTGTTAGCAGCAATGGGGATTAATTTACATTTACATATTGGTTTTTGGATCGCAATTTGTGCGGCAGCGATTTTGTGGTGCGTGCAGTACAGCCAACTGCGAAAAACCGACATTCCCAAACCCGTTTACGGTCAAATTTTCCGCCAAAATGTTTGGGTGGGGTTTGTCATATTGGCAGGGATGATTGTTGGGGATATTTTTTAGCTGACTTGACAGTTGGAAATCGGATGGGGCCTCAGAAACCGGGTTTTTTACGAAAAGACCCCTTGTTACTGAGAGATTAGGTGAAAAACCCGGTTTCTTTGTCGGAGTGGGTAAGTCCTGATTTAAACAGGAACGCGCCAAATTTTTACAGTAGCATCTGCACTCCCGCTGACCAAAGATTTGCCATCACAACTGAAAACAACAGACTTGACTGGGCCCAGATGTTCCAGAGTTTCCAACAACTCTCCTGTGTGAAAGTTCCAAATCCGAATCGTGTTGTCAGCACCACCGCTGGCGAGAGTTTCACCATCGGGGCTAAACGCAAGCGCATAAATACTATCTGAGTGTTCTGTAAAGGTACGCAGCAGCCTGCCATTTTCCGTATTCCACAGTTGGATTGGCTGTTCGGAACCGCTAGCGGCGACTGTTTTACCGTCCGGGCTAATCGCCACACACCAAATTATCCCAACAGAAGAATCGAACCAAGAAGCTAAGGCACCGAAAAAATCTACTGGTCGAATGAGAGTGTGCAGCAATTCTTTTCTATGCCAATTCCAGATTTTAACTGCACCATCTAAACCGCCACTGACTAAAATGCGCCCATCTTTGCTAAAGGCTAGGCAATTAACTTCCCAAACGTGTCCCCAGAGAGTTTTTTCTATTTTACTTCTTCTCAGATTCCAAATATCAATAGTACCACCCATCAGTGTAGTACCAATGTGACCGTTTGCTAGGGTTTGTTCGTCGGGACTGAAAGCTAAACAGCTTGTCCGCAGGGCTAACAAGGTATTTCCCAGACTTTGTTTAAATTGCTTGTTTGCTACATCCCACAACTTGATACTGCCATCAAAAAATTCGTGGTTGCTGGCACTGGCAAGGGTTTTTCCGTCGGGGCTGAAAGCAACATCAATTACGGCACTACTATGTCCGGTGAAGGTGTGGAGCAATTCTCCTGTAGAAAGGTTCCAAAGTTTGATGGTTTGGTCTAAACTGCCGCTGGCAATAATGTTTTGATTGGGACTAATGGCGACGGAATTAACAACATCTGAATGATCTTTGAGAGTGTGCAGGCATTTCCAATTGAGCAACTGTTTCCACATTAGCGGTTCAACAGCGGGATTCTGACAAATTACGGGCAGCCAGCTAATACCAGGAAATAGTTTATTCTTCTCATCTGCCAATTTTTGTCTCGCTTCCGCCACTGCTGTGTACAACAATTGGTTATTGGCAAATGCTGTGAGAAAATCCTGCAAAAATTTTTGTGCTGCTTCATCTGCTATGACTTCCCGCATGACAATACTTTGGGGTAAGTACAATTTGGCTAGCTGGTTGGCTATCCCCAAGCCGTCGCAGGAGTTAAATATTGCTAGCTGCAACCCTTTGGCAATCGCACTTTTCATGGCATTTTTCAAATCGTCAATACTTATACTCTCAGAATCGCTGATTTCAAACTCACCAATTTGACCGTCTGGCAGGGTTGAACTGTGACCGGCAAAAAAGAAAATGTGCCATCCCTGTGTATCTCGCAAACACTCCAGCAATTCTGCTTTTTTGGGCTTATTCAAAGGTGTGATTTCGGCACCGCGTTCGGCTAAACTATCCAAAATTTTACGGTCAAACTTAATATCAATTTCGTCATTATTGCCAAATACGGCTAAAATTCTCACCGCTGATTTTCGACAGTCAGATTGCTTAAAGCTTGGCGGTTTAACAGTTAAGGTACTCAAAGAAATTTCGGAATGATGGTAAGTTTCCGAAAATAAATTCCAGGCCGGCCAAGGTAGTCTCCGCAAGTTAGCATCGTCTGTTTGCAAAATCACTCGAATGTCATCGTTTGGCTGCAAGTGCTGCTGCAATCCATCCAGTATTTTTCTCCAGCATTTTTCGCTGGAATTAAGCCATTGATTGATGTTGGATGCCAGGTTTTGTGCCGCGAGATTGTTAAATACTTTCGCTCCTTCCCCTTGCACTTTGATGCGCGATATGCTGTTGCCATTATTCCTTTCAAAATTTGACTGCCACTTTTTCAAGGAATCAAAAATCTCTATATCACCTAGGGCTGGCAGTCTGCCAACATCTCCCCAGATTAAGCTAAATGGGGTTACATCTTCTCGAATTTCCAGGTTAACCGGGAATCCTTGCTGAAAGCTTCCTTGCATGACGGTGAGGATGACTTGTTTTTTCATAGGTGGCGCGGGGCTTTTCAATTATTAAAAAGTTTCTGTAACGCTGGCATCTTCTAGAAGGAGTTTAACACTAAATCGTTCTCCAGGCTCAACGCTAAATGGTATCTCAATGGCGTTATCTGTACTGCCAGTTTGTTGTTGCAATTGAGGAACGGGAGCTTTGAATTCATCTAACACTTTTATTTGTAAACCAACGGGCAGATAAACTGCATCACCTGATGGTTCGATCCATATTTTAATGTCAATTTCTTCGTCTTGTGGTGTCAGTTGGATAGCCAAATTAACGGATTGATTCGCTCCCAAATGAATTTGTTTGGCTCTTTGTATAGATTCTCGATTTTCTTGGTTCGATCGCGATCGGTTGCGCTGATTGCGAGTCAATATCAAGGCTACTGGCTGATACCCTTCACCGAAGATATTTTCATACATTTGTCTCACATAAATTAGCATCGAATCCTGGGTAATTTGGCTTAAATCGCTGATAGTGACTTTTAATAATTCGCCGAGGCGACCCGATCTGTAAAGTTCTTCTATGCGATCGTATTCCCGTCGATCGCTTTCAAAAGCCAGCAATGTACTGCCTTGCTCTATTTTCTGTACTATCAAAGGTTTTTCGAGAGCTGAGCCGAGGCGCTGGACAATTGCTTGTAATTGCAAGTTGTCTGGATTGTCAAGCTCGATCGTAATGCGCCACCAAACCCGATCGGTTTCTCGATGCTGTTGAGCAGAGTCTCTTTTAAATCCTCGTTCCGCCAATCGATCGGGAATATCGATGGATTCAATATCTAGATCCTGCCCGTATTTGAGAAGAATTCTAATATATTTATAAAGACGATCGGATAACTCATTTTTAGTTTGGCCGTAGCTTTTATTATAAATAATTGCAATTTCTGAGGATTTTTTGCGGGCAAGTATGCCGTGCAAATTGTCTTTATCGTTGGAAGTAATGCTTTCAGCTTTTTCTGTTTGCTTGTAATTTTTTTTAGCTTGACCCAACGCTTTGTATAAATCTTCTAGATGCCAGTTTTTTTCTGCTAGTTCTGCCAATTCTTTTCTGTTCATGTCAGGTAGTCTGTAAAAAAATAATTTGAAATTTCTAAAAAGCATGACACCTGTCATATCCCGTCATATCGCCAGTAATATTCATGCCTCCCTAATCTAGCGATCGTAAATCTAGTTGACTTGGAGACAAGAGTATGAATTGCAAAGTATTGATTTCACCCCTCCTGATTGGCTCGATCGCGATCGGCAACACAACATTGGTACTAGCAGCAGTTTCAGGCGCTTCAATCGCTCGAACAGAGCTTCGGTCAGCCACAAATAACATGATAACCCGAATTTGTATCGACAAACATGGCAACGAATACCCCTGTCCTTGATTCCTAGCGAAAATCTGGGGAAAGGGCGATCGCGCTTTCCCCTAAATCCCGCTTACTTGAGACGCTGACGTGCTTTACCAATGTAAAAATCTTCATCTCGCTCAGCGGATTTAGCATATTTCAGACAATTTTTCCACGCTTCCAAAGCTTCTGCATTATTCCCCAGATGTTCTTGCACCTCTGCCATGATGCCATAGCTTAAACCGCGATCGCTATCTAGTTTAACAGCCTCTTGCAGCCTTTCCAAAGCTTCTTCAAAGCGTCCTTGTTCCTTCCAAGCCCAAGCCAGATAAGTGAACAAAGCCGCTTCGATTATTTTGTCATCCTCCACTTTCTCCGTTTCAACCAGCTTTAAACCGTACCCTATTTTTTCAACAGCTTTCGGCAAATCTTTATATTCAATGATGTACAAACGGGCTAAATTGCAGTAAGCAGCAGCAAAGCCGCGCACTGCTGCTTCCTGATACAGTTCTATTGCTAAAGCTACTTTTCCTGCTTCTTCATTCATCAATGCCCTATTGTAGTAAGTTGCTGCATTATCTTGGTTAAGTTTAAGAGCCGTATCAAATTCTTTTCTAGCTGCAACTAATTCCCCAGCTTCTTTTAATCTCACTCCTCGATTATTAGCTATAATTTCCCAACCTAGAGGGGCTAATTCATCTGCAATTTGAACGGGATTGGTAATATTTTGCTTTCGGGTTCTGCGCCGTTCCCATTCCCCCTGTTTGTCTTCTTTACCAAATAGCCAATTTAAGTTTTCTTCTTTGATTAGAGTGGGAAATTTTAGTAAAAAAGTCCACTTGTCCGAGCCCGTGATTGTTTTGGAACTCGTTACATTTCGCCGATCTTCCAAGATATCCAAAGCTTTTAGGCAGTGAAGGGCATTGCGAATTTGCTCCTTTTCTAAAGCTTTGCCGCATTTTTGTGTCAGATAAACTAGATCCCGCAGCCTTGTCTGTTTCACCCACAGGTTAGTTCCTTGCCAACGACTATCAATATTTTTTTTGAGGCTTTCGTAGGGATTAATTGTTTCCAAATCTGCGTCGGTGAAGGAGTACAAAGCCTCTATTAATATCTTTCCCTGCTCTTTACCTTTTTTCCAGTTAAGGTTCCGACGAACATTATTCTCCATGAATGAGTCCAGAAAATTGTTTAAAAAACCTTGGGAATCCCAAGGGGAATCCCAAGGTTTATGTTTTCCCAAGCTGCTCAACGCCATTATAGCAAGTTTTCAGCTACCTTGTGTAAATTTGCTTGGGGAAATTTAATCTTATATCGTAAATGGAGTCAGTCAGAAAGCCTTGCTAAGACGAGCTTTTTATCAGATTTTGTATTCAGTTAAATTTGCATCCACTTGTTTGATGAGGGTGATGATGAAACACATAGATAAATTGAGGTTGGCACTGGAACAATATTCCGATCGCACTCCTAAAGACGAATTGTTGTGCAAGCTAATTTTAGGAATTTGCTCGGAATCGCTGGATAGCCCGCAGCGCCTGAGATTGCTGAATCGGTTGCTGCGGGAACTGCAGCTATTACCGAGATTGTCAAAGGTTTCTCATCCCTATTATTTGGAAGCTTTGAATAAAACTTGGCAATGGTTAGACAATAACCTGCACGAGTTTCATCCCCAACGCTCTCCAATTCAAGCCAGTCTCATCGCTTGGATTAACGGTTATCTATGGTATCGAATTCAAGATTTATATTCTAGCACAACTATCAAAGAGCTTTCGTTAGATTTAGATGCTTTAGAACGCAGCGGATTTTACGATGATTGCGTGAGTGGTTTGGAGGCCGAAATTGAACGGATTGAGAGACAAGAAAAAGCAGCTTTAGCAAGGGCGATCGCACAATACATCGATCGCGATCCAGACAAAAAACTTCGCAACTGCCATCCTCGCAACCATCCCGACTGCAACTGTCAGTCGATCGTGCAAAAACTGTTCTTGCAGGAGTCGCCAGAAAAAATGTCCGCGATCGCCCGACAGTTGAATATTAAGACACAGACGATGCACTCTTTTTGGAAAAGGACGGGATTTTTAAAGGTGCAAGCCATCGCCCGACAAATTGCTCAAAAAGACTCTGAGGTGACAGCAGATTGATGAAAGTGTCTGTTGTGGCGATCGCCCGCAACCTCATTCCGAGGGCGATCGCTTCCATCATCTTTTATCCCCAAAAACTCAAACCAATCGATCGCCTAAAATCTTACAGCGTATTCAGCTCGATCGAGTACACCTCAGAAACCCTGAAGGACGGGCCCGCACCATCCACCGCCCCTACAGATCACAATTTTTTTGTACTTCATTTACCAGGAATTTGCTGTGAATTCCAGATACATATAGCTTTCAGCGTCATTATCTCTCCCCTGCATCCCTTAAAAATCGGAATTTTGGCAATTATTTGTAAAGTTTCATTACAAACTGCATAAAAAATCCGGATCGCGACTGATAGACATATAGCAAGCAAAAATCAAGCGAGTTTAACCACTTTGTAAACTTTTGCTAATTAAGTTGAATTCGCCTGCTGTTGTGCTGTCGCGCGGTAAGTGCTTTGCTGTGCCCGCTGATTTCCCGAAAAAATTCATCAATATAGGTGCGCCATGTCTACTATTTCTATCGGCAATCTCAAGGACAACTATTTCTCGATCGACTTTGCAGGCAAAACTGACCCCACAGACACCTATCGTTTCGATCGGCTAAATCCAGGCAGCTTTCGAGTTACCGCTGAAGGATTTAGTTCCGTTGTCGGGATGCAGCTTCTCGACAGCCAGGGAAAAGTCGTCAAAGACATCGAAACCGACGGCACAAACTCCGGTACTTTTAGCATCGATAACTTGGGTGCAACAAATTATGCACTCAAAATTTCTGCACCTTCGCGCGATACAAATTATCAAGTTAGTTTAACACCCGACGGCAAAGTCGATCCGCTCACAGGTTTAGGCGTTACCTCCGGTTTTTTCACAGCCGATTCAACCGGTCAAGTTGGCTTCGACTGGCTGCACGACGGCGGCAATTATCAAGGTGAAGTTGCCGTTTTCAGCGTGCAGGGAATGGAGAATTTCGATCCTAGTTCTGAGGAATTTATCAAAGAAGCAGCAAGACGAGCTTTGAGCAATTCTTTATTCGGTCACGTCGTAATTTCTGACCCCATAGAAGGCGCAAATCCGCTATTTAACGGCAGTTTAGGAGAAGAAAATTATAACGGAGGACAGTACAGCGGGCCGAAAACATTTTTCATGAAACCGGGAGAAGCATTTGCGGTGATGCTGGTGCCGAACGGTACCGTGCAAGATGTGTTTAACAATCCCGGTGCTGGGGGTGACAAACGCCCGCTGCTGTCCTTATCCAGCTTGAATCCAGATGATGCTTTTTTGTCCGGTCAAATAGCAGATGTCACTGGCAAAGGTAAGGCATTTGCGATGGAAGATCAGCGCGTCGATACGGGTTCTGATAAAGATTACAACGATTTGGTTTTCAATTTAACAGGTGCGACGGGCAAAGCAGTGTCGATCGACAAAGTTATCGATCCGGCTAAGGATTGGACTAAACTTGATGGCGGCAAAAAACTCATCGATTATGTCGCATCAAAGCAGCCGGTGCAAGAACCGCCGGTTGCTGTAACGCCGCCAGTTGAGCCAACTCCGCCGGTTGCTGTAACGCCACCAGTTGAGACAACTCCGCCAGTGGCTGTGGAACCGCCCTCCGCAACAATTCCACCAGTTGAGCCAACTCCGCCCTCCGCAACAATTCCACCAGTTGAGACAATTCCACCAGTGGCTGTGGAACCGCCCTCCGCAACAATTCCACCAGTTGAGCCAACTCCGCCCGTGGCTGTGGAACCGCCCTCCGCAACAATTCCACCAGTTGAGCCAACTCCGCCCTCCGCAACAATTCCACCGATCGAGCAAAAATTGCCTGTAGAACGCCCGATCGCCCTTGCACCCCCGATCGAACCAAAACTACCCGTAGAACCGCCTGCGATCGACTCCGAACCGCCGATTGAAACCGTATTGCCGATTAGTTCGCCTGCAGAAAATCGCGCATTTATCGGCATCTTTGATACTGGATTTGCGCCGAACAATCCCGATTTGGATTACTCTAAAGTGACATTGGGGCGCGATCGTATTGACAAAGACAGCAATCCTTTGTTTACGACTGGTACTGGTAACGAACACGGCACATTTAGCTGGGGTTTAGTGAGTGCGATTCAAGGCAACGACAAAGGCGTTGACGGCTACAACGATAAGGCGAATGTTTATCTAAGTCGGGCAATTGGTTCCGGCGAATGGGATTTAGCTTTAACTGATTTTGTGGGTGAGGCGAAGGCACAAAAGCAAAAGAATGCGATCGCCCTTTTGCCTCTCGATTTAACTCAGAAAAATGCTGACGGAAGTATTACCACTCGTTACGAATTTACACCCAGAGAACGTGCTGCATTAGAAAATGCGCGTCAGAATGGAGTGCTGTTAGTTGTGGCGGCGGGAAATGACGGCGGCGTGATGTCTGTTTTGGGTCAATCTTCGCAGGAATTTGAGAATATTCTGACGGTTGGTTCGTCTGATGGATTTGGGCGATCGGATTATTCCAGCTACGGCTACGGTTTGGATATTTTAGTACCGGGCGGAACAATTGACAATCCGACTTTATCGACTGTTGGCGATGATATTGGTACGATGTCGGGAACTTCTGCATCGGCGGCTAAGGCTGCGGGGATGGCATCTAAGGTTTGGGAGGCTAATCCCGATTTGAATCCTACTCAAATCATTGATATTTTGACTGGAAGTGCGATCGATTTGAAGGAGCCCGGATGGGATCAAGAAACGGGTTTTGGGGTGGTGAATTTGAATAAAGCTGTGCAAGTGGCGAAGGAAACAGCGCCACAAGCTTATATTCCGACACCTTTCTCGAATCCGACAACTTGGGGTTTGGAAGGGTTGGTGACACCCTTAGAAAGGGCCACGGCCGATCAGTTTAATGGCAAATACTATGAGTGGGAGTCTCGCACTCTTGAATATGGAGATACTCTGAGTCAAATTGCACTCGACACAATGGGCGATGCTTCTGCTGATGCTTACAACTGGATTGCTGAACACAACAATATTTCCATTGCCGATGAAATTCAGGCTGGGGCTACGATTCAAGTTCCCAAAGAGGTAGCACAACCTGTTGACCCAGGCCCCGGCACAAACGATCCAGGCCCCGTCATCACCGATCCCGGCCCCGGCACAAATGATCCAGGCCCCGTCATCACCGATCCCGGCCCCGGCACAAATGATCCAGGCCCCGTCATCACCGATCCAGGTACAACGCTGCCACCTAGTTCAATTTCTCTGAACGGACACACCATTGGTGGCAATTTCTATCCCGTTTTCCAGAATTATCAAGGAACTTTGGGCAATCCAGTTTCAGATGTCTTCACTTTTGGTGGTGCTAGCTATCAACTATTTGATAATGGGTCGATCGTCAGCAGTGCAAATGGAACTTTCCCGCTTTACGGAGGAATTCGTCAGGCATTCTTGAATACAGGTGGATTGGAAGGCTGGTTAGGTGCTCCGAAGAGTGGGGAAAAGGGATTGGGAGATGGAAATATCATCCAATACTTTGAAAACGGTCACATTTACTGGAATGGCAGTAAAGCGGTGGCTTACAAAGAAGGTACTGGTTTGCCATCTAATAATTCAGGTAATAGTCCTGTAAAACCTAACCCTATTCCCAAGCCAGGTAATCCTAATCCAGTCACGAACCCGAGCAATCCCGATCCAATCAATTCCGATCCAACCAATCCCGATCCAACCAATCCCGATCCAATTAATCCTAGCCCACTAAATATTAAATCAACTGTCAACTTTGACTTGCAAAATCAGAATTTGTGGAATAATGGTTTTCAATTCGGTGGTGGTGTGAGTGGTTCGTGGGCAGAAGAAAAACCAATAGGTGAGATTGTTTCTATTGGTGCAGAATTTAAAGCCGGCGCTTTATTGAGCACAGGAACAGTGGATGTATCGTTCCCTGCATTGTTTGATATCAGCTATGCAAATTCAGTAAAAGCAGATACGGTAGCTGTGACCTTTAAACCAACTTTAACTTCCGAAGGTAAATTACAGACGCAATTGGGTGTGGGTGCTTATTTCGGAGGTAAAGCCTTTGTGAAGTTTGAATCTGTTGATATACCTCTGTTCGGTAAGATTAGTCCACTACCTCTTGAGGTGAGTTTGCAAGCAAACACTGATCAAATTCTATCAGGTCTGTTTAGTCCCGTTACTATTGACCCAAGTTTGGCAGCCAATACTTATGAGATGAAGAATGGCAAGCTCACAGCCACAGATGATTCCTTTTGGGGAATTGATATCGCAAGTATGCTGAACAAATCGAATGATACGGACTTTCCTATGATTGGCAACTTGGGTCTCAATGTCAAACAGGAGTCATTTATGGAAGTAAAGGGCTTTAAGATTGACTATGATGACCAGGAAAACGGCAATGAATTTGAAATTGGATTTAATGAATTAACAACACAAAATATACCTGCTGGTATGAAACAATTGCGAGTTCAACCGATAGCTGATTTGTGGACTGAATTTACTTTGAATTTAAAAAGTGAGGTGGGTATTAGTCTATCAAAATCAATAGAAAAGCTGAAATTGCCAAAATCTCCTTTTAACGTCGAAGAAGCAGTTAAAAGTTTACTTCCTAAAGTAGAAGCTAAGCTGTCTTCGGAAAAACAGATTGCAGGGCCTTGGAACCCAGTCAATACTAAATTCAATCCCTTTCAAGTGGCTAATTACTGGAAGTCTATTTCTCTAGTGTCTGGCAATACTAATACTCCAAGTAGTAATTCTTCGTCTTCATCCAGTTCTGGTTATAACACTTAGCCCGATTAATATCGATCGCCCTGTCTCACCCAGATTCAGAATGGCGATCGCCCATAATTCATCCAACGATCGAGATTCCTTCCTGCATCCGCGTTAATCAGCATCCATCTGCGGTAAAAAAGAGCGAGATCCCTTCTAACAATCCAGAAGGGATCTCGCTCGTTTTATAATCATGAAGGGCGAGATCCCTTTTCATCTGCTACAATCTCAAGTAGTATCTGATTTACCAACAGCGATCGACATGAGCGATGAAGAACTGAAGCAACTAATAGAAAGCAACGCTAGAGCAACTCAAGCTATGTTAGATAACATGGCAGAATCAAGACTCGAACGGCAGGAACTTCGAGAAGGAATGGTACAATTGCAAAATGCTGTCGTGCAATTGATTAACGTTCAGTCAGGAATTGCTAACTTGCTTACTTCTCTTGATGAAGATCGTCCAACCGTTTTGAGAAAGCTAACTACAATTGAAAATAAATTAGATCGACTTCTAGAGCAAGAAAATGCTCAGTAAGTAAAAGAGCGAGATCCGTTACTCAACAAAAGCGAGATCCCTTCTTACATTCGTGTTAATCAGCATCCATCTGCGGTCAAAAAAGAGCGAGATCCCTTTCTAATAACTCAGAAGGGATCTCGCTCAATTATTACCTATAATTCCAATCAATCCCTCTTTCAAAGACTGGATATCTACATCTTGAAGCCTGCCCAATTTTTTGAGTATCAGTTGCTTCTCAATTGTCGTAATCACAGGCTTAATCATAGAAGCTTTTAGAAGCCCAGCCCCTCGCCAATCTGTGATGACAATATCACACACTTTCGGACTACTGCCAACTTGGCTAGTTATACCCATCAGAATGCGATCGGGATATTCTGCATTATAAACGTCAGAACTAATCACAACTGCTGGACGTTTTTTATTTGTAGTTTGATCGGTAAAAGGAAACGGAACTAAAACCACATCACCAAAATTATAACTCGTCATACTCCGCGTCCTCTGGGTTATCCCAAATTTTAGCAAAGGCTGCTTCTGAGAGTTTAGTCGCAGCATAAACGAGAAGACGAGCTTCACTTCGCGTTAATAGGAAGTCGATAAAATCTTCTAATACCGTGATTTTATCTGGCGGTAAACTGCGGATTTTTTCCATCAGCTTTGTTTCAGGGTTTTGGGCGACACTCATGTTAGATCCTACTTTTTTTAATTAAAAACTAGCATATATTTGATATTTCGTCAATCGCTAGTTATCAAACAATTAGTCAAACAACCCTTAGCACTCAGTTAATAAGTACCGAAAAGAGCGAGATCCCTTACCTTTTGAAGAGTCAGATCCCTCGATCGGTCAGATTCAGAAAGGATCTCGCTTTTGCTAAATTTATGATACAATTACTCATCAGTTACAGCTAGACTTGCCCACTTCTTTTGACATAAAGGAGTAAAGCCCGTGAAAACAGAAGAATTACTGCAAAGAAAAGGGATTATTCACCGCGATCCAGAAATTATGAGCGGTGTCCCCGTATTTGTCGGAACTCGCGTTCCCTTAAAGACTTTTTTCGACTACCTGGAAGGTGAAAGCGGTTTCGCAGAATTTATTAATGATTTTCCTTACCTAGAAAGTCAGGCAATTAAAGTGCTAGAAAATCTCACTAAGATGATGCTCTCGCTAGAAAGTGATTCAAATGCTTATATTGCTTGATGAAAATCTCTTGAGTCAAAAACTGAAGCAGCCTTTCTTAGACGAGGGTCATTCAATCAGCAATGTTTATGACATGGGGTGGAGAGGGCTAAAAGACAGGGAAATTCTGGATAGATCCGAGAATCATCCTTTTGAGGTTTTTATCACGGCTGATAAAAATCTTCCCTATCAACAAAATCTAGCAAGTTATGTTATTAGAATTGTGGTCTTAGATTCTAGCAGTACGAGACCAGACATCTTGTACCTTTGATGAGACAAGTTAGCACTATGATATCGTCCCTGTCAGCAGGTTCGGCAATTCGCATTAATGATGCTGGGGATGTTGTTTCCATTAGTCTTTGAGCGATCCCTTTCTCAGGATAATCCAGAAAGGCGATCGCTTCTACTTGCCGGAGGAAAAGTGATTCTATGACAACCGATCTCGCACTCAACCTCAAAACCTTTTTAGAAGACTTAAAAAGTGCCGATTTAGTAGGGGTTTCACTTCGCCCTCAAAATCTTGGCTTGCGTTTAGACTTCACCTTTGGCCCCGAAGTGGGAGATGTAGCGATCGAGTTCGATCGCATTCTTCACCTAGTGATTTCTCGCCCCATCAATTCCGATGATGAAAATTACTGTTTTTGGGTAGGAGAAGTCGAACTGACAAATCTTGAAGAAAATGCCGAAACTTTCTTATCTTCCCTGTCCTATCCTTTCAATTTTCCTGCTAATTTAGATTTATCTGCTTTGAGTTATTTTCGGTTAGAAGAGGATATTTTTATTGAAATAATTTGCGAATATTATAAGATTTTTCAGGAAGTGAAAAATTAATGTCTATTTTTTAAGCTTTCTCAATCAATCATGGCGAGATCCCTTTTTCACCCAAATCCAAAAAGCCGCCCATAATTCATCAAAAGATCGAGATTCCTTCTGACATCCGCGTTAATCTGCGTCCATCTGCGGTAAAAAAAGATCGAGATCCCTTTCTAACAATTCAGAAGGAATCTCGCTCATCAGACAATAATCCCGCTGTTATCTTGTATATCTTTTAGTAAAAAGGCATAAAATATGGCACAATCAATATAATTTATATCCGCTCAATTTATGACCGGAATTAACCGCGAACTAAGCCTCGATACCAAACACGTTGCCAAACATCTACCCGACACTTCGGAAATGCAAAATCTACTCAAACAAGAAGGTAGCGTTCATGTATTTAACGATCGGGCTACAATGGAAATGGTAGCTGAAGCTATTATTGCAAATGGAGAGTTGATAGGCGTAATTCGCGGTCACGAGCGTTATGGTCTCTATTTTGCTGACCCCATTGGCTACAGACTTGACAGCAACAATAGTAGAATACCACTTAAGTATGGAGAAATTAAAATCAAAGGAGATAAATACCATGTCATCCCCAGAACTAAACCTAGCCGATAACTGGGAATTCACAGAATTATGGGTAGATCCGACAGCCTCACCACCTTACGTCCTAATTTTACTCGGTGACGGTTCAGGTAATAGCTGTGTCTACGATCCTGCTCAAAATTATCAGATTGTATTTTCGAGTTCAGATTATCAAGAAGCTAAACTCTGGCTATTAGAAGATGAATACGAACGAGTAGAACGTCGGTTACAATTGGAAGCTGCATGACCTCTATTTTTGAGAAAATGGGGAAGAGCGAGATCCCTTTCTCAGCCAAATCCAAAAAGCCGCCCATAATTCATCAAACGATCGAGATCCCTTCCTGCATCCGCGTTAATCTGCGTCCATCTGCGGTAAAAAAAGATGGAGATCCCTTTCTAACAATTCAGAAGGGATCTCGCCCGTTTTATAATCATGAAGGGATCTCGCTCTCTCAGTATTCCCGCACCCTAAACCCAACTTCCATGAACTATCTCATCAGGTAACATCCTAACTGTCACAGATGTTCTTAATTTCCTTGTCAGTGGAATCGATAAAATCACCCTCGAAACAGAACTTACTGCTTCGGGTTGGATATCCACTCCAGCTAGAGGAGGATCAAAAAGCGGTGCGGGTACAATTTGGACAAGCCCAAACACTCAATACAGTGTCAGAATTATGACTCAACCTGATGCTTCATCCTATGCTCGCGTTTACAATGGCCCAGGAGGTGGCGCACCCGCAGAACAACCCCTAAACGCATCAGGAAAACCCGGAAGTCGTGGAGACACACACTTTATTCTGCTCCCTTAACCCCATTTATTTATCAGACTATGAACTTTGAAGAAATTTGGCAACAATACGATTTTACCGAATCAGAACTGCTATCGATGGGGTGGCAATTTCCCTATGATTATGTCCTCAATCTCAACTACTATTGGCAACTCAATTCAACTAATTCTACTTCTGAAGTTGCTACCAATGACCAATTTTTCAACATTATTCTCAAAACCTGCATTCGACTGGATGTACAACTCAACCCCAATTCTGATGAGTTAAAGGAAAAACCTGCGAACCTCGGTACAATCGTCGGCTGGGAGCAAGTTACTCCCTCTCCTTGGTTAGAAAATCTATCCCTTTCTCCTAATGAGTGGCTGCATCTGTTATTTGAAATTGGTGGAAATAATAAAATTGAAGCTGTTTGTCGATCGCTAGTTGTCGAACAATTGGTCAAACAACCCTTAGCACTCAGTTCATAAGTACCAAAAATACCGATCGCCTCGCAATCTATTGATTATTATTTAAAAATTTTGAAAATTACAAAGCAAACACGATTCTGAGAGCTCGATTGATTTTTAGTAAAACCTCTGGCTCAAGTTCACCTCGGATATCCACCAAGCGAAAAAAATAATCTATAGGCCGCGTTTGCAAACAATCTGCAATAGATTTTTTTGGTTAATCCATTTGCTTCTGAAACTTCAATCTCCACATTACTTTTAATCTTGGCTTTTTTTTCACTCCAAGCAGTAATTGGAACAACCTGGATTACAGGAACTCGCTCATTATAAGTATTGTTGGTCACAACAACACAAGGTCTAATTTTCCCCGTTTCAGAACCCTTCGTTGGATCGAGATTAACTTCAATAATTAAACCGCGTTTTAATTTTATAGCTTCAGCCATTCTTCTAAACCTAATTCCGTCAATTCTTGCAAGTCTGTATCTTCCTCATGGATTTCTGCATAGAGCATCGCAGATTCTTTCAACTGCTCCGTTTCTAACGCTATTTCCAACCGTTGAGTCGCTATTCTAACTAATTCACTAGCATCTTTAAATCCATAGTTTTGACAGAGTTCTAAAAATTTTATCTGAGATTCATCTAGTTTAAATGTTTGCTCTTTCATAGGAAAAATACTAGGGAAATTAGGGAAGTTAGTTGTGTTAAAAATATTTTGAACAAACCACTATTTATATGATAACATACATTCGCAGATAGCGCCAAAAAACTAGCAAGTATTAATAACACCCTATTTACTCTAAAACTATGAAAAAAACTATCATTGGCATCATGGGCCCAGGCGAAAGTGCCACATCAACTGACTTAGAAAACGCCTATCAACTCGGACAACTCATCGCCGAAGCTGGATGGATATTGCTCACTGGCGGTAGAAATGTCGGCGTGATGGATGCCGCCAACAAAGGTGCAAAATCAGCTAACGGTTTAACAATCGGCATCCTTCCGGGAAACGATACTCGCGGCATTTCCGAAGCTGTAGATATTGCCATTGTCACCGATATGGAAAACGCCAGAAATAACATTAATATTCTTTCTTCAGATGTGATAATTGCCTGCGGTACGGGCGCGGGCACCGCTTCGGAAATTGCCCTCGCCATCAAAGCTCACAAGCAAGTTATTTTGTTAAATCATAGCTGGGAAAGTCAACTTTTCTTTAAAGATTTAGGCAAAAATAACATTTTTGTGGTACACAATGCTGTAGAGGCTATGAATCAAGCTCGCGAAATCCTAGCAAATCCCAGATGAAATTCAAGATGAAAGTAAGCAAATTCAACTTTTGTGCGATCGCAATTTTCCTAACTCTGGGGATTTTCGGCAGTACCAAAGCAGACGGAGGAATTGCACAGTTAAGCTTCAGCAACCAATCCACTCAAACTTTAGCACAAACCCTCCCTCCACCTCCTGCCGCACAGCCTGTTACCGAACCAGAAGCGCCCCCGATTCTTAGCGAATCCGCGCCGGATCAAATAGCTTTAGCAACCCATTTGCAGACTATCAAAGCTAAAATGTACGGTGCTTACTGGTGTCCTCACTGTCACACGCAACAAGAACTTTTCGGCAAACAAGCATTTACCGCGATTACTTACATTGAGTGCGATCCCAGGGGAAAAAATGCTCAACCGGATTTGTGCAAAGCTGCGAAGATTCAAGCTTATCCCACTTGGGAAATTCGGGGCAAATATTACACCGGCAGGCAATCTTTGGAAAAACTTGCTCTTTTATCCGGTTATAAAGGCAGCAGCAATTTTGTGCCACAACTTCCTTCTCCTTAAATATATCTAAATTAGTGGGCGAGTGCGATCGCCCACTAAGAAACTGGGTTTTGAACCGAAATTCACAGTTGTGAGCAATTATTTTAGTTAAAAACCCGGTTTCTGCCCGCCCGTGCGTCTAGGAGTATCAATGTAATACCATTTTTCTAAAG